>JANWID010000235.1 GCA_025450095.1 Bacteroidia bacterium | reverse complement strand
ATATCACGTTCCGGGATAATGGTATTGGCTTTGACCCCAATTTCAATGAAAGAATTTTCGAAGTATTTCAGAGGCTGCACAGCCGGGAAGAATATGCCGGTACCGGTATCGGGCTGGCGATTGTTAAAAAAATCGTTGAAAACCATAACGGCCTGATCATGGCAAACGGGGAGCGGAATAAAGGTGCAACGTTTGATATTTATTTACCTGAAAACTGACAACCAGTTAAATTTTTGAAGAATTTAGTAAACCAACTTTTAACACCTTACTGAAATGATTATTGGAGTTGCCGGGCCATATTCGGCCCCTACTGTTGAACAACGACAGCTAAATCTTGATGCAATGAATAAAGTAGCAGCAAGACTTCTTGAAATGGGTCATATTCCGGTTATCGGAATCAATGCTGCTTTGCCCGTTCTCGAAAAAGCAAATGTGCCCAATGTTTATAAGGGTATAATGGATATATCACTGGCAGTGATCATTGCCTGTGATGCACTTTTGATGTTAGGCGATAGCCCTGGCGCCAACCGTGAACGTGATCTTATTTTGTCGAAGGGGAAGCCGGTTTTCCGCACCATTGATGAACTTAATGCCTTTGCGGGAGTAACGAGCTGAATTCCCGGCAGTAATTTTCCCGATCAACCGGATAATTGTATAATTGCACTTTTATACAATTATGTTGAAGCCGGCAGATTTGTCTTTACTATACTTTCGCAATGCAACAACTTGTACTCCGGGTGATGCACTCACGACGGTGTATTTTCTGTACAGTTGGGTTAACCCCGGTTCTTCAACAAAATCCGATACAGTTTAGATTCACATGCCTGGAAAATTAAAAATCCTTATAATCCTGGCAATTGTTCTTCGACTCCTGCTGCTGCTTTTTGTTTTAGAGGATTTGAAAATGAATCCGGATGAGGAACAGAATTACGAAATCGCTGCTAATAACCAGGCGGGTAAGGGATATGTATGGTTGTTCCCTGATAAAGCAGATTATGCCGTAACAGCTTTTCATGGATCGTTTCCGGTATATATGTATGAATTTTTAATCCGGAATAACATTCCAAAGGAAGCCTGGGTTGTAGTATTTACATTACTGTTCGCAGTTCTTTATGGCATATCCGTGTATTATTTTTATTTGCTTGCCAAATCAGTCGGTGGTATGGATCATCAAGCTTTTTATGCAGCATTGGCTTACAGCCTGTATCCATCAATAGTTTTTTATATCGGTACATTATTCTTTTATGAAAATTTTGTAGTTCCTCTTTCAGTTATTATCATTTACAAATTATATGTCGGGTTAAAAGCCGGATTCAAAAAGGTGGATTATATTCTGATCCCGGCCGGAATTGTGATCAGTTGTCTTTTCAGACCCCAGGTGCTGGTAATTTATGCTTTCGTTATGGGCACATTTGTTTTGTTAGCGTTCCATTCAAAAAAAACCAGGTTGCTTTTAATACCATTGCTGACTTTGGTGCTATTGACAATAAGTCATGTTCCACTCCTGGAAAAGAACAGGAAACTTTGGGGTGAATATGTGCTCGGAACACAAACAGGATTTGAATTGTTGCAGGGCCATAATCCTGCAGCGAAAGGAAGCTGGGTAAATAACTGGCGTGACAGCACCAGTTCGATATACCGCTATGCACATACGCAAATAGCCGGGATCGATACATTAAACGAGTTGCAGGAAAGCCAGGCCAGGAAAAAACTTGCCCTGGAATGGATCAGCAATAATCCGGTTGGAGAACTAAAGCTCATTGTACGAAAGATCCTGATTTATTTTACACCTAACAATTACCCCGTACTCGTAACATCGGGCTTTATGAACCCGCTAAATGTATTGACTCATATTTTATTTATTGCAGGTCTTTTCATAATGTTAAAATCAGGGAAGCTATCCGCGTTGCAATGGCTATCACTGGCACCTATTGCAGGATCTGTAGTTTTGTCGCTGGTGTTTTTTGTCGGCCACCGGTGGCGATATTATGCTGAGCCATTTATGATACTGATCGCAATGCAAACCCTGGCGCTGTTGCTAAAGGGCAGATTGAAATCAGCAGGATCGGCTTCGGTACCAAGGGGCGAATAAGAAAACCAGTAAGTAATATGTTACAAATTCCTGTATTCAGAAATAAGAACGAACGAACGGAGAAAATACTTTTCGGGCTATTTACAGTATGTAACCTGCTTCCGCTTTTTATGGTTAAAATATTTCCGACCCTCGACGGTGCAGCGCATCTTTATAATACCACGCTGATCAGGAACCTCTTAACAGGAAATGATTTTTTACAACAATTTTTCATCCTTAACAATGAACCGGTTCCTAACTGGACAGGACATATGCTTTTAATGTTGTTGACCCTTTTCTTGCCGGCCTGGATTGCGGAAAAGGCAGTTATGATCCTTATCATTACAGGGCTGCCGGTAGCTTTCCGTTACCTGGTAACAGCAATTAATCCACAGAACCGTTACCTGAGCTTCCTGGCATTTCCATTCAGCTATTCGTTCGCCTTTTTCATGGGATTTTATAACTTTTACATTGCCCTGGTTCTGATGCTTATTACTATTGGATACTGGCACCGTTATGCCGCAGTTAATTTACAGTGGCGAAAACTTATAATTATGTGCTGCCTGATAACGCTTGTTTATTTTTCGCACATCATGATTTATGCCTTGCTGTGTTTTTTTATGGGGATCCTTATAGTTGAAGAAGGAATTTCGGATAATTTAAAGCAAACCGGCAAAAATTGGTGGAATAAAAGTCTGAAAAAAACGGGTTTGCTATTTTTGATATGCCTTCCCACGTTGATACTTTTTGCATGGTACTTTCTTTCACGACCCAGTCCGGATGAAATAGGATACCTTAAAACATCTGAACTTTGGAATGGATTATTAAAAGGAGCACCTTTTATGGTTTTCGGAGAAGAGGAAGGTCAAAATACCAGGTTGTTATTTTGGTTGCTGGCGATACCGGCATGTTTATCATTGCTACTGGGAACTATTAAGCGGGGAGGAAGTTATCTTTTATCCGGAACAATTCGTAATGTTTGGTTCTGGATAATGATTATATTGCTGATAATGTATTTTTTGTTTCCGGATTCACTTAAATGGACATCTTATATTTCGTCGAGACTGGGTTTGTTAGTTTTTATATTTGGAGCAGTATGGGTTTCTGCATTGGAATATCCGAAACAGGCCGGAATGTTATTTCCGGTTGCAGCGCTTTGTATTACAATTCCACTCCACGTTAAATTTCATGAGTCAATAACTCCGCTTGCAGAAATGGCGGAATCGTGCTATGATGCAGGTGAAATTATTCGCCCCAATACAACGGTGTTTCCTTTAAATTATGATCATTGGTTTGCCGGGCATTTTTCAAATTACCTCGCTGCAGAAAAACCGGTCGTTGTGCTTGAGAATTATGAATCCGGTGTTGATTTTTTCCCAATACGATGGAACATGGTAAAAATTCCGAATACACTTATCGGTAAAACCAGCTGTTACGATATTCCGTGTGCATACTGGGTTTTTGATTCCAGTCACGTTGCTATGAAAATCGATTATATTTTTGTATTGGGTAACCAGGATGCATCAACGGATTCATGTCACCGGGAATTACGAAAAACTATAATGAATAGTTATGATCTTGTCAGCAATTCGGAAATTTATGAATTGTTTCAGGTAAGGAAACCTTAATTTGTTTCTGGTATTTTAAAGAGATCAATAGTGTTTCATTTTGATTCCGAGAATAAGCCAAAAAATCCATGTTAATATGGTGATGATAGCAATTGCTATTGGGATCCAGATTGCAGCAATTACAAACAGGCTGTAAATCATAAATGCAAATACACCAAATTTTGTATTCTGTCGCATTGTGGCTGCGGCTTCGTCATTTTTATATAGTTTAAATCTGAGTACAGTTCTGCCTAATAATATCCATCCCAACGCCTGCAACACCAGGGTGCTATTATAAAGCATAACGGCGGGAGCGGCAAATTCGGTTAATGTATATTCACCAAGTAAAGTTGTGGGAAAGGGTAAAAATACTACCGTTAGCAACAGTAAGCCGTTCGCATAAATAAATGCCGGAGCAGTTTTGTTTGTTAATTTAAGGATGGCATGATGGTTCACCCAGGTGATGAATATGATGGTGAAACTTAATGCAAATGCAACCAGTGATGGCGAAATGTGAATTAGTGCAAGCCAGAATCCGTTGACGCTGTTTATTTCAATATCGTGTGGAATCCTGATTTCAATAATCAGCAAAGTAAGTGCGATGGCAAATACACCATCGCAAAATGCTTCAAGACGGGAATTCGGATTGGCTTCAGACATATATAGTGCAGTAGTTTGCGCAAATGTATACGAAAGGAGGTACGGATTACAGATTCAGGTTTCGGCGGAATCAGATATACAGATTACAGATCGTATATCATGAAACTCGATCTGTAATCTGTATATCCGATTCCGCGTTATTAAAGAATCTGTAATCCGTACCTTCCACTTTTCAACAAGTTTACAAAGCACTAAAAAAAACCGGTTCATAACTTTTACTTGACTTTTGTTGTAGTTATGTTTAGCATTGTATTACTTGAAAAAAAAGTAAATAATCTTCAGCTCTAAACCACAAGGTGAGCATTTGAAGATTTTGTTTACTCTACAAAACATCCGGATTTACCTGCTCATTTGGGTTGTGGATTTGTTTTGATGTAGTGCTTTCAGAATAAAAGCCAGGTTACAGGCACGCATTTACTAATTGTGAATAACGAGGCGAAAATTTTCGCTTTAAATCTTTTATATGTTTTACAATTAAATTTTATCTTCATGAAAAAGCTGTTTCAAATTAAGAGCATCAGGATACTGATTCTTCTTATTCTGCTTGGCTTCAACAGCCATGGACAAACATTAAATATCACGTATCAGCCAATGGATCCCATTGGCGCATGTAAGCAAAACGGTTACGAGGTAATTTTTGATGGACATTCAAACCTTAACCAAATCGATTTTACCGTTGATGCGACGATATTGATCAATTCAACACCGATTAGTACCATTCCCTGCTCAACTGGAGGATCAAATGGAAATTACCCGGTTACCATGAATTTTACCGGGTCATCAAATGTCACTGTAATGGGATCCCCATCTTATGATCCGGTGAATCATATTTTAACTTTTTCAATGGTGCCTCTTTCCCTGTCTCCTTGCACTGTGACATTTGATGCGTATATAGATTGCTCGATAAAATATCTTATTTCGGGCGCTCAGAATGCCGATCTGAAGCAAGTATGGACTGCATCAGGATATACTCCAAATGTTGATAATACAACTAATAATTATCATCAGGATAGTGGAATTGATTTCCCATTCCTTTCTCATGATCCGGATTTTACAATTTCATCTCCGGTTTATGGTCAGACTTATATCGCTGAATTTACCTATAACAATCAGGGCTCTGGTGCTGACCTGGATTTTGATATTGCAATTGATGCTTCGGCATGTGCCAATGCTATCACCGTTGATAACAATCAGGTAGAATATTCAATCGACAATGGTATTAACTGGAATCTGGTGGATCCTGTTAACAACGAATTTATTGATCAGGGTAATGACATCTTGTTACGTGTTCCATTTACAATCACTGGTTGCATGCCCTGCACTTCGTCACCTGCTGTAGAAATAGTATTCCGCTGGCGTTGCAGCGAAACCGGATTTAATAATAATGCATGTGACCAATGCGATGTCAATCTCATATCTCATATCAACCTGGGAACCGGAACTACAATCGGTAATTTATTTATCACCAGATTACTTCCTTTAAACAACGGTGGTACTGTTTCTGGTGGTTTTGCGTTTTGGGATCAGTCTTGTACTGGTGATGATGTGGATTGGAGCTATAAAATAGAACATACAAACAATGTCGATATTCCGTTGACAAATTTTACACTGAATTACGAAGGCGCAGCTCCGGCACTTACAACGATCGATTTGAATGATTTCAGCTACGAATATTACCAGAATGGTGTTTTGTGCCCTTCCTGTACATCACAGGTTACTCTGACAACAACAAACAATCCAGCACTTTTTTATTGTGACGCGAATGCTCCGAATTCAATAACACTGGTTATAAATAATTTCGATGCGGATGATCATATAATCGTTAATTTCAAAACTACTAAATGTTGCATAAATGGGGATGACTTTCTAAATGCTCCGAAGTATTTTAATTTTTGGAGAGTCCATTGCACATTCAATGATATTTGCACGCCTGCGCTCACTCATGATGCATCATCGAATGGTGCATTTTCATCAAACGGATCCATAAGCTCCAATTATTACAATGGTGCATATAATATTAGCCAGGTATTGATGCATACTCCAAACGTAACAGACCTGAGTGTACCTCAAGGGCAAACATGGGGAGAGCCAGCATTTCTTGATTTAAAATTACTCGAAGTATTTGGAAATTATTTTGATTATGAACTCCTGGGAGGTTCTATTAATACAGTTAATGCCAGCGTTTCCGCAATTCTTCGTGCTCGGATTAGTAGCCAAAAAGGGTTGCGCATCGATGAATTAAGTACGGATGTGGAGTTGGTAAATGTAATGGACCCGGGATTAGTGCTTGCACCAATTGCATACTATAAAGAATTCAATAATAATGATTGCGATTCGAATAGTTATTTTTTTTATTATCCTATTTCAAACAGAACGGATATTCACAATTATTTACGGAACGGTAAGCTAAATTTTAAGTTTATAAGTTGTTGTCCCGGAAATCCATTGGGCACTGTAAATTACGATGTTGCTTTTCATCTCTTAATGAATTCCGATTTATGCGGAGCCGATTTCCAGGTCATTGATTCAGTAACTCCTCCGCAATGCACCGATTGTTGTTGGCTTCCATTATCAAGTGTTTCAAACAATATCAGTGTTCATTGTCCGGGATGTCTTGCACCGGGTGTTATCGTAGATCAATACGACTTATTCAGGACCAACCTGGGATATGCCGATAGCAACAATGACCGCATAGCAGATAATACAAATCAACCGCTTACTACAACACATCCTTTATACAATGATTTGGATGTCCGGAAATCATACCATGGCGATCAACTCAAAGACTGCATGATCGCGCATGTTTCACCAGGTGATTTTGGTAGCGGAGGATATACGCTTGCTCAACTGGAAGCATCATTTCCCGGAAATGAAATTACGGTGCTGCAACTGGATAAAACCATGCCTCATAAAAATACAGTGGGTTTACACCTTGAGGGTTTTGATTTTTATATTGATGAAGATTTGGGTGGGACACCTAATTGTATCAATTGTGATGATTGTAATGCCGATCCATCCTTAACCACAGTGCTTGAACTTCATGTTGATGAATCTGGCCTGGTAAACTGGGTTGAGGAATTTACGGATCAATTTTTCTTCACTTTTACCAAGACCGCATTACAAGCGATCAACAGCTCATTTACTTTTAAAGAAAATCAACGATATCGTCTGAGCTGTAGGTTCACTGTATGTAATAATTTTACTCATCTTCCTGGTCCTGATCCATTGGAAAGCGATATCAGCTGCAGGATGTGGTTATCCGGCCAATATCAGCCTCATAATGCTTTTTTTAATGTTCCTCAAATGGATAATACATATGCGGCTGCCGATTTTGATACGGATCCGGATTATTCCGATAGTGTATTATTCTGGTGTGAAACATTCGGAAGAACACATTATTTTTACTCGTTAAATCACGTTGAACAAGTATATTTTGGTGGATTTGCAGGTGCGGGCACGTGTACTCAAAGTATAACAACGCATTCATTCGTATATGGTGGCAGCGATATGTTCGATCTGTTCCCTTATGAAATCCGTACTCCTTCGCTCCAGTTTTCACAATGGCAATTTGTGAAACCACCAGGTTATATTATTAATGATATAAAGGCCTGGTCAGTTTTCAGGTATTATTCACTAACGGCAATTCCAGGTTGTCCATATCCGCCATGTGCCACTTCCTGTACTTCTGTACTTTCATCTTTAAATCCAGCTGTGTATTCGTCCAGTCCGTTCATTATAGATTGGTCGGATCTGCCAACAACGATTACTTGCGTTCAGGATAATTCGTTAAGTTCTGTTTGTAATCCCGGCGCCTCACTTGGGTTTTCAGATTACATAACTGAAATCAATTTCAGAATCGAACTTAAAGTTGATCCAACCATTTGTATTCCCGGAACAGCATATTACGTTTATCTGGATGGACAGAATAATCATAATGTTGCTGACTTTACAAACACATGTGGTGGGCCTATTGATGTTTCTTCCTGCACCCCATATAGTTCAAATGGATACATCTTCCATCAAGATGGACAGTATCTTCTGACTCCGGCACCAACACTTAATATTACAGCGGTTAATTCTTCAATTACTGCGTCAACAAACCTGGTATGTTGGGAATTTCAGGCGACAAATTATACCGGAAACACAGCTGAAAATGTTTACATAGGGGTTCCACTCACGGATGTAAATTATTCTTTTTTGACTGGCTGGACTGCATCTATAAATGGTGGCTTACCCATCTTGCCAGACGCAAATGGCTATTTTAATTTTGGACCTATTGGTGTGTCTGCCACAGCTATTCATTCCATTGAAATATGCGCAAGTTACAACGAATGCCAGGAGGAATTTGATATGGATCTGTATTGGGGCTGGAACTGTGGAGGTATGCCTACAACGTATCCGCCGCAAGCTCCGCTCACGTGCAATCAAAATGTCATGCAGGTTTCAGTTACTGATGCAGAAGTTGATATAACGACAAATAATATTCAAATTCCAAATGAATTTAATCCTTGCGATCCGATAATCCCGGTAATGGTTTCAGCTGATTTCAATATTATTACAAATGTTGGAATAGGTGAAGCTTACCCGCAACAGGTTGCAATTTTGAGTTCACTTCCACCTGGCCTTGCGCTTGATGGAGTACTTATCAGTAATGAGTGTGATGTTGGACCGCCATTACAGAGTAACCTGTCAACATCAGATGGGGGAGCAACATGGCAAATAACTTCAACCAACCTGAACGATATTGGATTTACACAAGGTTATATTGTGGGTGGCGAATGTGTCCGTGTTATATTGTTGCTGATTCCTGATTGCAGTTATGATGGTCAGCAAATACCTTCAATTAATTTGGAATTGTTAAGTTATTGTGGAGCTCCAATGACAGGACATGCAGATTTTACACCAAGCTGGACAGCTTCAGATATTTCCTGTTGCAACGCTCCATGCACCGGATTAGATTTCTCCTACACTTTAGATGGTTGCACATTTTCAGCGGATGGTGTTGCACCTTACATTGGGCTTGCTGAATGCGCTCATGTTATGTATGCCTGGAATATGGGAGATGGAAATTTTCCTCCATGGTCGCTGACGCCAGATATTCAGCATACGTTTGCAGCGTCAGGAAATTACCAGGTATGTTTCCATGCACTTTGTATGAATGAAGAATGGGATATCATTTTTTACTGTAAGTATTGTGAATATGTAGATGTTCAATGTGAAGAAGAAAATCCATGCCTGATAATTCCCAAGGATTATGATGCCGATGCCGGTGAAGCTGTTTCATTAGCTGATGGAGGTTATGCAGTCGCCGGTACGTTGCATGAAAGTGGTCAGGATGGTGACCAGGATATGTATTTCCTTAAAATGAAAAATGATAATACGATTGACTTCGATTTGAAATTAGGAGATTTTGAGACAAAAGATTTCGAAGAATCAGGTTATTCGTTGTTAGTCCGTCCGGATGGTTATTATGTTGCCGGAGTGGTTACGAATTCAGAAACCGATAATGATGTGTTCGTTGTTAAGATCAAAAATAATCAGTCAGTTGATTGGGCATTTCGCTATGCGACGGACGGAAACGTGAACGAAGTGGCAAGGAAAATCCTGGATATGTCAGATTCCAACGAGGAAGCACTCCTGGTAGTTGGCCATTCAACAAATGTGAATGATAACACACCTGATTTGCTTGCATTGAAGATTGATCCGGCTACAGGTATGTTGTTAGCGCAGAAAAATTACGGATTTGAAAATTCAAAATCCAATGAATACGGGTATGATGCTGTAGTGGTTTCTCAAGGTAGGGAATACGCGATTGTGGGTGAAGAAAATGAAGATGAATTGAAAAATACAATTGTGATTATAATCGATCAGAATCTGAACCTCACACAAGGAAAAGTCTATTCAAATGCGCATGATGAACGCAATATTATCGGAACAGGAATAGCTAAGGATAAGGATAACCTGTATATAACAGGCAGCACATACGTTAATAATAATTCTGCGGATGCATTTATCATGTCTGTTTCCAATTCCACGCTCGATCTGAATTATGCTGCCCGCTACCCCGAAGGCCGATATGCTACAAAGGGTAACAAAATAATTGTCGACAATGAAAACAACCTGGTTGTTTCAGGAGAAATTAAAGTGGATGACCTGGATGGCTTGGTTATGAAAGCAGACCCTGGATTATTATATGATCCGATCTGGTCACGGATTACGGGGCTGGAAGGTGATGACTGGATGAATAATTTAGTAGAATACGACAGGAGTACGCTGCTTACTACCGGAACTTATCCGGGTATAGATTACAATGATGAGGAGTTGTTCATGATCCGGATGGAAGCCAATGGACGATCCTGCTGCCTGCAAGAGCTTACTCTTAAAAGAGAAGTATTACCCGTGACCACGGAGAGAGCGAGTATTGAAGACCGATCAGACCTCAAAGTTTATCCTCATGGTGATAATACACCATATCACGAACTAAAAGTTATTTGCGATGAAGGTGATGAAGAAGCTTCGCGTTATTCGGCAAATAGTGAATGGATCGTAAACATTGTACCCAATCCGGGTACAGGATACTTTGAAGTAATATTAAATGAGCCGCCTGATCAACGGGTGACATTAGTAGTCCGCGACGTAACAGGCCGGGAAGTTTTGCGTAAATCCATTGAAAAATTGTTGGATTTCCGTATCCCACTTGATTTAACTTCCAAACAACCGGGCGTCTATCTGGTGGAAATATCCGGCTCGGGTCGCAAAGCATTTAAAAAAGTGATCCTGCAGAATTGAGGTGGTAGTTAATTAATAATGAAAAAAACCGGTGATGAGCCGGTTTTTTTACTTTATAGATCTCCATTCCAAATCCAATTGAAATTCGTTAAATTTACACGTGTATATGTAAATACTTATGTTCATCCACGACCTCTATAACGGTATTGTAGAAAACACTACCTACAATAAAATTGTCGGGCGTAATTACCTCATCGTCGAATACAAATGCCCGATTGAAAGCGAGCTGTTCCGGTTGCTTGCCAATACACATTTCCTGTTGTACGTCGTAAGCGGAAAAAAGGACTGGTTTGTTTCTGGCAAAACCTATGAGTTAAAAGAAGGTGATGCCCTTTTTCTCCGGAAGGGAGTTTATAATACGCGTCAGCATCATGATACCGATCATTGTGTGATGTTGTTTTTTATGAACGATGATTTCATAAAAGACTTTATGAGAGAGAATAATTATTCCAAACCAATCGTGAATGGTGAAATTATTAATGACCAGGTTTTTGAAATCAATGTGAATGATCCTTTGAAAAATCTTTTCCTTAGCATATTTGGCTATCTGAAATCTGATTATAAAATTCCGCAAAATCTTGTTGAATTGAAATTCCATGAATTAATGTTCAACATTGTATTAAATCCAAAGCATCAGAAACTCACCGGATTTTTTTCCTCACTTCATAATTCTTCCAAAGTAAATTTTGAGCAGGTGATGATGAAACATTTTAAATATGACCTTTCAATACCGGAATTCGCCGGGCTGTGTGGTCGTAGTCTTTCCGCATTTAAGAGGGATTTTCGAAACCACTATAATCAGACTCCGGGAGAATGGCTTAAAAACCGAAGACTGGAACTGGCCCACGACCTGTTGCTGACTACAGGCTTAAATGTTAATGAAGTGTCAACGGAGGCAGGATTCAAAAATACTACCCATTTTAACAGGATTTTCCGTGAAAAATACCAGCTTCCTCCAAACCGTTATCGTTCACAATACGGATCATTGGCTCCACAGGACAAATTTTGAGCTTTTTAACAATAAATCCGGGCTTTTAAGAAAAGAGGCAGCACATTTTTTTATCGAACTTTGACCAGTCAAACTTAAAAACCCTGATTTATTAAATGGAAACAATCACATCATCAGTTACCTCATGGAAACAATTGGTCCATGAGCTTGGAAAAAATTTTGAATTGCGTGCAGAACGTCACGACCGTGAAGGAAGCTTTGTTTATGAAAATTACCAGGAGCTTAAAGAGCACCGGTTTTTTTCTGCAATGATCCCAAAAGAACTTGGAGGAAGTGGCGTTCCACATTCCGAAATGTGCGAGATCATCCGGATCATGGCGCAATATTGTGGCTCCACTGCTCTTGCATTTTCCATGCATCAGCATCTTGTTGCCGCCGCCGTATGGCGATTCCGGAATAAAAAAGAAAGCGGACCGCTGCTTGAAAAAGTTGCCGCTAATCAACTTGTACTAGTCAGCACGGGCGCCCGCGACTGGCTGGAATCGAATGGTGAAATGGTTCGCGTCGAAGGTGGTTACCGTGTAACAGCAAGAAAACATTTTGCAAGTCAGTCGGTCGCCGGCGACATGGTTATTTCCAGCGCTACGTATAGCCACCCTGATAACGGACCGCAGGTATTGCATTTTGGAATTCCTTTAAATGCAGAAGGGATTTCAATCATGGAGGACTGGGATGTTATGGGTATGCGCGCATCCGGTTCACAGGCTGTTGTGATGAATAATGTTTTTGTTCCCGATGGTGCCATTTCACTTACACGTCCGGGCACAGGTTACCACCCGGTATGGGATGTTGTTATTACGGTCGCTCTGCCGCTTGTTATGTCGGCTTATGTGGGACTTGCGGAAAAATCAATGGAGATTGCAATTGCTATTGGTAAAAAATATCCACGGAATCACGATCATTTGCCTTACATCATCGGCAAAATGAACAATACCCTTGTCAGTGCAAAGACACAGTGGAAGGCTATGGTCATGCATACAAACGATATTAATTTCAGGCCGGAAGAATCAACTTCTGTTGAAATGCTAAGCCTCAAAACAAATGTTGCCGATGCATGTATTCAAACCGTGAATGAAGCGATGGAGGCAATTGGAGGACAAAGTTTTTACCGCAGAAATGTATTGGAGCGTATATTCCGCGATGTTCAGGCCGGGCAGTTCCACCTCCTTCCATCATGGGATCAGTATGCGTTTACCGGAAAGCTATTGCTAAAGGAAGTCTTGTAGTATTCATATCCGTACGGACAGCATGCTGCTGTCCGTACTTTCTTTAGATTTATCGATATAATTCTACAAATTCGGCTGTCATCCAATTGATTATAAGCGATATATTTGTTTCAAACAAATTGAATCAAATATATTATGATGAAAAAGTACACTTTAATAGTTGCCACTATCCTTTGCATTTGTGGTAATGTGATGGCACAGTCACCTGACTGGCAGTGGGCAAGGACAATTGGTGGCCCGACAAACGATATAGGCCGTGCCGTTGCTACCGATCTTTCGGGAAATATTTTCGCAGCAGGTTCGTACGAAGGAACAATTGACTTCGACCCGGGACCTGGAGTTTCAAACCTGACTTCTTTAGGAATCCTTGATGGCTACGTGATGAAGCTTGATCCTAACGGTAACTTCCTTTGGGCAATTTCGATTGGAGGAACTCATACGGATGTGGTCTATTCTATTGCAGCGGATCACTCGGGAAATGTAGTAGTTACAGGTCGCTATGGCAATAGCGTAGATTTTGATCCTGGACCCGGGACTTCATTACTCAACACGGTTGGCTATATGGATATGTATGTTGCTAAATATTCCGCTTCCGGCAGTTTGATGTGGGCCGTTTCAATGGGAGGGGTTAACGACGATCAGTGCCTTGCAATAGCATTGGATGCGGCAGGAAATATATACGGCACCGGATATTTTGAAGGCACCTGCGATTTCGACCCAAGTGCAGCAGTTTATTCATTGACTTCAAATGGGCTTACCGATGCCTTTGTATTTAAACTGGAAGCTGCGGGAGGATTTATCTGGGCTAAATCGTTTGGTGGTAATTTATCAGATGCCGGATCTGCTATAGCTCTGGATGGCGCTGCCAACGTATATACTACCGGTTATTATAATGGAATGATTGATATGGATCCAGGAACCGGTACTTCGGCGATCACACCTTTTGGGGGAAGTGATATTTACGTCAGTAAGCTTGATGTAGATGGTGATTTTATCTGGGCGAAACCGTTAGGCGGAAACCAAACAGACATGGGACGTTCTATTTATGCTGATGCCGCTGGCAACGTATATTCATCCGGAGATTACCGGGGTACCGGTGATTTTGATCCGGGATCATCCACACATTTATTGAATGCCGTAGGTGATTATGATTTTTATCTTTCCAAATTAAATAGTGCCGGAAACTATAACTGGTCATGGACAGTAGGCTTTACAGATGTGGATAATAATTATGCAATGGCTGCTGATACTGCAGGTAACATATACATTTCCGGATTTTTTCGGAGTGTGGTCGATTTTAACCCTACTCCTGCTATTGTATCAGCAATGTACTCAGCCGGAGGTAACGATGCGTATATTACTAAATACGATACCGCAGGAAATTTTACCTGGGCGAAATCAATCGGACAATCGCAAAGTGATATCGCTTATTCCATAGCCGTCGATAACACTAATCACCTGGTTGTTACAGGTGCTTATATGAGCGCGTTTCTCGTTTTTGATACGGATACTATATTCAATGTAGCTGGTGGAGCCGGTGCGGATATTTTTATCGCAAAGCTGGATACCACATTCCTCTCATCAACTGTTGAAGTGAATCCAGGCGCAGATATCACGATTCATCCCAATCCTTCCAACGCATTTGTTGTAATTGGAAATCTGCCCGAAACGCAGGAAGAAACTGAAGTAATGATCATGGATATTTCCGGCAAAATGGTATATCATAAAACAGTCAGCAATCAAAGTGAATTACCAATCGACACCCGGTTTATCAGTAACGGTGTGTACATGGTAAGAGTGCAATCTCAGAGTTTTCTGAAAACAACACGACTAATCATAAACCACTAATCAGTACTTCATAACTGCGCAGTCTGCCACAAGTCAGACTGCAGCAGGTTGGGGTATATTCGCCATTTAGATACTGCAATTCCCTGCCTGCTGCCTGATTTCTATGATTTTTTGTGTTGATACTTTAGCTGAAGGTAACTCTTTATAATTTGATAAACTGCGACAGGCAGGCTCCCGCAATTTAGCTTGCGTGTCCCTGGGGAAATCATAGGGCGGGAGGGATAATAGTTTACTGTCCGAGGCTGCTGAATTTTCAGCAGCCTCGGACAGTAAATACAGATAATGTATTTTGTGCCGACTTTGTCGGCATACCCATTCCAATAATTGAGATGTGGTGCTGATATTATCAGCGCCACATCTCAATTTACTTTAACCCTCCCGCAGCAAAATTTTACTGGAACTGAATAAAGTTAATTGCGGGAGGAATTGCAGTAGCTAAATGGCGAATACAGGTGTGTACAGCTTCTTGCTTTGCGTGCAGCAGCATCCAGTACATCCGATCCCTCATGGATTTAGAATCTGTAATCTGTACATCCTTTCCGCGTGGAATAAGAATCTGTAATCCGTACATCCTTTCCGCGTGGAATAAGAATCTGTAATCCGTACCTAATTTAAAATGCTTCTGAAAAATTAATATACGTACCGGAAATTCCTCCCGGACCAAATCCAAAATCAACGCGCATGTTGATATTGTTTTTAGTATCCACTCTTATCCTGAATCCTCCGCCATAAGAGAGATGAAAATTTTCAAAGGAAAGATTATCATAATCGGGAGCCGTGCGTCCGGAACCAATCCAGGCGGTTATACCAAACATTTTCCATACCGGCATGCGATATTCAACCTGCCCGTCAACAAGAACCTTATCGCGTAAAAAACCCTGGTAATAACCTCGCATTTTATTATCACTGCCAAGCAGCGATAAATCATAAAACGGTGCGTCGCGGTTCGAAAATCCCGTTGTGGCCTGTAAGGCTATGGTGTGTTTGTACCAGGGATTAAAAAACTTCCGCGCATCGAGCGCAAACCTGGTAAACTCATATTTGCTTCCCAGGAACTCCGGATAAAACAATAAAGTAGAAAGTACATATGTTCCTGTCAGCGGAGTATAACGGCTGTCGCGTGTATCATAAGCTCCCGCAAATCCAATTCCTACACTTGATCCCCCTTCCAATCCCAGCACGTTATCCCTGACCAGAAAACTGGTACTGTCAGTATCTATATCAATGTAATTGGAATATTCGAAAGCAATACCAGCATATAAATTTTTTGCGCATAAAAACAAACCGGTTACATAAAACTTGAACCGCTGAAAAGTAACGGCTTCAATACTATCGACATTATCGGAACTATCCCTGTATATGGTATTTCCGATTAATGTCATGTATTCAGGCTGCTTTTTATAATTGACATAACCTGCTACAATTGTCTTATCATGATTAAAAACCAATTGCGTTGAAATTGAAAAATTAACCCGCCCTTTAGTAGTAACAGAGGCCACACCGGAAACTATTGAAGGTTTGGATATGGTATCTTTTTTTGAAAGTTGAAAGGCATTAAACTTTGCAAGGCCAAACAGGTTTCCACCTTCACTGGAATAAGAATACAATGGAACAGGAATAATTTTAAAAAGGGCTTCCATTTTCTGACTTGTACTCTTCTTGGTTGTATCTTTTGCAACTGTATCAGCAGGAGTTGCAGTGCTGTCACTCTGTGCGTATGTGTTTACATATAAAAACAGGAAAACAGCAATAAGAAGGAACGGGTTTCGCATATAAGTGTAATATTATGATTTAAATAGCAAAAGACAAAAAAAAACTGCAGAATTTCTTCATGCAGTTTTTTTGTTGTGATTAAATCTTTACTTGGCTTTTTCCTGAGCGTGTACCTGGTCGATTAATGGAATTGCAGTAGCTAATTCTTTGCGAACTACCGCTTCAAGATATGACTCCAATTGGATGAATTGTGCTGCACGTAATGGTGAGAGTGCTGATGATAATTCCTTGAAAGTTTTTTCCTGAAGTTCAATCATTGCCTCCTGGTTTTTCAGAGCAGTATTGATGAGTTCAGTTGCTTTCTCATTGGTCAACGTACCATAGTTCTTGGAGTACTCGAGGATGTTGTTCGCACGCACTTGTCCCAGTTTTCTACGCTCGGCTTCATACTTATCATAGATCGGCCAGAACTTGACGGATTCTTCTTCTTTAAATTTCATGTGCTCGACCATCAATGCTTTTTTGTCCTTGCCATAAGAACTTTGAATCAGGTGGATCTCGTCAGTGGTGGACTGCGCTTTTACGCCAATAGCAAATGCCACAGTCAGGGCAGTTAAAAGTAGTTTTTTCATAATTTTTAGAATTTGAATTAGTGAAGATAGGATATGCTAAATTATGCATTCATAATTGAAATAACTAATGATGCCTATGGCTCGCGAGCTATTGATTTATTCGCATGGTATATATCAGAAAACCAATTAAATACCAAAAACAACTACGCAGTCCCGCTAAAACAAAAGAAGCAGGAGCGAAGGAATAAAACAGCAGGAAAGCGGAATACTAATTTTACCCCGTATCCTGGTTAATTCAGGATTTGAATCGCGTAATCAATATCAACACTAGAAACACCAACACCATAATCACAGGAAGCAGTTTTTTGAATGTGTTCATCAGTAAATTTTCGTTCTGTTGTTCGTCAGTCGTTGTTTAAAGCTTTTCAGGGGTTGTGTGTGTGATGGGTTAAAAATAATAGTTTGTTTTAGAATAACAACAAAAAAATATAAACATTTTCCGCAAAGCCGTCCAAACGCAGTAACCACGCCTGTTTAACATAACTGAGATATTAACTGAATAACGTGTACGGGGCAGAAAGAGTTTGGAGTAAAAAATCCTTGATTAGAAAGGAAATTCAGATTGAATGTGAAATGAAGATGTTTTGCCGGAATTTTTGTAGTATTGCTATACAATCCCGATGTTATGAATACCAGGCTGACATTTATCCTGATTAGTGTTCTTTTTTGCAGCAGTTCATCACTCCATGCCCAGGAAATTACAACGGTACCGGATTCCGTAACTGTGAAACAGAAACGAAACCTGAAAAATACGATATGGTTTAATCTTACTAATCCAATATTGCTTAGTGATAAATCTTTGATTTTTGGCTATGAAAGAATAGTCAGGCCGAACCAGAGTTTCACTATAAATTTTGGAATTACCTCACTTCCGGATATTTCTTTAGCCGACGTAAATGTGGATAATGAGAATATCCAACTACATAAAAGCACATCCGACCATGGATATAATGGCTCTATAGACTACCGGTTTTACCTCGGTAAACTGAATAAATTTCAGGCCCCTCGGGGTGTTTACATAGCTCCTTATTACTCATATAATTTTTTTGATCGCAAAAACACATGGACGTTGCATTCAAATGCATTTGATGGGGATGTAAATGTAAATTTCACTCTCGATATTCATACTTTAGGTGGACAACTTGGATATCAATTCGTTTTTTGGAGACGCCTGGCACTCGATTTTGTACTCTTCGGACCGGGTGTGGCACGTTACCAGGTTAAGGCAAAGCTCAGTACTACCCTCGATGCCGATGACCAGGCTGAATTATTCCAGATCATCAATGATCATCTGGCAGATAAATTTCCAGGCTATAGTTTCGTGATTGATGATCAGGAATTCGAGAAAACAGGAACAGCCAAAACTACAACTTTAGGATTCCGTTATATGATCCACATGGGTTTCCGCTTCTGAGATGTAACGAATGTACGAATCGGCTTCGCCGTACGAATCTACGAATGTACGAATGTGTCAATCCGAACCATTCGTACATTCGTAGATTCGTACCCGCAGGGATTCGTACATTCGTTACATACTTTGACGAAGATCGATCAGCACCTGGTCTGCATTATTAATTTTGATAAAGCCTAATCGGGGGTATTCCAGATCCATGATCACATAAACCGTAATGACCATTACCAGCGAATAGATAACCATATACAGAACATTCCGAGATTGATTGGAAGCCATTCCATAGCCTGCTAACAAAGCACCCAGGAGACACAGCAGACCCATTAACAAATAGATGATCTTTGGCGGATGAAGGCGGGTAGCCATGAGACGTGTGGTGGTAATGTCAATCATTTCATTCAGGGAAGGGAGTAATAATTTACAGGCATCCCGGGAACTCGTTTCCACCTCGCAACGCGTTACCGCATAGTCCCAGATTTTATCCTGCCATAAAGTGGATTTGTCATAAAGAGTCATTGCTACCTTCAGGTTGGAAGCATTCCGGTAAGTTTCAAGTCTTAGATCAAGATATTCACGGAACAATTTCCGCATCTCTGGTTGCGATGATTGATCCAGCAGATCAATCCTCAGATACGCGGTGCCGATAGCGTTTGCTTCTGATGTAATAAGGTGTCGTCGTGACTCAAGTCTTGATGCTGCTCCTGAAAAAGTAAACGCGATAATAAGACCCAGCAATCCGAACACCGCACCTTCTACTGCCCCGGTACCTTTTTCAAATCCGGAAGGATTTTTCAACATTCTTGAACGTCCAATCCGCCTGCCCGCTTCCAGAAAAATTAATATACCTGCAAAAAGACATATACAAAACATCATTATCAGGAATTCGAATTTCATGATATCATTTCTTAGAAAGAGTAATAAGTGGTATTTTCAGAAAGCATATAAGCATAGTGTTAGGGCAGGCCTTTCGCATAAGCATATATGTTAAATGTAAAAAAAATCCCGGAAGGGCCAGAACAAGCGCAATAAATTCAATTCCAGTTTGTTTTACGCAATTACAAATGTATATATTCGCTATAGCAATTCAAAGTGATTTTATTAAGAACCAAGGACAACACGTGAGCAATAACTGTCAGGGTGAGCGGAGTCGAACCCCCCTGACAACTGAAACTTTGATCAGCAAAGAGTTTTTTATACATTTAATCCCATGAAATCAATTTATCTATGTTCGATCATAATTTTATAAAGTCAGCCTGTGTCATGGGTTGTGCTATAATGCTTCATGCATGTGGCGAGAAAAAGGCAGCCATGACTGTTGTTCCCGACGTAAATGTGGTAGCTGCAGTAAAACGCGATATTCCTGTTTATTCTGAGTTTGTAGGTCAAACCTATGGCCAGTCTGATATCGAGATACAACCCCGCGTGGACGGATGGGTTACGGCTATCCATTTTAAGGAAGGCCAGATGGTAAAAACCGGGCAATTGCTTTACACCATCGATGATGTGGAATTGCAGAACCGGGTGAATTCAGCAGCAGCTCATGTAACGGAGGCTCAGGTTTTGGTTGAAAAAACAAAAGCTGATCTCGACCGGGTAGAGCCATTAGCAGCTATGAATGCTTTAAGTAAGCGTGATTTGGATGCGGCCGTTGCAGCATACAAGGCACAGCTTGGAAGCCTGGCGAGTGCTGAAGCAATGTATGAAAATGCGAAAGTTGAGATGGGTTATGCCAGAATCACATCTCCTATTGATGGGATTATCGGAGTATCAAAAGTGCAACCCGGTGATTATGTCAGCAAAGGCATTGGAAGAAATGTAATCAATACTATTTCTGCAATTGGTGCCATGCGTGTTCGTTTTTCAATTACTGAAAATGATTATTTAAGATTTAAGAAAAAAGCTGCCGAAGGAATGACCGTCGACCAGATAGAACTTGAAATGATACTGGGCGATGGAACAGTTTATCCCGAAAAGGGGAAAGTAGATTTTGCCGACCGCACTATTGATCCACTAACAGGAAGTATGCTGGTACAGGGAATTTTTCAGAATACCGATCGTGTATTACGGCCAGGGCAATACGTAAAAGTCAGATTTATATCCGATCGTCAAAAGGATGCAGTCCTGGTTCCGCAACAAGCCATCAACCAGTTGCAGAGTATTTACAGGGTGTTTGTGATAAACGATAGTAGTATGATTGTGCCACGCACTGTTAAAGTAGGTGTGCGGAGTGGAAGCAACTGGGCCATACTGGAAGGTTTAAAGGAAGGTGAAAAAGTTGCAATGGTGGGTAATGCCATCTTAAAACCAGGCATACCGGTAAAGCCGGTGATCATGCCATGGAATTATGATTCAACCTTAGTAAAATAAATTTTTACCAGATAACTAATCTCCGATTGTTATGAGTGAATT
>JANWID010000234.1 GCA_025450095.1 Bacteroidia bacterium | reverse complement strand
TTATTTCACCATTGAAAGAAGTTCCAACGGAGAAGATTTCACATCGCTATTCAACATTTCAGGTGCCGGAACCTCTACGTCTGTACTCAATTACAAAGCATATGATAATGCACCTTTAACAGGTGTAAATTATTATCGGTTGAAACAAACCGATTTTGACGGAACTGAAAACTGGTCTACTATCAAAGTAGTTACACTGACACATGATATACCAGTGACTGTATATCCTAACCCGGTTATCGGAACTTCGGTTAGTGTAAGCACCGACAATGTAAACGAACGTATCACTAGCATAGTGGTATATGATGTTACCGGAAAGGTAATTTCAAATTTAGATGGCGGAATCTATGGAGTTAACCGCACAACTGCTGAAATCAATCTGGGTAATGATCTCGATCAGGGTATTTACCTGCTTGAAGTGAACACCAATACCGGTATCCATCGCGAACGTATCATCAAACAATAAAACACACAAGCTGAAGAAAGGCCTCCTGTAAAAGGGAGGCTTTTTTATTTGGAAGATAATTTCAAAAGTACATTTTCGATAAGCTTCTTCATGGACGCTTCCGAATTGTGGGAGTATGCTTTCAGTATCCGGTTAGCAACTATAACATTTACCGAACAGCATTCATGGCCAAGTAACCTGGCCAGTCCGTACATAGCGCCTGTTTCCATCTCGAAATTTGTTATCCGGAAATCTTTATAACTGAACGAACTCAATCGATCAGGCAGATTCACTCTGGATGGTTCAAGCCGGATCATTCGTCCCTGTGGCCCATAGAAACCGGAACAGGATGCTGTAATACCGGTATGCATATCAGCACTCAGTTTTCCGAAAAGCGAATTGCCAGAGCGGGCCAGATATGTTCTCGGAAAGATGTTTTCATTTGGCAGATGTTTATGAAATGCTTCCAGTAATTCTGTTTCCTCCTGGTCATTTTCCAATTTATAAAAATTCAAAAGGCCATCGAGTCCAAGTCCGTAAGAAGAACATACAAAACTGTCAACAGGTATATCAGCCTGCAAAGCACCCGAAGTTCCAATCCGGATGAGCTTCAATGATTTTTTAGTTTCCTTTTCAGTCCGGTTTTTCAGATCAATGTTTACCAAGGCATCCAGCTCATTGTAAACTATATCTATATTATCAGTCCCGATACCTGTTGATATTACGCTGATTCTCAATCCATTAAAATATCCAGTATGAGTAACAAATTCTCGCTTTTGCTTCCTGATTTCAATGCGGTCAAAAAAAGCACTCACTTTGGATACGCGATCGGGATCACCCACGTTAATTATAGTATCGGAAATGTCATCAGGAACCAGGTTGAGATGGTAAACACTTCCGTCGTTATTTAGAATGAGTTCTGATTCTGGTATTTGTTTCATAATTTGGGAAAGACTAATTTTGAGGACATCAAATTTATACGTAAATAATGAGTAGCGATGGGGGAATTGTAATACCAATAGATTTTGGAGAACAGTCGTTAATTGCACTTGGCCAATCTTATAATCTGGCCCGGCTTACAAATTCTGATATTACACTTTTACATGTAATCGATGAAGATATTTTGAAACCATTTCCGGATAATGTTTCAACAAAAAATAATTACGAAGATCATTTGCGGAGCAATGTTGAAAAGCGATTGACTGAGCTTGCTACAAAAGTGCATAGTGAAACCGGAATAAACGTCAAAACTATCTTCCGGACAGGAAAAATTTACGAGGAAATTGTGGAGGCTGCCCGGGAACAGAATGCTGAACTCATCATTATGGGTACAATGGGAAAGGTTGGATTTAAGAAGCGGATCATAGGTTCCAATGCTTCACGTGTGGTTCGTGAATCCGACTGCCCGGTAATTACCATAAAAGGAAAGAAGCATCGTGAAGGCATCCGTCATATTTTGTTGCCGCTTGACCTTACTAAAGAAACTAAGGAGAAAGTCGATAAAGCTATTAAACTGGCTCAATTGTATGGTTCCATAATTCATGTGATCAGCATCGTGGAAAGCGAGGATGAGTTCCTGATGAACAAGCTGACTCGACAAATGAACCAGGTTGTAGCTTTCATAGAAGATGCCGGGGTGGGTTGTACTTCCGAATTTTCAAGGAACGACGATGTTGCCGATGGAATTATTGAAGCCGCCAAACAAAGAGAAGCTGACCTTATCATGATCATGACTCAACAGGAAGTGGGCTTTAAGGATCTCTTCATTTCCTCAGCCGCCCAGGAGATAATCAACAAATCAGAAATACCGGTACTATCAATCCGCCCAATTCCCAAAAAAGATACTACAGTTTTTGTTCTATCATAAAAATCAACTACTATGAGCACCGCGCAAAACGACCTTATCAACAAAATTTTGATTCCTTATGATTTTTCCGAAACCGCCGATTTGAGTCTTGAACATGCAGTTTTTATGGCAAAACTGTTAAAAGCCCAGATAACCCTTCTGCATATTGTGGAGACTGTTTCATTTACCAGTGCGATCAGTCACGCACTGAGCGGTTTTGAGAAGAAAATTGAAACTGCAACAAATGAAAAGCTCGAAATGCTCGCCCGTGATATCCATATGAAGTCAGGTGTAACTTTAGAAGTGCGCACTGAAGTAGGACGTATTTACAGGAAAATTTGTAGTGTAGCCAGGGAAATTGATGCCGATATTATTGTTATGGGAACCCATGGTTCGAGTGGCTATCAGAAATTTGCTGTAGGCACCAATACATCACGTGTTGTCCAGGAAGCTTCCTGCCCGGTTCTTTCCGTGCAGACCCATGCTAAAGGAGTTGGTTTTCAGAAAATGTTGATCCCAATCGACGATTCTCATGATTCACGTCAAAAAGTACCGTTTGCTGTAGGTTTTGCCCGCATGTACAATGCACACGTAGCTTTGATCGGGCTCATAAATTTTTCAGGAAGTGATCTGGTTCGTAAATTCAAAATTAAAGTGGAGCAAGTTGAAGAATACCTTGCAAAACATGATATCAGCTACGAAACAATGTATTTTGAAGGCAATGACCTGGCGGCTTTAACTATGAAAGCAACTGAGGAGTGTGGTGCAGACCTTACTGTAATTATGACGGAGCAGGAACCTTCAATCACCGGATTTCTCCTGGGAACTTATGCTACCAAGGTTGTGAATAATTCAAAGATCCCAGTGTTGAGCATTCATCCGGCAGAAGTGGATCCTGATAAAATCACTGTTACTTTCTGACAGTTACTTGTAGCCGAAAACTTCTTTAAGTAGCTCCGTCACCCTGGCAGCGGGATCTTTCCGGATTTTAAGTTCTTCTTCTGCAATCAGCTTGAAAAGTCCGTCAATAGCCCTCGTAGTAACATATTCATCAAGATCCGGATTCATTTTCTTTACCATCGGAACTTTGTTGTAACTTTTCACAAGGGGCTTCCAGTATTTTGTAACCTCCACCTTCTGAAGTGAAGTTTTTACTACCGGTTTAAATTCATTTTTAAGCTGACCGGTTGTAGCTGATTTCAGATAGTCGGTAGCAGCGGAATTGCTTCCTTTCAATATCTTCAAACCATCACTGATGCTCATGCTGGTAATTGCTTTAAGAAATACCGGAGCAGCTTTTTTCGAAGCATCTTCCGCAGCTCTGTTAAGAGATTTTACAAAGCGATCAACTTCCTGGTTCATTCCAAGTGAACGGAGTGTTTTTTCCATCTGCTGGGCTTCCTTCGGAAAAGGTATTTTTATTTTTGGATTCTTATAAAAGCCATCTGGCAAACTTGCTTTCGCGGAAGAATTCTTTGTTCCAACAGAAAGAGCTTCTTTTAAACCCTTAACGATTTTATCATTTGATAATCCATGGCCGCCACTGACTGAGTTTAGAATCTGGTTGACATCTACCTGTGCATTGCAGAAATTTATTCCTGCCACAGCAATTACAGTCAGAAGCACTTTTTGATATTTCATGAGAAAGGATTTGTAGTTTGTTCGAATGCGTAAAATTAACGCACCGCGCCGGCTGATCAAATCTTTTGCCAGAATTGACAAGCCGTCTAATTTGCTGATCTTTGCACTATGAATTGCGAAATTATTACGATAGGTGATGAATTGCTGATTGGGCAGGTAATTGACACCAATTCAGCCTGGATGGCGACAAAACTAAATGATGCAGGGATTCGCATCAGGCAAATTACATCGGTAGGCGATGATCCGGAACAGATTCGGGAAGCACTCGATGCCGCCAGGAAAAGGGCGGAATTAATCCTGATAACTGGCGGCCTGGGACCTACCCGGGATGATCTCACCAAAGATACACTGTGCAGCTACTTTGACTCCAAGCTGACTATCGATTCAAAAGTCGTGGAAGACTTAACGAATTATTTTACCAGCAGGGGCAGAGAACTGACCGAAACAAACCTTCGACAGGCAGAAATACCAGTTAAATGCACACCCATTTATAATCCTATAGGTACAGCGCCCGGAATGTGGTTCGAACAGGATGGCAGCATTTTCATTTCCATGCCCGGTGTTCCTTATGAAATGAAAGCGATGATGGAGGAGAAAATCTTACCCAGGCTTACAGAACGATTCAAACTTCCAGGAGTAATTCACCATACCATCATTACAAGCGGTGTGGGAGAATCATTTCTGGCAGATCGCATCCGGGATTGGGAATTACAATTACCATCTCACATCCGGCTGGCATACCTGCCTTCTGTCGGTATGGTAAAGTTGCGTTTGAGTTGTTATACCGCAGATGCCGCAAAGGAACATGAACTTTTGCTTGAAGCAGATAAGTTAAAAAAGTTGATAAGCAAGCATATAATTGGATTTGATGAAGATACTCCGGAGAGTGTAACCGGTAAACTTTTACAAGAAAGAAATGAGACGTTAGCTATAGCAGAAAGTTGTACAGGCGGATACCTTTCACACTTAGTAACCTCGATTCCGGGCAGTTCAGCGTATTATGTTGGTTCCACAATTTCATATGCCAATGAAGTGAAAACCCGGTTTTTAGGTGTTGATTCAGAAGTCATCAAAAAAGAAGGCGCAGTAAGTGAAACCGTGGCTCGTGCTATGGCTTCAGGAGTTCGTGAAAAACTGGGAACAACCTGGGCTTTATCAACAACCGGTATTGCCGGTCCAGCCGGGGGAACTGCGGAAAAGCCTGTTGGTACAGTCTGGATCGGGCTTGCAGGACCCGGAGGTGTTATAGCCAGGAAATTCCTGTTTGGCAATAACCGGATGCGGAATATTCAGGCTACAGCTATTTACGCCTTTAAAATGCTTCGGAATGAAATGACCGGCACGCGTGAGGAATAATTTTATGCCTGCATAGTTGGTCATTTCGAAACATTTATTGTATCTTTGCGGTCCTTATTGCGAAAAAGTATAGTCATGTCAAGAATTTGTGATTTAACAGGAAAGAAATCGATTGTAGGAAACAATGTTTCCTTCTCAAATAAGAAAAGCAAACGCAGATTTAATCCGAATCTGCAGTTAAAGAAATTTTACCTTCCTGAAACAGGAGAATGGGTAACCCTTAAGGTATCCACTTCAGCGATACGTACGATCAACAAAAAAGGGATTACCGCCTGCATCAACCAGGTTTTGAAAACCGGGAAACTTTAAACTTATTATCCGGTTCCGGATGCAAGGGATCAGGAAAACTATCGCTTTCAATTTGAAGCTGGTTTTTCTGATCCTTTTCTTTTTTTACTCTTTTTCATCATTCCAGCTAAATGCTCAGCAAAACCTGTATGATTCAGATCTGCTCTCCGTATCTTTTCACAAAAATCGCCGCGATACTTTAATCGAATTATTGCCTCCTAAAACCTGTGCAGTATTTTTCTCCAACCCCGTTCGGAACAGGTCCAATGATGTCAATTACCAATATTTCCAGGATCCAGATTTTTATTATCTGACCGGGCTGAACGAACCGAATGCAGCATTACTTCTTTTCAGCAACCCGGTAAAAATTGCTGGTAAAGAAACCCGCGAAGTGATTTTTGTGCAGGATCGCGATGTACTGCTTGAATCCTGGAATGGAAAACGCTTAGGTATCGAAGGTGTTTCTTCAAAATTGGGATTCAACATGGTTTTTCTCAATTCAGAATTTGAAGGGTTTTTCCCTGACCTGGGAAGCTTTGAAAACCTTTACGCAAAACTTCCTGCCGACATTCGGGAAACTGGCAAACGTGCTTCCCTAAACACCATGGTTACGTCCTTCAGGGAGAAGGCCGCAACAAAAAAAATGGGCATCGAAACATCACCTTTATACAAGCTGATGGCTTCCTTACGGGAAATTAAACAGAAAGAAGAATTGATATTGATGCAGAAAGCAGTTGATATTTCAGTTTCAGGATTTGAAGAAGTTATCCGTGCAATTAAACCTGGTATGACCGAATACCAGGCTCAGGCTATCGTTGAATTTTATTTCCGGCATTACGGTTCCGAATACCCGGGATATGGCTCTATTTCAGGGGGAGGTGAAAACAGTTGCGTTTTGCATTATGTCACCAACCGGAAAAAAGTATTGGATGGCGATTTATTGCTCATGGACATGGGTGCTGAATACCATGGTTATACTGCTGATATAACCAGGACTGTCCCTGTTAATGGTGTCTTTTCTCCGGAACAAAAACAGATTTATGAATTGGTTTTGGAAGCCCAGTTACAAGGCATTGAAAAGGTACGTAAGGGTAACCAGTTCTTTGATGCTCACCAGGCAGCAACCACAGTAATTGCAAAAGGATTGGTTAGACTTGGCATATTGACCGACAGTACGGATGTAAAAAGATATTTCACGCATGGAACTTCTCATTACCTTGGAATGGAGGTCCATGATCCAGGCAGCTTTGGTCCTCTTAAACCGGGTATGATCATGACTGTAGAACCTGGTATTTATATACCGGAAGGGTCACCCTGCGATAAAAAGTGGTGGAATATCGGGGTGAGAATTGAAGATGATGTATTAGTAACTGAAAATGAGCCATTTGTTTTATCCGGAAAGCTCATTAAATCAATTCCAGACCTGGAAAAAATGATGCAGGAGGAAAGCCTCTTTGACAGGATCAAATAAATCATTTCCTGCTTGTTAATATGGCCCTGCCGTATTATCTTTGCAGCCTCAAAAATTTAAACGAACCAATCAGATGGCAAAGAAAGGTAACAGGGTACAGGTGATCATGGAATGCACCGAGCACAAGAACAGCGGGCTACCCGGTACTTCACGGTATATTACTACCAAGAATAAGAAGAACACCACCGAGCGGCTGGAGTTGAAAAAATTCAACCCAATCATGAAAAAAGTAACGGTTCATAAAGAAATCAAATAATCGGTAAAATTCACATAAGGTCATGGCAAAGAAAGTTGTTGCAACACTTAAATCAGGCAAGGGAAAAGAATTTTCCAAAGTGATTAAAATGGTAAAGTCACC
>JANWID010000233.1 GCA_025450095.1 Bacteroidia bacterium | reverse complement strand
TGAGGGATTGAATTTATCAGTTTGAACACCATTCTGAATAAGGTCTGGATCTTTAAGCCAGGGAGAAATTTCTCCGCCTGCGAGCTGAGCAAGGATTCCCGGGTCAACTACTTCAGAACCGTTTGCATCGTACCAGTTATCACCATCACGGTAACCAATGATATCACCCTGGTCAGGAGAACGAACATCACTTACATATACAATAAAGTCATCTTCAATATTGGAAGGGCGATCTGCTCCGGCTTTTTCACCTGCACTATATGCAGGGTAAAGCAGGTATTTGTCGCGGAGCACTTCCTGGTTGGCATCGAATCGGTCGATACGCACACCCACGTTAAAGATCAGGTCATTAACTGCGAATTTATCCTGGATATAACCTGCCATATAAATTGGTTCAAATGCTCCAACCGGACGGGTGAAGTTTCCATTTGCATCTTTCTCAGTCCAGAAATCATTAAACGAAATATTGCCACTGTGATGCTCACCAGTATAATCATAACCATTATACAACACCAGGTTACTACCACTATTGAGGAGTTCATCTGGTGTAAACAGGTCAAGAGAAAGAATTTCGCGATCGAGGTTCCATACATCAATATAATCTGTCATTCCTACATTACTGTATCCGGCTGCCGCCATTTTTGCACGAAGGTTTTCATAAAATCCTGGTAAACCATCATCGTTATACTTCGGATTAAAATTAACCGTGCTATCATTAATATAAATCGGATTATCCAGATCAAACTGTGCATTATTTTCATTAGCGCGGAGATACATCAATCCCCAAAGTCCGCCACCTATTGCAGTTGGTGTAAAAAGAAACTGGCGGTCAGCACGCTGTTCGTATTCAAATCCCGCTGATATAGCATGATCTTTAACGTCAGCAGAAACTTGTGCTGAGATACGGAACTGGCTGCTTTCAGTTTTCTCATACTGGTAATATGAGAATCCGGTGCTACGGTACATTGCATATGTGTTGCTGGCCAGGAAACCATTGATCAATCCTCCATTGGTAAGGATGTCAAATACGTTTTCATAATTTCCAGACAAATTACCTTGTACAAGGCTCAGGTATTGACTGGTATAAACTTCAGCAAGCGGATTTACACCGAGTCCCGTAAATTGTACAATCGAATCTCCGGCGAAAGCGTTCTGAACATAAAAGATACTATCGCCAGTATATGGATTCACCATACCAATTTCTGAATATAAAGTATCATTCAGAACCGGGTCAATGGTCGGTGTTGTATAATTGAGAATTGTTTTCTTGGTAGTATTAAATTTACCCAGGTAACCATAATCAAAATAATTATCATCGATATCACCACCGGCACCAAGTGTTTCATGGTCTTTATTATAATCAACCTGTAGTGAATAATATGCATTCTTGATTACTGAAGCAGAACCTTCAGCATTTGCTTTTGCACCTCCGAGTTTCTGTGTAATCCTTCCAAAAACCCTCCAGGTATCTTTTACTCTTTGAGGGTTATTTTCGTAATTGTATAAAGAGTATGTGTGAACATAATCATTCTTCTTATTGTGATCCAGAGAACCACCGAATGTAAGTGTAACATTCTCCAAAGGCTGAACATCTATTTTACCAGATATACGATATCCTTCTGATTCTGTATTTTGTTTGATTTTGATTTTTTCAAAATCATCCATTGTCAGATATTCTGTTTTCGTATTATAAACCGATCCGCCGGAAATAACAGGGTTAAGTGGATTTTGCTTAAGATCATTAAAAATATCATCCTTCACTTTGTACATTCCGATTGCCGATGGGTCAGGATCTTTTTCAAGCTGATATTCACCTGCAACAAAGAAACCGATCAGGGTACGCTCAATTTTTCCTTCTGCATCTTTTTTCGACCAGATAGGACCTGACAGGTTTGCACCAATAAGGTTATATCCATATTTGTCGAATAGTTCGGAAGTAACAAACTCAACACCTCCGAAAAATTCTTTAGAGGGGCCACGGGTTGTAATGTTGATGATACCGCCGGTAGCGTCACCATACTGAGCAGGAACACCACCTGTTACAACAGTAATTTGTTCAATACCTGCCTGTGGAAGGTTGGTTGTACCACGTACCTTAATACCATCAATATAATAATCCGTTGCATTGGAACGGGAACCACGCACGTTCACATCATCACCTTCATCTTCCTGGTACACACCTGCTGTTGTAGATGCAATAGACTTTACATCCCGGGTAGGTGCTACCTGGATTTCTTCCTGTGTGATAGTTTGTTGAGTGCTGGGGTTACCCTTATCGATAATAGGATTCTTATACGAAGTAACCTCCACCGCTGTAATATCTACAGCACCCTTGGTCATCATCACATCCTGGAAAGTGATCTTATCCGCAGAAACCAGAACACCGGTGATTTCGGCGCCGGTGTATCCTACGAATGAGGCTTTCAGGTTGTATTTACCAGGATTAAGCGGTTTTATCGTAAAGTTCCCGTCAAAATCGGTCTGAGCACCACCTGCCTGGCTTCCATTAAACTCAACAATCACATTCGCGAAAGGCAGGGGCTCTTTAGTGGTCTTATCAAGCACCTTACCTTTAATGGAGCCGGTTTGTGCAAACGCGGCTATGCCGGTAACAATAATAAAAGCAGCTGTTAATAGGTAAATTCTTCTCAGCATAGGGTTAATTTTATGTTAGGTTTTTAATAATTTATCAATGAGGCCGGTAAATGTATGAATATTTAAAAGTAATCTCCAAACAATATTTCATTTTTTACAATCAATTGACTACAGGCACTTAAGAACTCATTAATTATAAGGTCTTTTTAGTACTTCCGCCATTATTATTCCCGATCTGAGATCCATCGACTTCAATGCATCAAGAATGGGATTCCGGTAATTTTTTGTTTCTGATGTTTCTTCAAAATTTACAATTTTTGAAGGTGTGGTACTGCCCCCTTCAGAAGTATAAGAGTTAGTAATAAATGCAGGACGTTCCTGAAAAGTCTTCTGCTGCCTGGTTGCCGGAATGGAAACAGGTTTGCGGACCAAAATTTCACGCAATACTTTTCTCGGTTGTTTTTCAATTATTTCCCTTTGTTGTTTAGGTTGAGAAACCGGTTTGGTTTTTTTTTCGGATGTCCGATCAACGGATGTATCAACGGGTGGTTTTCTCAAATCCCTTTTTTTTGCTGCCTCTCTTAATTTCTTGTAATTATTATAAACGATCCAGATGAGCGCAACAACAACGTAAAGAATAACTTTGAGATCGTCCATTTTAAAGCGGTGCAATTATACAAATATCTGTTATTAAATTGCAAACCCGGCATTGTTTGTCTATTATTATAAATCTATGACAAATAATTAATAATCAGTGTATAAATTACAATTCAGAACGCCGAAATAAAGTTTTTAACTTTTTTGCTTTTTTTTGTTTGCAAAAGAAATAGCTGAAAATCAGCATTATTTAAATATTCCTGCACAGTGCCGCATCATTAACTTATATTTGAATTCCATCCTTTGATGAGGAACCCCTATTTTTGCATTCCCATTAAAAACCCTATAAACACCCAGATTTACCGGTCATGCGATTAACCACACTTGAAATAAAAGGATTCAAAAGTTTCGGCGATAAGATTACAATTCATTTTGATAAAGGTGTAACAGCCGTTGTCGGTCCGAACGGTTCGGGCAAATCCAACGTGGTGGATGCCATCCGTTGGGTGTTGGGTGAACAAAAAACACGTATGCTCCGTTCCGAAAAAATGGAGAACATAATTTTTAACGGAACCCGGAACAGGAAACCAGCCAATCTGGCGGAGGTGCATCTTACTTTTGAAAATAACAAAGGCATATTGCCTGTTGAATATACTTCTGTATGTATCAGCCGGAGGTTGTACCGGACCGGTGAAAGCGAATACCTTCTTAATGGTGTAACCTGTCGTCTGAAAGATATTACAGATCTTTTCCTGGACACCGGTATCGGTTCCGACAGCTATGCGATCATTGAATTGAAAATGATCGATGAAATTCTCAATGATAAAAACAATACTATAAAATTTCTGCTGGAAGAAGCGGCCGGGATATCAAAATACAAAATCCGCAAAAAGCAGACTTACCATAAGCTGGAAGAAACCGATGCAGACCTGAACCGTGTGAATGATATGCTTTTCGAAATTGAAAAGAGTTTGAAACAGTTGGAATCACAGGCAAAAAAAACACAGAAATTCTACCGGCTTAAAGATGAATATAAGGAAATAAGCATGGCTTATTCCCTTTATGCAGTAAGGGAATTCAGCCAGTCATTGCATGATCTTCAGAAAAAAGAAACAACTGTCAGTGATGAAACATTGCAGTTTCATGTAGACCTCGACGTTATTGAAGCCAATATCCAACGTCTCAAAACGGAAAGCCTGGATAAAGAAAAATCACTTTCTGTTGCACAAAAAGAACTGAATGAAATCATCCTTTTGATTACCCGTGGGGAAAATGAAAGTAAAAATATCCAGGATCGAATCGGGTTTTTACATGATAAGCAAAAGCAACTAACGCAACAGAACGATTCTGATGAACATACCATTTCAGAACTGAATGAAAGCATTTCGATGCTTGCTGAAGAAAAAGCTAATGAAGAAACCGCTCTCCGCAGCCTGGAAAACCAGCTCTCGGAGATGAAACAAAATGTCGAAGAGAACAAACACCTGTACGAAGAATCTGTACGGGAACTAAAAGAACTCGGGCAACAATTGCACGAGCTTCGGCAGGAAATCAACCGGTATGAAACCCAGGTTGCAGTCCGCCAGGCGCGTTCTGCTTCCATACGATCTGAGCTGCAACGACTGGAGGAGCAGCTTAAAAGTAATAACGAAAAGCTTTCCGTTGTCAACCTCGAAATCAGTGCCAGGGTACCTGAGCATGCACGGCTGGAAACAGATTCTATTGCTGCAAAAAAACAATGGGAAGATTCAGAACAGTTATTAAGGGAAACCGAAAATAGATTACGTGCCCTCAACCAGGAACTTGCGGAAGAAAAAAGGACGTGTGATGTAAAGACGAATGAATACGAACTTACGCGTTCACTCATTGAACGTATGGAGGGATTTCCGGAATCTATTAAATATCTTAAGGGACAGGAATCCAGATTCAGTAATGCACCCCTGGTTTCTGAAGTAATAAGTTGTGATGAAGAATACAAAAACGCAATTGAAAATTATCTTGAACCTTACCTGAATCATTTTATCGTACCTGGTTCTGAGGATGCCTGGGAAGCAATGCAGCTCCTCAATAATTCTTCAAAAGGCCGCGCACATTTCTTTGTCCTCGATAGTTTGAAGGAAGGTTCACATAGAGGTCAGCTTTCACTTCCAGGATGTATTCCTGCACTTTCAAGAACGGATTTCGATACGGTATATTCCAGGTTATTTGATCATTTGCTGGGTCATGTTTATATCATGGAAAATTCTGAAGATATACATACTCTTGATACTTCAGCATTGGGAAATGGTTATATCATCCTTTCTAAAAACGGCAGGTTTTTAAGACAACGTTATAGTATGAGCGGTGGTTCGCTGGGTATGGGTGATGGTAAACGTACCGGTAAACAAAAAAATCTGCAGAAGCTTTCCGATGAAATCAGCAATCACCAGCAACTGATTGAAAAGTTACAGGATCAGATTTCAGAATCAGAAAGTGCATTGCTATTGCAACGCGATCAGTATTCTGACGCAGGTAGAAATGTAAATCGTTTGCAAAATGAAACGGCACGCGCTGCCGGTCAGGTAAACACACTGAATAATAACCGTGATTTCCTTTTTTCAGCCAAAGAATATACGCAGACCACAGTAAACCAGCTTACAGAAGAACTAACCGCTCTCTCCCTGCCTGAAACGGAACACCTGGAAACAGAAGGTTATTCTATCGATTCACAGAAAGGTGAATTGCAGCAGATGCTGGAACAGCAGAAAATAAAACAGGATGTTTCGAACGAGCTGCAGCGTCATGTCAATGAAATGACGAACGCATACAATCAGAAAAATATCCAGTTTTTCCAGCAACAAAACAAGCTTCAGAATATTTCGCGGGACATCAGCTTTAAAACAAACCAGGTTTCAAATTTAACCCGTAGCCGCGAAGAACATCTCCAGGAGCTCGAGGGCATTTCATTACAGTTGGAAACATTGCACGAAAACGTCCGTGTGGCTGAAGAACAGCTTTCTTCACAAAAGTTACGGAAAGTGGAAGTGGAATCTGTTGTGAGAATCCAGGAAGACGATTACTACAAATCAAAAGGAGAAATTGATAAGGAAGAAAAGTTGATTGCTGAAAAGCGCAGGCAAAAAGAAAATTCTGATTTGCTTATCCGTGAAATTCACAACCAGATCAACGACCTTAAACTGAAAATGACTTCCCTGAAGGAAAGGTTGAGCATCGAATTCAATATTATCCTTGAGGATATCATGGACCAGGAACCAAATCCTGACCTAAATCCGGAAGACCTGAAGGCACGTTCAGAAAAATTGAAAAATCAGCTTTCAGATTTCGGACCGATCAATCCAATGGCACTGGAGTCGTTCAAGGAGATTAAGGAACGTCATGATTTTATAGTGAAAGAGCAGAATGACCTGAAGGCAGCAAAAGAGTCACTTCTCAAAACGATTGCTGAAATTGATAATACCGCAAAGGAAAAGTTCATGGAGGCATACCATGCTGTGCGTGATAATTTCATCAGGGTATTCCGTTCACTCTTTTCAGAAGAAGATAACTGCGATCTTATTCTCACCGACCTGGCTAACCCGCTGGAATCGGATGTGCAGATCATCGCTCAGCCAAAAGGGAAAAAACCTTTATCAATTCACCAGCTTTCGGGAGGAGAAAAAACACTTACAGCCACAGCGTTATTGTTTGGGATTTATCTGCTGAAGCCTTCACCGTTCTGTATTTTCGACGAGGTTGACGCACCGCTTGATGATTCGAACATCGACAAATTCAACAAAATCATTAAGAAGTTTTCTGTCGATTCGCAATTCATTATCATAACACATAATAAGAAAACGATGACTGCCACCGATATCATGTACGGTATTACTATGGCCGAACAAGGTGTTACGCAGGTAGTTCCTGTGGATATGCGGGAGTACGCATAGAGAAAAAATTCAATAGCCTCCTCTTTTCAGGCGCTGGAAAAACCCTGGTCTCCGGGAAACATAGGCGGTACCTTGCTTTTTATTTCTCTTCATTCGCTTCCGGGTTTCTTTGTCCTGGAGCTTCATATGCCTTTTCCTACCTTTAACCTCAGCGTTTTTGGAATCCTTCACACGCTGTTCTTTCTTTTCTTCCGCTTTGCGCTGTTTTTTGGTCTTTTTCCCCTCATCATCCTGAGCGGCAACTGCTAAAGGGATTAATAATAAGAGCAAAAGGATCTTAAAATATTTTCTTAATAAGTTCATTTCGTTTAAACGGCAGGAAGTTGTTTTTACGTATGCAGTTATGCTTTTTGTTTCGGTTTACTTTATTTCAGTGTATTTCACCTCCGGAAGGATTCATTGTATCAAGGCTAATATTCTCATCACCCACAGAATAAGGGAGAAAGGTCAGGATTAACTGGAACATTTCATCCGTGGTACGCATGCTGCCTTTCAGACCTGAAATTTCCCTTGGAGGCGAAAATGGGTTGTTGGGATTGGAAGCAGTATTATCAAATACTCCTTCTGCAACAACGATACTTCCGGCAGGAATAAGCAACATTTTTTCAAATGTATAGAAATACTGCCAACGAAAATCCCAATTCCGGATACGAATTAATGGTATGGTATCACCCTCACGGGTAAGCGCATATGCCAGGAACGATTTACCCAATAAATGCATATGCGGATTTATGGTTACAAGGGAAACATCATTCTGAATTACGGCACGGGTGGTAAACTTCATTATGGTATCGGGAGGAATCACCAGGGGTGGAACGATTTCGGAAATCCCAAGCGTACCCAGCTGCGTTTCCATAAAAGGTCGTTTCGGAGGAGTTTTTGAAAAAAAGAGGTTGATGGTAGGTTTGTCATAAGCATCAACCGGAGTAGGTCCGTAATGCAGGTCGCGCATAAGGATTGCGCCTTTTCTTTTTAGTCGGTAACCTCCCATTCCGTCAGGATAATTTTGTGAAATCACGCCTGGCAGATAATTAAAAACCGAAGGTGTTAATAACGGATAAGATCCATCGTCATTCAGTAATGAAATAAAACGATAGCATGAATCCAGTGTACCGGCATCTTCGCGGTTAACATATCGATTACCTGAAAACACATTTTTCCTTTCGGTATCGTTGTACTGAACAATATGTCCGTTTACATGATGCGACAGCTTTCGGTTCCCCGGGACATATTCTGCAACCCTTAAAAAGGTATCACGTTCCAACTCAAATGGGATTTTAAATACCATGAACTGGTCGGTATTATCCCCCTTTATCAGGAAAGAGTCCATGGTAATAACCATGTCGGGTTTTCCCAATTGCGAACCTGAAGGATAAACCGGAGGTTTTGGTTGAAGGGTTATGTCTCCTTCATTGCATCCTTGTACAACCCAATTCCGGATCAGTTCTTTTTCATCCGCAGTAAGCGTTTTTTCACCGATAAAATGACGATACGCCGGATCAGCAGGCCAGGGTGGCATTAGTCCTGATTGCGTTACCTTAACGATAGTCTTCGCTTTCTTTCGTACATCTGAATACGAAATGAGAGGAAAGGGGCCTGCTTCGCCCTGACGATGACATGGTGTACAGTTTTTATGTATAATGGGAGCAATATCATTAAATGTAATTTCAGCATTCCTGCTGCCGCATGAGGAATACAACAGGAAAACAGAAATATAAAATATCCAACAGGAATAGAGAAAAGATTTTTTTGAGTGGATCATAATTCAATAAAACAACCTACCGGCTCCGTTTCCGGCGGGTCCGGTAAAGAATCATTTAAAAGTTTCACAATAGCATTCCGCAGAAATTGATGTGTTACAACAGGTCTTTTTTTTCCAGTTTCGTATGCCCAGTTATCGATTGCCCCCGAGTAAGCAATACGCCCTGATTGTGATACTAATATCACTTCCGGGGTCACGGTAGCATTCACAACTTTGGTTAACCGGTAATCAGGGTCCAATACTCCCTGCATTTCAAGATGATATTCATTAAGGAAATCGATTATTGTTGTGTCCTTATAATAAGGACCTGCAAAAACAGCCAGGAATTTTATTTCCTCATCCGAAAAATCATTTTTTATAGACATAAGAGTTTTTGTATAATTTATACAAAGAGGGCAATCGGGTGAAAGGAATGTTATCACCAGGATTTTATTTCCAGCGATATTTCCGAAGTTGACTTCCCGGCCTTTTGTGTCGCGCAGAGAAATACTGGTAAGTGTCTCCCTGGTGTCACTATTACAGGCAACCAGCCATAGAATACATCCTATTTTCAACAATCTTTTCAATGGGCGGTAATTCCGTTATTGCAAATTTACTCATTTTGCATCCCTTAGCATATTTCTCTTGATGCAATCAATATAACTGTTCAGCAAAACTTTTCAGTATAAACATAGTTTGAGTAAAAAAATCAATGTGGGAATTTTTGTACAGGATTTTTTGCAGCTAAATTTATCTGCTATACCATAAAAAATTACAGTCCGTTGCTTTTGAAAGGATCCCGGGGAATCCAGTTTTTTGGACCTGTGCTGCTTACTAAGGGTTTTGCCAGTGTATTCAGTACTCTGTTTGCAAAGCGAAAATAACAACCGAGAAAATGTGGCCGGGCACCGGTAGTGCTTTTTATTTCCAGCGCAGTCCGGCCAAAATAAAGATTCGCCGATCTGCATCGTATGGCATCTTCAATATAAGTGTACAGAATATTCTGATACAAGCTATAAGTAGTATTATATTGATAATCGAGACCGATATAATGTGCTTCATAGTGTTCATGGTTCCACAGTCCGCTTGTGAATGCAATTAATTTATTCTTCAGCAAAAAGCCATGAATCCGATAATTGTTACCGAATTTTTTCTTCAGTTCCAAAAAATAATCGGCAGATGGACGAGCCAGCTTAACAGGAGCTTTACGGATAACTGCATCATTCAGATTATAGATCTCTTCTATTCTGCTCACAATTTCCGGTTCAGGAAGTTCGCGAATTATTATATCAGCAGCTTTAGAAATTACACTATTGGTACGGACCCGGTATTTTGAAGAAAGCGCATTTTTATAATCTTCAAAATCTTTCCATTCGGGCTGTACTTTAAAAATCATTTCCGGATCGGTATTCAATAAAAAGTAATCTTTCTTCAGTATATTTTTCGTGATTGAGTCATGTGGTGTGTAAAAATCCTTCACCATAAATGCAACAAGTCGGGCATTTGAACTAAGCGTATGTACAATCAGTTTTTTTACGGGGGCAATGGTGCTTACAGCAATGCTAAATTCATCATCATTCACTGCCGCTATGCCATGTTCTCCACTGACCAGTAAATTCCCACATACCAGTATAAATGATTCTTTATTCTTTCCCGGACGAAACAAAATATCATTTATGCGGGACGACATTGACCCGGCGAGCCCTCCATATTCTTCCAGGTTTAAAATACCTCCTAAACCTGCATCCGATAAATTGACAAGCTGGAAATACAAAACTGAAACCGGTTCACCACCTGCTCTGATCAGGGCGTATCGAAATTGCATTCCAGGTAAACGACTATTTTCCGCGGATTCCAGATATTTCAGACTAAGAAACAAAGATCCGGGGTCCAGGCATGCATTCCATTCTGATGATGTAATGTCTTTTACCGTGCTGTATATTTCCACTTCATGTGTTGGAGCATGAGGCAAGGAGTATCGAAAACGTACCGGGATGCTGGAAGAAACCAGGCGGTTTTGGGATATCATAATATGCAATCTAAAATAGAGTAAACATTCATAACATATTATTATGTATTTGGTTCAAAAAAAGTCAGAAACAAATTAACTGTATTTGTTTTTAAGAACGGCAGTTATTTCATAAACCGCAGGACAAACAGCACTGTTCTTAATAAATAGGTTTGTGTTTTTGGTAAATGGAAGTCTACCTGTGTGGGGATAACTCCGGCATGCGAACGGCCGCTGCTCGTATATACTGCAACTGTTATCCTTATTCAGAAACGGGCACGGCACAGATTGCAAAACATAATCCCCTTCTTCATCCAGGAACAGATACTTCTGAGTAAAATCAGCAGGTCGCATTTTAAAATATGCTGCAATACGTGTTATATCTCTTTCCTTAAAAACCGGGCTGATAGTTTTGCAACAGTTTGCACAGGCTAAACAACTAATTTCAGAAAAGACTTTTTTATCTAATTCAAAAATTTCATCATCCAATCCGGCAGGTGGTCTTTTTTTAAGCCTTAACAAAAACTTTCCATGTTCTTTTTCCAGCCTTTCTTTTCGGGAATTGAGGTATTCAGGTTTTACCATTATCATCAAAGAGTAAAAATATTTCGACAAAAGTGTAACAAATTCTTTTGCAAAGTCATCTTAACCATCAGAAACCAGTTCAATTACAAAGCAATGAGAAAATTTTTCATACTAATTATCAATGATTTAACAAATATTTTAGTACCATGTATTGCATAGTACTTGTTTATATATATATCTTTGCATCATCAAGTACTATAAAAACTGAAAATTAATACCACCTTATACAATGAAAACTTTTAAAGTTACATCCTGCCTGCTGTTGTTGGTAAGCATATTCCAAACCAGCCTTGCTGTAGTTCCTGAATCATTTCAACCGGTGAATTCACGTACGGATGGAAAAAATAC
>JANWID010000232.1 GCA_025450095.1 Bacteroidia bacterium | reverse complement strand
TTTAATGGAGACGTATCCGGCAATCACGGGCAGGGCGATTTTTGGGTTCTCAAGCTGGATGCTTCAGGAGATACTCTTTGGACGAAAAGCTATGGTGGTTCGGGGTGGGAGTATAGCAAATATATTGAACAGACCAGCGACGGAGGATATGTACTTTCGGGAACTACTGCTTCAAATAATGGCGATGTTTCCGGTTTTAATGGCGGTAGTGATGATTACTGGATAGTAAAAATTGATGATACCGGTATTATTCAATGGCAGAATTGCTTTGGAGGAACAGAATCTGAACTGGCAGCTGTAGCTCGTCAAACATCAGACGGAGGATACATCGTTACCGGTCAGACATACTCGAATGACAGTGATGTAACAGCAAATCATGGATCATATGATGCATGGGTGCTGAAACTGGATGGCTCGGGGGCGATACAATGGAAGAATTGCTATGGAGGTTCCGCACCCGATGCATTATTTTTCGCCGACCAGACTTTTGATGGTGGTTATATTCTGGCAGGCCGAACCAACTCTATAGATGGTGATGTTACCGGCAACTATGGCGGCCCGTATGATGTCTGGGTTGTAAAATTAAATAGTGCAGGAGTGCTTCAGTGGCAGAAAAATCTGGGTGGAGCTGGCTGGGATGAAGCATCTTTCATTGAGCAGACAACGGATGGTGGCTATGTGTTAACAGGATTTTCAAACTCAAATAATGGTGATGTAACAGGCCATCATGGCCAGGGAGATGAATGGACAGTTAAGCTGGATAGTATCGGTAACATTCAGTGGGAAAATTGTTTTGGCGGATCAAATTTTGATAATGGCTTAACGGTAAGAGAGGTTGCTGGTGGCGGATTCATTGTCGCGGGAGAAACGCAATCGGTTAACATACATTCAACAGGAAATAAAGGATATATAGATGCATGGCTGGTTAAACTGGATAGCGGTGGAAATTATTTATGGCATCAATGTATAGGTGGAACCAGTTATGATGGTGCAAGTAGCGTTTGGCAAACTACCGATGGTAATTTCATTATGTCAGGCTTTTCTTTCTCAACTAATGGGGATATTAATGATAATAATGGGGACCGCGAAACGTGGATTGTAAAGTTTTCGGAAGATTATAATTTAATAACAGGTAAAACATTTGCAGACTTAAACAGCAATTCGATACAGGATGCGGGTGAAGCTTCCATTTCCAATGTGAAAATTAACCTGAATGGTGCATCCAATTTTAATATCACAGATCCCAATGGTAATTATTCTTTTCCTGTGATTGATCCTGGCGCGTACAACATTTCATCGGATACAGTCAGCTATTACAACAGTACACCTTTAGTGCAAAATGTAACTTTCAGTGGTATCAATCAAATTGACTCCCTCAATGATTTCGCTTTTCAACCAGCAGGAGCCTTCAATGATTTGAGTGTTTCTATATCACAAAGCGGAAGGTTCAGGCCCGGATATAATGCCAATTATTATATAAACTACAAAAATACCGGCACTACTACACTTACCCCTACCGTTATTTTTTACCCTGATACCAGTATGGATTTTGTATCTGCTGTTCCTGTTCAGACTACTTCTACGCCGGATAGCATCACCTGGGATCTTAGTCCGATCTCGCCTTATGAATCCGCAAATATTTTGGTTACAGTCCACCTGGATTCTACTTTAGTTTCAGGAAGTACAGTTGTTTCAGAAGTCGGGGTAATCCCGGTTATCAACGATGCAACTCCCGGCAATAATTCGGAAATCCAACTGACCTATGTTTATTCATCTTTTGATCCGAACTTCATTAGCGTCAGTCGTGATACCATATACTCATTCGAGTTTCCCAATCCACCCTATCTCGAATACCTGGTCTGCTTCCAGAATACCGGGAACGATACCGCTTTGAATGTGGTAGTTCTGAATAATCTGTCGACGGCGCTTGACGAAACTACTTTTGATCTGGTAGCCTCTTCACATCCTGTTACTATTAATTATGAACAACATTCCAGGAAATTCTTATACTCGTTTCAAAATATAATGCTTCCCGACAGCACCGCCAATGAACCTGCAAGCCATGGATTCATCAGGTATCGTATCCGGCCGGTTGATAACCTGGTTGCCGGAGACCTTATAAAAAATACCGCTGAAATTTATTTTGATTTTAATCAACCCGTTGTTACAAATACCGCTTTAACTGAAATTGCACTTCCTGTTTCTGTAAACGAATTGAAAGGGACAATTAATAATCTTAAAGTTTATCCAAATCCTTTCCGGGATGAAATTAATATTATGATTGAAGGGATGAATGACCAGGATGTAACGGTGAAGCTTTATGATATTTATGGAAGACTGATTGACCTGGTTTATAGCGGAAGAGTGAAGGCTGATGCAATTAAAATAATCCACAACGTTAAAGCACAGGCATCCGGTCTATATTTTCTCTGTGCAGAATCAGGTTCAGGTTCACAGACTTTAAAAATTGTTAAATATTAATTTTAGCGTACGGACACCATGCTGGCGTCCGAAAGGCGGGAGATGATTTATTTTGTGAGTATGGAATCCCTATCAGAAGCACAGAATATTAAAATTGTTAAATACTAAATCCAGCGTAAGGACGTCATGCTGGCGTCCGAAAGATTGACCGGAATTCTTTTAAATAGAATCGGGGATTTCCGGTTCAACCAATTTTTTTAATTTTTCTAAACATTCCTGCCATCCCAAATAACACATTTCTGTTGGAATAACAGATGGAATACCCTCCTGAGTAATTTTTAGTTCTGTGCCTACCGATACTTTGTTGAACCAGACTGAAGTAATCATTTCTCCCGGCAAATTAGGATCATCAAATTTGTCAGTGTACTTTAAATATTCGTTTGGTTTTATTTCCAAATATTTTCCGCCAAAGGAATGACTGTTACCCGTTGAGAAGTTAGTAAAAGACATTTTGTAATTTCCACCCACTTTAAAATCCATTTGTTGTACCTCACACAAATAACCATAAGGTGGTAGCCAGGATGTGAATGCAGTGGTGTCAGAAAAGGCACGAAATACTTTTTCGGGAGTTGCTGTGAGCACCCGGTGTAATGTTACGCTGTTGTTTGCCATAAATTTTTTATTTGAATGTGAATATCATTTGTTAATTTCCAGTCAAGCTGCAAATTCTAATAGTTCATCATCATGTCCTGTAATAATTGACCCTTAAAATTAATTATTATTCCGAAAAGGTCGTGCCATAAATTTTTCAGGTGTTACACAATTTGGGGAAAGAAATACATGATTTATTTCTGTGGTTGTGAAGTGCTGCAGTAGAACAGGCGCTAAGCTGAATTTTGCAGGTAAAATGCGCTTATGGTTATGATTTGTTAAAGACTTGTGCTAGCAATCTTAATGGAAGATATTACTGGAACAAAACTGATAGTGCACCCCAGGTTATAATCTTTCCTGCTGGTAAATCAACCTTTAATAAACATAAAATAATATTTGATACTTTCACAAATAGAATTTATATAAAATTAAAGGGATAGTTTAAAAATATGAAATTTTCAACTAAAGTTTTTACTCTTATTATATATTTCATTTTTAAGATACTTTTAATTACAAATGCGCAATCAAAAACGGAATATTGGCCCAATCATAACAAAAAAAGTTATGGTAAAATAAGTAAGGGGCAGAAAGTAGGATTATGGAAGTACTGGTATGAAGGGGGTCAATTGAAGGCGGTTGAGCGACTAAAATCAACCAGTGATAAATGGCCTTCCGGAAATAAGACAGGTTATTATGAAACAGGAGAAAAAATGTACCAGTTGAATTATATTCATGATAAAAATACTGAAGAACGTACGGCATTTAGTAAAAGCGGGTCAATTATAAGTGAAGCAAAAAGTTACATGCCTGATAAGAAAAAAGAATTAATGATCGCAACGGAAACATGCTTTTATGAAACAGGAAATAAAAAGAGTGAAGAAATCATTGACCTTGCCAAAAGAGATTGGAGTTATAAAGGATTTAACCTGGCAGGAAAAACAATCATAACAGGAAAAATATTCGGGATCGATAGTTTAAGTATCAGATTAAAACCGACTTCTATTTTAAATGAATTACTTCCTGCTGCAGAAACTAAAGATATCTGGATAAATACAGTAATGGTTTCTGTTTACAAAGTCTTTAAAAGTGATTCCTGTTATGGATCTTATGTTGAATATAATCAAAGAGGAAATCCAACCTTAACGATTTATGTAAATACTAAAAAAAAGGAAACGCATATTTTAAAGTATGATACTACTAACAATAATATTTTAACGGATTCATGTTTTAAAAATGACACCCTGTATGATTCATGGCATTACCGGTATGGAGGAGATACTCTTATGTATGCAATAAATTATTACTTAAGTGATACATTTTACATTTATCCGGTGAACGCACTGATTCCCCGTCCTGAGTGTTGTTGTTTTTCAGGTTGCCAAAACACTATTCCCTCCCCACTTTTAAATAATTTTTATTCTCACCGGCAAATTACAAGACAAATTCCTTTAAAGTTGCCTGATTCTTTCCCTGATGGTAAATGGTTCTTGATGTATGATACGTCACATTTTAGAACTCATTCCGAGCAAAGAGGCTATTTAAAAAATTCAAATATTCAGAGAAGGATAGTTGCAGGTGAATACATTTACAAAAATCACTTGTTAAATGGAGTATTTTTTAAATATACCATAAATACTGCCGGAAGTTATATAGTTAATAGTCCAAAATTTAGCGGTATTGATGGAATTCCGGTTAATCCTAATAAGAACGAGTACTGTGATTTTTATACTAGTAATTACACTACTCCGGATACAACTAAACATTTTATTAAAAATGATTTATTAGAAAGCGGCTCGTATAGTAACGGTTTGCTGAATGGTAAACATTATCATTGGATTTATGATAAGAAAACTGAAGAAATGAATTTTGTAAATGATACGCTGGATGGCGAATCTTTGTGTATCATATCAATGGAGAACCGGGTATATAATAGGGCAAATTTTAAAATGGGTAAATATGACGGATTATATGAAACTTTTTATTGTCTTACCGGAAAGCCACAGGAACAAGGGTATTTTAAGAATGATCTCCGGGAAGGCTTGTGGAATTACTGCGAAGAAAATGGTTATATAAGCAAGAAGACTCAGTATTTAAATGACAAACTTCTTAAAGAAATACATTACAAGGAAAATAAAGTTGCCAGAACAGTAATTTATACGAAAGTAGTTACAAGGGAAAGTATTGACTATTATAAAGGCTACACCATTTACAGTGATGGTCGTCGGGAAGAATTTGATAAAATTAAAAATTTGAAATTAAAAATTATCTACCACAATTAATTTACTACCGCCAGAATAACAATAAAATAAATGGTTAAGCAACAGTAAAATAGTAATATTAAAAACTTGATAAGAGAAATAATGATGTTTCTTTTTCTTATCCTGGTTTCCTGGAGAATCAAATCAAAGAGCAGAGCAATCTGAACAATTAATAAAGGATAATTTATGAGTGCAGCCTCCAATTTGATATTTGAGAAATTCCAATCATTGATAAGGATTATAGTTATAATTCCACAATATGCTATATGTAATAATAAATTCTTTGTTTGTTTAACATCTTTCTGATTCATTGGTATCCGGGTTCAGGGAAGTTAAAAAATCCAATTAAAACTGTATGAAAAGGCCCGCAACAGAAAACCCTGCCAGAGGTAACGCAAGAGCAATTGATGTGAAAAGTAAAATAAAATTCTGAGTTCCCATTCCTATCCCGACGAAACTCGCTTCGCTCGTTTGTCGGGATTGGCCCACTAAAAGTAAAAGCCCCGCAATGCGGGGATTTAATTTTAGTGGGCCTACTTGGGCTCGAACCAAGGACCCACAGATTATGAGTCTGTTGCTCTAACCAACTGAGCTATAGGCCCCAATAAATGGAACAAGGTCCATTTTTAATGAAGTGCGAAGGTAGAAGTTTAGTTTGAAATTCGCAACCTTTCACATTATACAACCATAACAGGTGTAGCCCCTGCTGACTGGCAGGTACCTAAGCAAACGAGGATGAATTAAGCAGTTTGGGTTGGAAAGACCGATCCTAATTTTGGGTGATTATTATTTTCCCTTTGAAAACAGGAGCGCTTTCGTGGAATATACTGACAATGTAATAACCAGCA
>JANWID010000231.1 GCA_025450095.1 Bacteroidia bacterium | reverse complement strand
GCTATAACGTTAACATCCTGGTAAATGCAATGTCGGTCGGAATCGTAAAAACCGGAGAGACTGTAAAGGCGATTTCATATGGTGCAGGGAACCCCGTTTTTATTGTTGGTTCAGCAACCGGTAAAGATGGAATTCACGGCGCTACTTTCGCCTCCGGTGATTTGCATGATGAATCGCATGAAGATCTGCCCGCTGTTCAGGTAGGCGATCCATACCAGGAAAAACTATTACTTGAAGCTACGCTGGAAGTAATCCAAACAGGTGTTGTTATCGGGATGCAGGATATGGGAGCCGCAGGAATTATATGTTCCACTTCCGAAATGTCAGCAAAAGGGGGTCATGGAATGCAAATCCATCTTGATCGTGTTCCTATGCGACAAAAAAATATGGAAGGTTGGGAGATCCTGCTGTCTGAATCACAAGAACGAATGCTGGTGGTTGCTAAGAAAGGTTCCGAAGATCAGGTATTAAAAATATTTGAAAAATGGGATTTGAATTGTACCCGGATAGGTACTGTTACTGAAGGAGATTCACTGGAATTCTTTATTCACGACGAGCTGATAGCAAGGGTGCCTGCAGAATCTCTTGTGCTGGGTGGCGGTGCACCAGTGTACCAGCGTGAATATAAAACACCTGCATATATTGATAAAATCAAACAGTATAACATTGATAAAATTCAAGTCCCGGAAGATTTAAAAACAGTTGCCCTTAAACTTGCTGCAAATCCGAATATCGCTTCAAAGAAATGGGTCAGTAATCAATATGATTCCATGATAGGAACCATTAATATGACTACCAACAGACCATCCGATTCTGCTTTAGTTGCCGTTAGAGGTACCCGAAAAGCGCTTGCATTAACAGTTGATTGCAATTCACGTTATGTATATTCAGATCCCTATACCGGTTGTGCAATTGCTGTTGCAGAAGCTGCCCGCAATATCAGTTGTTCCGGTGCAGTACCCAGTGCGGTGACCAATTGTCTCAATTTTGGTAATCCATATAATCCTGAGGTATATTGGCAATTTGTAAATTCCATTAAAGGGATGGGATTTGCATGTATTCGTTTTTCAACCCCGGTAACTGGTGGAAATGTCAGCTTTTATAATCAATCAGTTATCAATAATGAGGAAGTTCCTGTTTTTCCAACGCCTACTATTGGGATGATTGGAATTTTAGAAGACCGGAGCAAGCTCATGACACTCGATTTTAAAAACGAAGACGATAGTATTTTCCTAATAGGAAAGTCGGTTAATGATATCAGTTCTTCTGAATATCTTTATTCAATCCATAAAGTAAAGTTTAGTCCGGCACCTTATTTCAATATCGAAGAGGAATTCCATGTTCAGGAATTGGTTCGCAACCTGATAGATAAAAAACTGGTGAATGCGGTTCATGATATATCCGATGGAGGACTTTTTATTACCCTGATGGAATCTGCTCTTGCAGGAAACATTGGGTTCAATATTCAAACGGACGTGGATATCCGGAAAGATGCTTATTTATTTGGCGAAGCACAAGGCCGGATCGTTGTAACTGTAAGCCAGGATCAACTCGATGAATTTATTGATGTGCTGGCATCTTCTGACATTGAATTTACAAACCTCGGAGTCACAGGTGGTGAATCACTCATCGTTGATGATGAAAAGTACGGTACGCTAACCACTTTCCGTGATGTTTATGAGAATGCGATTGGAAAAGAAATGTCTGAGATGAAAAACTAAAACCTGATATATGATAAAGTATTTGTTGTTTTTAACAGCGCTGCTTTTTTCATTGCAGACTGTATCTCAAACTTCCCAGGATTCCGTTAAAAAGCGTTATTGGATGTCAGCATCAGAATTCATTTTTTCAGGGAGTTCTGTTGAAGCATTTCATAATCCGGAAAAAACCGACGAAATCGAGGTAAATCCAATTGTGCGTTTTACCTGCTTTTTCCATTTCCAGGAGCAGCTTCATTACGATTTTGGTAAAAACGTCGGCATATTTACCGGCGTTGGTTTGCGAAATGTCGGTATAATCAATGATCTTAATGATTCAGTTAAAGTAAAGCAACGTGCATATTCATTGGGAATTCCATTAGCTTTCAAGTTTGGTAAGCTTCCAGGCGGTTTGTATTGTGCAATAGGAGCAGAGGCTGAGTTGTTTTTCCACTACAAACAGAAAGTGTTTGATGATGATGAAAAATTCAAAAAAACGGAATGGTTTTCCGACAAAGTAAACCTGGTAAATCCTTCGGTTTTCCTGGATATCAATTCCGGAAAGGGAGCTTACGTTCGGTTTAAGTACTACTTGCTGGATTTCCTGACAGAAGACAAGCAGGAAATCAAATGGTATGGAACACCCTACACTTATATTCCAACTTCCAGCAAGATGTTTTATATAGCAATAGGAACATCCCTGAAAGCATTTACTTCCCGGACTTCAAAAAAAGCAACGGAATCGATAAATAAAGCTCACCTTTACTAAGCTGCGAATCCGTTTTTAACTTCACTTATGGTCCGGAAAATTATCAGGATCATCCTGAAACTCATCCTCTGGTTTTTTATATCCACAATCGCGGTTGTTTTTATTTACCGTTTTATTCCACCTCCGCTAACCCCGCTAATGATCATTCGTGTATTTGAACAGGCAGGAGATGAAAAACGGAATGTCAGGCTTTACAAAGACTGGATTTCCCTTGATGAAATGTCGAATGCTATGCCACTCGCTGTAATTACTTCAGAGGATCAGAAATTCGAAGAACATTTCGGATTTGATTTGGAGGCCATTGAAAAGGCCCAGAAATATAATGAACGGCACAAGGGAAAAAAAGTCAAGGGTGCAAGCACTATCAGCCAGCAAACCGCTAAGAATGTATTCCTTTGGCCCCGGAGATCTTATGTCAGAAAAGGCTTTGAAGTATATTTTACTTCACTAAATGAACTTCTTTGGAGTAAGAGGAGGATTATGGAAGTATACCTAACTGTAATCGAAATGGGGGATGGAGTTTACGGTGCAGAAGCCGCCAGCCAGGTATATTTTGGAAAACCTGCCAGTGAGTTGACAAATGCAGAAGCGGCCATGATAGCAGCATGTTTGCCTAATCCCATCCGCTGGTCTCCGGCAAAACCTACGGCATATATTAAAAGAAAGCAGGCATGGATACTGAGAAAGATGCCGATGATGGATCGTCCGGATTTTTATGAATAAAAAAAGTGGAATCTCCCCGAAATCCAGAAAAGTCTATAATAGATTAGTAAAATCCTATTGGGTTTAAAATCCGATACTTACACCAATATTGAAAATAGGATTCATGTAAGGTGAATTCGGGTCTTCTATCACATCCCATAATGCTCTTAAAAGAAGAGCGGAATTACCTCCTATTGGTTGAGCGTAACCACCTCCGATCATTAACGTCATTACATTATCCCTGATAGTTCTATTAGAATTGATTTCGTTAGGCACTTCCATATTTAGAACTTCCCAGTTCACCTCGCCAAATAAATTATTCCATATAAAATAACGACTCCAAATGCTTCCACCATAAATAGAGGTTTCATACTTGTAATTGTAGTATTTATCGTTGTATTTGTAATACGTATAATTCAACCCTATCCCCGAATGCAGACGGTCAGTAATTTTATAACCCAGGATTGGAGCTATTTGAATATATGCATAATCCCCAAATTGAAGCCCAATAGAACCTCCGGTAATCAACCTGTCGGTAAATTTCTTTTCAGATATTTCTTCTCCCGGATTAGGATCATTAACAACTTGTTCTTGAGCTCTGGAATAAGAAGTAGACATCCCCATAAACAAGACAAAGAAAACTTTTACGGTAGTTTTCATTTCAATTGAATGTTTAGTAATTCTACAAAGATAAGTTTTAGTTTTACGGATTAGCGGATTAAGAACAAGAACGCTGGATCCTCATAAGAAAACTTACTATAGGAATACAATTCAGTGGCATAAAAAAGAGGTAATATAAGATGAACATAATAATTACCGGGGCATCGGAAGGGATTGGACATGCCGTTGCAAAACAATTTGCATCAGAAAGTGGAAATAGGGTATTTGTACTAGCAAGGAGAACTTCAAGGCTTAAAGAACTGGAATCCATGGATTCTGCCAGCCCGATTATACCGGTAACTGCTGATATCGCTTCTTATGATTTCAGCATTCTCAAAAAAACTCTGGAGGATTTCGATGTCCATCTTATCGATATCCTGATTAATAATGCAGGTTTTCTGGTTAACAAACCTTTTGATGAATTAATGCCTGAAGATTGGGAAACTATCTATAAGGTAAATGTTTTCGGGCCAGCGCTGCTTATCAGGTCGTTACTTCCTTTTTTGGGAAACCAGGGAAGATCTCATATTATTAATACCGGTAGCATTGGCGGGGTGCGAGGCAGTGTCAAATTTCCTGGTTTGTCGGCCTATAGCAGTAGCAAAGGAGCCATTTCGATATTAACCGAATGTCTGGCCGAGGAGTTCCGTGACCGGAACATCATTGTAAACTGTTTGGCGTTGGGCGCTGTTCAAACAGAAATGCTCGCACGGGCCTTTCCGGGATACGTTGCCAAGACCACTGTTGTGGAGATGTCGGGCTACATTTGCGATTTTGCAGTTCGCGGAATGAAGCTTTTTAATGGAAAAATCATCGAAGTTTCGTCCACAAATCCCTGAATTTTCAGAGATATATTCGTCATTAACAGTAGATTAGTTCGATGTTAATAACTCACTTTCATTTTTTTTCAAAATTTGTTTGCTAGTTCAGAAAGTCGTTATACATTTGCAACCCCAATTGATGGAGACTTTATTTAAGCAAATCGTTGTTTAAAATCCATCAAAAAAAATTCAAAAAAAGCTTGTAAAGGGAAAAAGTATTAGTACCTTTGCAGCCCCAATTGAAAATTATGTGGCAAACCATTAAACCGGGGAGCTATATTTATAACGTTCTTTGAAGGATTGTAGGAAATAACAAGCCTGGTTCATCACCTTAGGGTAGATGAACAATAGAGTAAACCTAGAGCAATTATAATAAACTTTACAATGGAGAGTTTGATCCTGGCTCAGGATTAACGCTAGCGGCAGGCCTAATACATGCAAGTCGAACGGGATT
>JANWID010000230.1 GCA_025450095.1 Bacteroidia bacterium | reverse complement strand
TCTGAAAATCAGGCTTCACTAACTCACCAATACGATTCCAATGGGGAACCGGCTTCCAAATGTCAGTATTTTCTGCCCATCCGTCATATTCCTGACAACAAACGGTATTTTTACAGTCATGAATTCTACGCTGACAGTTCGCAAAACCGCAACATTAACCGGTCATACCGGTTCGGTTTATACGCTGGCACCTGCGGGATCTGTTTCGTTTTATTCGGGCAGTGGCGACAGGGTGGTAGCAGAATGGGATCCCGCAGTATCACAGGAAGGAATTTTGATAGCCCGCATTCCTGAAATTGTTTATTCGCTTTATCCCGATACTTCAAACGACCGTTTGCTTATTGGTCAGGCCGCAGGAGCTATCCATGTTATCAACCTTTCACTTAAAACGGAAACCAGGTTACTGCAGTATCATACGCAGCCTATATTTCATATATGCGGTTCCGTGAAACATGATCTATTATTTTCCCTTTCGGGAGATGGTGGCCTCGGTGTTATGGAAGCCTTGCCACTCACTCCGGTAAAAATGCTCAACCTGGGGAAAATCAGGCTACGCACTGCTGCTGTGAGTCCTGATGAAACAATCCTGGCAGTTGGTGGATCTGATGGAACCATAACGATTATTTCATTACCGGATCTTACAGAAATAAAACGGTGGCAGGCACACGAAATTGATTTTTCGGTTTATGCGCTTGCCTTTAGCCCTGATGGGAAACAATTGTTTTCCGGAGCCCGCGATGCACATCTGAATATATTTGATGTTACTAACGATTTTTCACTGCTGCATTCTGTTCCCGCGCACAATTATTCAATATACGGCATCGCCTTCAATAATGATGGCTCGCTGTTCGCTACCTGCAGCCGTGATAAAACAATCAAGCTGTGGAACCCGGATACACTTGAAGTATTATTGAGGATCGACAAAGAAAAAAACGAAGGTCACGTTAACTCGGTGAACAAAATTATCTGGCACCCGGAAACAGGACAATTAATCTCCGCCGGAGATGATCGGTCGATTATGGTATGGGAGGTAGAGAGTGATACATAAAAGCAACGTAAAGCCGGGACATGCCCTGGCTATTACTTAGGGAAACATATTGCAAGAACATCCCATGGGATGTCCCGACATTATACTTAATTTTGAAGCTGTAACGTAATCAACTTGAACCCAAATCTCAACCCCGGCGAATCATCGCTGCAGAATATCGACAAAGAGCTCGAGAAGGTTCTTCGTCCTCTCGAATTCGGAGACTTTACCGGACAGTTAAAGGTTGTGGAAAACCTGAAGGTGTTTGTCAAGGCAGCACAGCTTCGATCCGAATCACTCGATCATGTGTTACTGCATGGTCCTCCCGGACTGGGAAAAACCACACTGGCCAATATTATTGCAAACGAGCTGGGGGTTAACATTCGCGTTACTTCGGGACCGGTAATCGACAAACCCGGTGACCTGGCGGGGCTTCTTACCAACCTCGAACCAAATGATGTTTTGTTTATTGATGAAATTCACCGGTTAAGCCCGGTTGTGGAAGAGTACCTCTATTCCGCAATGGAGGATTTTCGCATTGATATCATGATTGATGCAGGTCCGAATGCACGATCAGTACAAATTAAACTGAATCCGTTTACATTGATCGGAGCCACTACCCGTTCGGGTTTGTTAACAGCACCGTTACGCGCACGGTTTGGAATCACCTCGCGATTGGAATATTATGATGCAAAACTTTTACAACTGATTGTGCTCCGCTCAGCAGATATCCTTAAAGTTCCCATTGATGAAGTAGCGGCTTTTGAAATTGCGCGACGCAGCCGGGGAACACCGCGTATCGCAAACGCATTGTTGCGAAGAGTCCGTGATTTTGCACAAATCAAGGGAACGGGAAGTATTGATGTTGCCATTGTGGATTATTCACTCAATGCGCTTAATGTCGATGCACACGGCCTGGATGAGATGGATAATAAAATACTCACAGTCATCATTGATAAATTCAAAGGAGGGCCTGTAGGTATTAATACTATTGCCACGGCAGTTGGAGAAGAGCCGGGAACTATAGAAGAAGTATATGAACCGTTCCTTATTATGGAAGGATACCTGCACCGTACACCTCGTGGCAGGGAGATAACGGATAAAGCCTATACGCATCTGGGAAAAAAGCGCCAGGGCCCGTCAGGTTCACTTTTTGAAAATACCTGATTGATGTCACCACAATTAATAAAAACATATTCCTGTTATTTTGATTCTCCTGCAGGCAGATTGATACTCGTAGCCGGAGATCAGGGAATCATTAAGGTAACTTTTAATCAGGATGCGATAGAAGATGATCGCATTTGCCCTGATGCGGCACACCCATTTCTTGTGAAATTGAAAACAGAGCTGGCAGAATACTTTGCTGGTACCCTTAAAAAATTTACAGTACCACTGGAATTACATGGCTCGGATTTCAGGCAGAATGTCTGGGATGCAGTTGCAGAAATTCCTTACGGGAAAACGGTATCTTATTTTGAGTTATCTAAAAAACTAGGTCAGCCCGAAGCGATACGTGCAGTAGCAAATGCCAATGCGCACAACCGGTTACTTATTTTAATTCCCTGTCACCGTGTTATTGGTTCCAATGGCGACCTGACCGGTTATGCTGGTGGACTCGAACGAAAAAAATTACTACTTGAACTTGAAGGGGCAATTGCTCCAATCAAACAATTGAAGTTGTTGTAAATAATTATGATAGACGAAACATCTGCATTAAGAAAAGTTTTCTCAGCTGTATTTGAGCCCGAATTACTTAAAGAGATTGAGGAAAAATCAATGGTGTTTAGTGCCGAAGCCGGGCAGGGATTAATCAAAATGGGTCAGCAAATAACCGTTGTTCCCATGATGTTGACAGGTACGCTTAAAGTGAGCCGTGAAAATGAAGAAGGACAGGAACTGGTTTTATATTATGTAAGAGCCGGAGAAGGTTGTGCTATGACATTCTCCTGTGGGATGATGTCGCAGCCCAGCCAGGTAAAGGGAACTGCAGAAGAAGATCTGAGTATGCTTTGTATTCCGGTAAAAATTATGGAAGAGTGGATGCAAAAATATCCTTCATGGAAAAAATTTGTGATCGGAACCATTGTTAATGAATTTATGGATGTAATTAAAAGTGTGGATGATGTTACTTTTAAAAAAACGGATGAACGCCTGGTTAATTACCTGAAAGAAAAATCAAAATTAACCGGTTCCTCTCTGGTCAATCTTTCACACCAGCAAATTGCTGATGAGCTTGGAACTAACCGTGTTGTCATTTCGCGACTACTGAAAAAGCTCGAAAATGAAAAAAAGCTCCTGCTTTTCCGTAATCAAATCAAGCTACTAAAAGATATGTAACATTTGTTACATAGAAAAGTAACATTGTTACCGTTTTTACCTGGTTCCCTGTTGCATTTTTGTGCTGTCAATGCATTAAGCGTTACAACACGGGAAAGCCGAAAACCGGTCAGAGTAGGCAGCAAAAAAACTCTTAATAATTATGAAGAAGTATATTATCGAAAGGGAAATTCCCGGTGCAGGAAACTTTAGATGAAAAATTAAAAGAAATATCAGGAGTTTCCTGTGGGGTACTGATTAAGCAAGGCACACAAATTCAATGGGTGCACAGCTATGTAGCAGGCGACAAAATTTACTGCATTTACAATGCTGATAGCGAGGAATTGATCCGCGATCATGCTAAGCAAAGCGGATTTCCTGCAAACGTGGTAAGCATAGTTTCAAACATTATTGACCCTGTAACCGCAGGCTGATTCCGGGATAAACAAATAAAATAACTTCACGAAAGACAAAACTAAAATGGAACAACAACTGGAAGCTATCCGCGAACAACAAAAAGCTGTATGGAATAAGTTTTCCCCCGGATGGAAAAAATGGGATGAATTTACAATGGACTTTTTGAAGCCATATGGCGATGAAATTATTAAACAGTTGACATTAAAGGATACCGATGTGGTACTTGATGTAGCAGCCGGCACCGGGGAGCCCGGGCTTACGATTGCATCAATAGTGAAAAACGGGAAGGTCATTATCACAGATCTTGCTGATGATATGCTGGTTATCGGTCATGAAAATGCAACAAATAAGGGAATTAAGAATGTTGAATTCAGTGTGTGCGATGTTAGTGAACTTCCCTTTGCTAATAATACATTCGACGCCATCAGCTGTCGCATGGGTTTTATGTTTTTTCCCGATATGCTCCTTGCTGCAAAAGAAATGGTGAGGGTGTTAAAACCAGGTGGTAAAATTGCCGCATCGGTTTGGAATATACCGGAAAAGAATTTCTGGATAACAGCTACGATGGGAGCTATGAATAAGAACATCGAAATGCCTGTAGTCCCTCCGGGATCTCCCGGTATGTTTCGCTGCGCAAAGGATGGCTATATCGCCGATTTATTTTCTCAGGCAGGATTAAAAAACATTTCTCAAAATGAAGTTGCCGGAAAAATGAATTCCAAAACCACCAATACTTACTGGAGTTTCATGACTTCAGTGGTGGCTCCGGTAGTTGACGCTTTAAGCAAAACCGATGAAGCAACAAAGGAAAAAATTAAACAGGAAGTTTATTTTGCAGTGAGTCAAAAATATCCTGACGGCAACATAATGGTTGATGCAAATGCACTGATCATTTCAGGTGAGAAATAAACTGGAGTTGTTCGATAATGGAGTTCTATGCATATTGATATTGTTGTAGAGACGTCATAAAAGGCGTCTCTACATTTTTCGGGATCTGGCGATCTTATAACATTGAATTTCCAATGCAAATATTTTCCCTATATTATTTGTAACTTTTAGAGTTATTTGAAAACTGGAAATCCGTATTATTATCTTCTTGAAAAGTCGGGGATATTGCGATCCCACGCTCCAATGAATTTCAATACAAATATTTTCCTGTAGTATTTGTAGCTTTAGAATTAAACAAAAAGTTTTAAAGCCGTATTATTACCTTCATGAAAAGTAAAATTCAAAAATTATTGGTTTTCGAATATGATACTTGGTTAGGAATACCATAAAATCCTACAACCAAAAATGTGTATTTCTTTCGGATTAGGGCAATATCCAGGATTCTGGCAAAACAGTTTTCGTTTTCGCAATCTAGGAAATGTTATTTTAATGGTCAGTTGATATTTGTTTGTTTCGGTTTCGTATCCGAATTTTGTTTATCAATGCTGATATGAATTAATTTTACTGTTTCAATTAAGTACATATGAATTATTTTCTTTAATTCTTCCATAACTTTTTATTATTAAATAGTAGAAAATAATCAAAAATATTCATGTCATTATTTTATCATATGAAGCCTACAGTCCTAATACCATAATGAGGGATAATAAATCCGGTGCTTGCATTTCTATATAAAGTTCTGTAGTTGTGAATATGTAGATTATTTGCCACAATATATTTGTTAATAAATATTTAATACTAATTCCTTGGTATTAGAATAATCTGTATCTATATTTGAATTACCACATAAGAGCACGAACAACACACCTAGCAAGTAAGAGTCGGCAAATCTAAACGAATGGAGTTAAAATCGTCCCCCAGTTTTTAACCCATTTTAAAAAGAATTTTTTAGAGTTTTTGTGCAACGTTCGCACAGTTATTAATTAGAAATAAATAGACAATTGCATTCTTGCAATGTCGTTTCCTTTGGACATTATTGTTCGATGGAATTGGGAATTCTATATTATAGTTCTAACCTTAAAATATAAATAAAATGAGACTTACCTTAAGAAAATTGCCTTTACCTATTTTCATGAAAATGGGTATATCAAGCGTGAAGTTAACATTTCTTTTTGCGTTGCAATTTTTAATCGCTTCGACTTCAAAAGCTCAAACATTTGATGCATCTATTACGATGATTCCTTCTGCGCTTGGATATGTGAATGGTAGTTGTCAGATTTTGCTGACAGAAACAACCAATATCACAAATATTGAAATTGAATTAACCAATACTGTACTTGATACCGTGCTTTTTTCTTATGATTATACTTATGACCAAGTTAATGGATTGCCTCAAGGATTGTCATTTGAAAGAGTAGGTAATGCAGTAACATTGGGTCTTGGAACTTTACCGGAGAGCCTGGGTTGGCTTGGACGAATAAGGACTAAATACAATGGGTCATGGACAGATTACCAGGAATTTTTATTTCAGTAAGCCTTTTTATAAATTAACGATTTCTAATAATTAAAAATCATGAAACGATATATCTTATCTATTATATTCTTACTATGTACGCTCAACAATTATGGAACAATATTTACATGGACAGGTAGTGTAGACACAGTATTTACTAATTCTTCGAATTGGTCTTCTTCAGGTTCTCCTGGTTATCCAAGTTCGAGTGATACAGCAATTATTTCAAATACTGCGACAAATAGACCTGTTTTGTCTGCAAATCAAGATGTATATTATCTCCAACTTGGAAGTGGTACTACTTTAGATTTAAAAAATTATACATTCACTGCACAGGATTATGCAGATATCAGAGGAACAGTTAACAATGGAACCCTGGCTCTTAGAGGACAAAGTGCTATCATAAAATCCACAGCTTATATTAATTCTATTCTGGATATCGAGGCATATTCTATCGAATTAGACGGTGGAACATATATGAAAAGATGTCTAATCGAAAAAGTTGGTACAGGGACCTGTAGTGGTGATGGTGGTTGTATTTTTAACGATGAAGTAACAATTATAAACAGTTCTTCAAGCGGAGCATCAATTAAACTTTCTACAGTTAATGGAGATGTCTTTAATCATGATTTATTGTTATATGTTCAAAATAGAGGAGCAATATATTTAAGCGATGCAGATACATCCTATTTTAATGGAGATATATATGTCAATAATGAGGGTAGCATGTCAATAATTTTCGGTGATGGTGGTGGAGTTTCTTATCTTGATGACGACAATGTTATTATAGTAGGAGATTCAGGCTATGTTGCGAATGGATTATACTTATCAAATTTTATTCAGGAAGGAACTACAGAACAGAACTTAACTTTGAGTGGCACATCTAGTCTATTTTTAAGCAATTGTGAAATTAATGCAGTAAGCACATTTGAATCTCCAGATATTCTTGTTTCAACAAGTGCTTTTAATGATTCTACTACATTAATAAAATCGTCTGGTGGGACAAATAATTGGTATGGAGAAAATATATTTAATGGTCCGATAAATATCTTTAATCAAAGTGGCTATAATTTGCGTCTTTCTAATGTTATTGGAAATATTTTTAATGGAAATGCAGTATTTAATACTGAATCCGCAATTATTGATGTTGATTACACAGATACAACTGAATTCCGGGCAAATCTGCAAATTAACAGCTCGGATGTAATGTTTAGAAATTGTATTATCTTTAATGGTACAGATGACCAGTTTGTTGATGGAGATGAAGGTTATCGGTTTAAGGAACTTACAATAAATAAACCAGGAACTTATGTTGAAATTGATACTTCAATATTTATTTCTGATACTCTGAAATTAACAAGTGGTTATATATATGGAGATTCTACTGGAATTGTTATAATGGATTCATTATCTACATATAGTGGTGGAGGACGGAGCAGTTATGTTAACTGCCAAATGAAAAAAATAGGAAATACATCATTTGTATTTCCCTTAGGACAGGATTCGATTTTCAGACTGTATTAGCCCCCTAATGTACTGGAGAAATTCGTTAAATCGAATTTATACCATTAATTTAGGGAATCATGACCAGAATCAAAAGAACATTTACCCCTGAAGAACGAC
>JANWID010000229.1 GCA_025450095.1 Bacteroidia bacterium | reverse complement strand
GTTGCACGTTTGATTGTGAAGACTCCTGTTTCGGATGCTGATCTCGATGCAACGGTTAAAGGAAGAATCGATCTTGGAAATGTAAGTCGTATTGTTCCGCTGGAAGAAGGTACTTCAATGAGCGGAATTCTGAATGCAAACATTACCGCAAAAGGAAGATTATCAGCAATTGAAAAAAGGGATTTTCAGAATTTTAATGCTTCCGGAAATATGCTGGTGAATGATCTCAATTTCAAGAGCAAGGATTTTTCACAGGGAGTGAATGTCAGTATTTGCGAATTAATATTTAATCCAAAAAATATCACACTGAACCAACTGGATCTGAAAACCGGCAAAACCGACATTCGTGCAACCGGCTGGCTTGACAACCTGTTAACATACATGTTCCGTGAAAACGAACTTTTGAAAGGAACATTATCTTTAAAATCAAACACCATCGATTTCAATGAGCTGATGGGAAATTCCGCATCCGCTTCCTCACCTGCCGATACTACCCCAATGGAGCTGGTTGAAATTCCGGAAAATATCGACTTTCTTCTCACTGCCGATGTCGGTAAAGTTTATTATGATGATATGATTCTCGAGAATCTTACCGGGAATATTGCCGTTCGTGACCGGAGCCTCGGCCTCAATGAAGTCCGGTTCGGAATGCTTGACGGTAAAGTGATGATGGACGGCTTGTATGAAAGTAAAAATATTAAAAACCCTAATTTTTATTTCGACCTTGATGTTACTCAGCTCGACATCCGTAAAACATTCGACACATTTATTGCTGTACAAAAGATGGCACCAATTGCAAAACAATGCAGCGGAAATTATTCGGCATCTTTTGATATAAAAGGAATACTGAACAATCATATGGAACCCGATCTGAATTCTTTCACCGGAGGTGGAAAGCTCTCAACAAATAATGTTGTTATTGAAAATTTTGAGCCGCTTGTTAAAATTGCTGAAGCACTCAAAATGGATGAGTTCAAACGTGTGGAACCAAAAAACGTCAACCTTTCTTTTAAATTTGATAATGGACGGGTAAACATTGAACCATTTACTACCAAAATAGATGATATAACAGCAGTCACCCAGGGCTCCAATGGTTTTGATCAGACAATCGATTACAATGTTGATCTCAAAATCCCTACTGAAATGATGGGGTCCTCCGCCAACAAAGCCATTACAGGTATTTTGGCTAAAGCAAATTCAAAGGCAGGAACTACGCTGAGCATGGGTAAGGAAGTAGATGTGAACGTTAAAGTTAAAGGTACTGTAACGGATCCTGTGGTTGAAACCGGCATTAAAGATCTTGCTTCAGCAGCTGCCGCAAATGCTAAGGCACTATTGGAAAAAGAATTTGAAGCAAAGAAAAAAGAACTCGAAGATAAAGTCCATTCCGAAGCGGAACGATTGAAGAAAGAAGCCGAAGACAAAGCGAAAGCGGAAACAGATAAGTTAAAAAAAGAAGCGGAAGAAAAAGCGAAGAAAGAATCTGACCGGTTAAAAAAAGAAGCCGAAGAAAAAATCAAGAAGGAAAGTGAAAACAAATTGAAAGATTTATTTGGTAAACCAAAATAGCGCATGTTTAAACTTTTCATTTCTTTCATCACTGCCGTATTATTCACGCTAGGCACCATAACTGTGAAAGCCCAGGGTACCAACCTCTGCCCTGCCGGATCAAAGAAAGCTGTTAAGCTGTTTGAAGAGGCAAAATCTGCCAAGAAATCAAAGGAGGATTATAAAATCATATGGGAGCTTTTGGAGGAATCTGCAGAGGAAGATACAGGTTATGCAGAACCCGTGTTAATGATGGGTGATCTGGCCTATGCTAAAAAGGATTTCGTAAACATGAAGAAATCTTATAAGCGTCTTATTGAAATTTGTCCCGATGCCAGTGCAAATGCATATTTCCGGCTCGGTGCTTATTTATTTGAAACTAAAAATTATCCTGAAGCTGTCGGTTATCTAAAATCTTATATTGATTTTGGAACTGAAGATGAAACCAAAAACAAGCAAGCCAGGACATACATGTTTCGGGCTGATATGATCGCCCATCCTGTTCCGTTCAATCCTGTTTTATTGAAAGGTATCTCTACCCCGGATCCGGAATACCTGGCTGTTTTTTCACCTGATAATGAATTTTGTTTTTTTACCCGAAGGTTTGATGAAACAAGCAGAGGTTCGTTGATACCAAGAAATGTCGAAAAATTCATGGTGGCAAAAAAAGAATCAAACGGTGAGTTCAATAAAGGTGAACCTATGTATCCGCCATTTAATCAGAATAACAACAATAATGAAGGTGGTGCCACCATCAGCAAGGATAACCGTACTATCTATTTTACCAGGAATGACAATGGTAACTTCGATATTTATTATTCAGAATTTTACAAGGAAAAATGGAGTGAAATAAAAAACATCGGGAACACAGTTAACGATCCGAAACAATGGGATTCACAACCTACGCTCTCCTCCGATGGGAAAACATTATATTTTGCCTCATATCGTGATTCGGTCTTTGGTACCTGCGATATTTTGAAAACAGTTAAGAACAATGGAACTTTTACAGTTCCGGAGCGGCTCTCATTTAATACGAACGGGAATGAAAAATCACCATTCATACATCCCGATAACAAAACTCTTTATTTTTCATCCGACAGCTTACCCGGTATGGGAGGACTTGATATTTACATGGTAAAAAAAGATGAAAAGAATAACTGGGGTAAACCTGTCAACCTGGGATATCCAATCAATACGGAAGCTGACGAAGTTGGTTTTTTTGTCAGCACCGATGGTAAGAAAGGTTATTTTGCAAGCAACCAGCTTTCAGGTGCCGGTGGGTATGACATTTATTCTTTCGATCTGCCAGTGGAAAAAAGGCCCGATAAGGTATTGTTTGTAAAAGGCCAGGTCAGAGGTGATAATGATGAAATTCCGCTTGCTGCAAAAATTGAGCTCCGCAACCTGAATACCAGTGAAGTTTTCGATGTGGATTATGATACACTGACCGGGAATTATGCATCCGTGGTGCTTTTTGACGCAGATTATATCATGACCGTTAAAAAGGAAGGTCATGCCTACAATTCTCAGTATTTTTCGGAGGAAGATTCGACGATCAAGGGTGTGGTTACTTCCGACCTGGATGTTCGCAAAATGGCAGTGGGAACAGCTTATAAATTAAACAATATCCTGTTCGAGACCAATTCATCAGAACTTAACAAGGCTTCGCAAAATATCATTGCTGATTTTGCTGAATTTTTGAAATCAAATCCAAAAGTTGAAGTCTCCATTCATGGTCATACTGATTCGGAAGGTGGGGCTGAATCCAATATGAAGCTCAGTGATGATCGTGCTCACGCTGTGTACGACTGGCTGATTCGTTCGGGTATAAATGCCAAAAGGATTTCTTATAAAGGATTTGGTCAGACGAAACCACTTGTACCGAATGATACTGAAGAAGGAAAAGCGCAAAACCGGCGCACGGAATTCGTAATTATCAATAAGTAGTTTGCTAACCCGGAAAAATTACTTTTTTTCCTCCTCCCCCAGCATTTTTGAAAATTCCTCCTGCGTCATCAGTTTGTATTCAGGCGGGATTTTAAACTGATCATCGGAAACTTTCTCGGCTGAAACTTTTATTGCCTTCAGCTTCATATTAAATCCTTCGGCAGCAACCTGGTATTCCATCGGAAATCCTTTAAAATTTTTCCACTGTTTTCCGAATTGTGAACGGGATAAAATTTTATCAGTATAAAAAATTTCCAGCGATGATCCATCTGAATTTTTCATCACTGCCTTTTTGCACATGTATCCTGCAATTTCCTTTGATTCATTTAAAAGCTCAAAGGAATTATCGTTCCCGGATTTTTTTTCTTTATTCTTTTGATCTTCCGAGATAACCGTTGCGGTTTTTGTTCCCATCATATCCATGAGGGTGGTGATTTCGTTTGTTTTGGAATTTAAAATAGTTATGGAGTGTATTCCAGAACCAATAGACATTTCAGTTCGCGATAAATGATCCTTGAAATACACCACGGATTCGGAAGGCATCATAGCTGCCATCTGGGGATCCATTTCCATGTCAGGATAAGAGATGTGGTAGATTACTTTTCCTTCACTTATTACCTGCTGGGCACCTGCATTTAAATTGATTAAGAATATGAAAACAAAAAGCAGGATTATTGAAATTAACTTCTTCATTTCCGGTTTTATTACATTGTGAATTTAAATTCAGATGGATCCTTTATGATTTCATAACCTTTGGGAATTTCAAACAGGGATTTGTCATTAACATTATTCACAATTTTTTTTGCTTTCAGGTTCATCACAATACCATTGAGGTTAATACTATATTCCATCAGCATTCCTTCAATATCATGGAACGGGGAACTCCAGTTTGGATCTTTAACTAATATTTCTTCCGTATAATACACCGGGTATGTATGATTGGTGCTATCGGTAATAAGTGCCTGGCTACAACTGATGCCGGCAATTTCTTTCTTATCGGAAGTATGCCGTACCTGGAGCGCCACGCGATCCAGATAATTTGATTCCACCTGTTTTTTATCCATTACCATAGCCACTTTTCTTCCCATGGCTGATACCAGTGTTGTATAGGTGTAATTCATGGCATCCGAAATCAAGCGGGTTTCCATCATATTCATTCCCATCGAAATAACAGTACATGTTTTATTATCGCTGAAATACGTTGTGACTTCCGAAGGCAGCATCGCCTTTATCATCGGACTCATTTCATTGGTTTCAAATGAAACATCATACACCACCATACCCTCTTTTATGGAATTAAACTCGCTACTGTTGCAACCTGTATGAACAGGGGCTAAGAACATCCAGCAAAGGAAAAAGACAATTCCTGATAAGATTCCTGTTGTATTCCGGGGGCGAATTTGATTTTTGTTCATATAACTTTATGGAAAGTTCAAATTTAAGAAAATATTATATACCCATTTCCCTGAAAACCTGCACCAATGTTGCCGGATCGATACTGTGATTTCCATTGAACTCATAATCTATCACAGTAAATCCATTCATTCGTAAACGCTCTGACTGCATCCTGGAGCGCTCCGGTGTTATAAATTCATCGCGCAAAGCGAAAATATTTCTGATAGGTGGCTTTAATTCACGGCATGGATCGGAATCAGTTGCAAATTCACCACACCAGAGAATCATATCATCAATCGGCGCTTTTCCCATACACCACCACCGTGAAGCAGTTGAGGCGCCCTGCGAAAATCCAAGTAAAACTGTTCGAACGGGCAAACCTGCGAAAAGCCCGGTATGAATCTGATCCAGGTAACTGACATAATCATCTATTTCCGTTAAACGGTCTTCACGCGTCATCCAGGATGCCACTACATCACCACTGAAACCTGACTTATAAAAACGCGAGAGGCCTTCCGGGACTATCACCCAAACGCCTGGCTTCACCAGTGGTTCGAAATGCCTTGCAAATGAATTTACTTGCATCCCATAACCATGTAGCGCAATAATTACAGTTTGGGGTTGTAATGAATTATTTCCCAGCATTAAATACCGTGCTGTACGGCTAACTTTCACATGTTTTATTACAGGTTCCATCATGCGGCGAATGTAAAAGTATAATGTCAGATTAGTACTTTTACGCTCCTCAAAACAAAACAAATTTATGAGAACATCAACCGCCTCAATCTTTATCCTTCTGCTAACTGGAACCGTTTTTTCTGTCAGTGCACAAGAACTTTTAAAACTTGAAGATATCTGGGGTAACCGCCAGTTTTTTGCAACCGGTTTGCCGGAAGTGCGATCCATGAATGACGGATTACACTTTACAGAGCTCTCCGATTATCCGGGGGGACAATGTATAGTAAAGAACGATTTTAAATCCGGCAAAACCGTTGATACACTTTTTCGTTCGGATGTTCTTAATAAAACTGACAAACCTGCTGACATTTCTGATTACCAGATGAGCGATGATGAATCCATGATCCTGATTGCAACAGAGACTGAATCGATTTACAGACACTCCACCCGATCGACACATTACATTTACAACATCAAGTCAAAATCGGTTACACCGGTTTCAATGAATGGGAAACAGATGTATGCAACTTTTTCCCCCAATGGAAAACAAGTAGCTTTTGTACGTGATAATAACCTGTACGTAAAAGATCTGGCATCGGGGAATGAACGTCCCATTACCACCGATGGGAAAAAAAATGAGATCATTAATGGTGCGACAGACTGGGTTTATGAAGAAGAATTCTCATTCGATCGTGGTTACCAATGG
>JANWID010000228.1 GCA_025450095.1 Bacteroidia bacterium | reverse complement strand
TTGCATTTCTCACGGAGAAAATCCAGCGCATATTGCTGGCCGAAATATTCAGCCACCATCTTGAGGCATGCGGTTCCGCAGTCGCGGGCGCCTAATTGGTGTGAAAATGGAAATTTCATTTGTCAGAAGTTACTTCGGCCACTTCGGCAATTTTATTTTTGTTTTTCTCCCGGGCAATCTTCGATTCATAATATTTCAGCAAGTAATCATAAAGCACTAATTCTACTTTACGCTGATTGCTTACAAACATCCTGTTAATGAACATGTGAAGGTAACTTGACATCAGCCTGTTTACCTGCTGTATATCTTGATGAACAGATGGAGCATTTCGTATTGCTTCAATGGCGCTTCTATAATTCAAATCATCTATCGCAAATGACCCGATTCCACTTTTCAGGTTTTCATCCTCTTCCTGGCCTTCATTCATTACATACTGAATAAGTTTTTTACTGCCACTGAACCGTTCTGAAATTTTCTTTTGCTCAGGGGCACCGACTTTGAATTCATCTGAAAACGATTTATTCAGTGTTTCAGCAAGGTTTCGCTTTTGTTGTAGGGTATATTGAAAATCATCAAGAATCATATCTACAGCCTTCAGGGCAATCTGCCAACGGTATTGTTCGCCTTCATCACCTTCAAGCAGCGAAATAAAATTCAATGTAGACAGCGACTGGTAATAGAAAATGGTTTCGCCTAATTCCATCGTATCAAAGCCATAGCGTTCTACTTCGCGTTGGTATGTTTCAAACTGGACATTGTACACTAAAAGGTTGTCAAGGGACGGCTGAATTTGGGCCTGCAGCCGGGCGATTATCTCCTTCCAAAAATCAATTTGTGTGGAATTGTGAAAACGGATCCGGATATGATGACCACTCTCATCCTGGTAACGGATGAAAAAGTATTTATCGATAAGTTTCTCTGAAAGTAGTTCCTCTGTTAATGGTTTCAAGACATCGCAAAGTATTTTTTCCGATGTTTTGGTGCCACAATATATTTTCGCATACAGCCATTCGGAACCGACAGGGAAAATTCTTTGCAGAGGAATCGATTGTAGCTTGGTTTCCTGGACGGGTAATACATTCGTGGGCTTAACATGTTTTTTGCTGAATGTGAATATAAATTCACCTGTATGTCTCCCCTCAGGACTGCCTATCCAGCATTGTCCGGGCATATCCAGGGTTTCAGTAAGCACTACGTTTTGAAATTTATTAATTTCGCTCAGAAGCAGTCGGATGCAAAAAATATTTTTAATATGAAGCATCAGTTCATTATCTCCCTGAGATAATAACACGTACTCAGGCAGCTTTTTACTATTTTGTATTTCAGAAAAAAGGCGTATTACTTCTTCATCGCTTTTCTTTTCACAATCTTTTACATCCTCTTTAGTTAGCACCCATCTCGCTTTTGAAAGGATGAACTTGTTGTAACTCACCCGTGGTAAAAAAGGACGACTTTCGAGTATTCCCCAGTTCCAGCCAATATGCTTGACATGTTGGTACTGCAGATCACAGAGAAACTGGTACACAGGAAGCGTAGTCATACTGAAGTTGTGGGCAGTGGTCATGCGAGGGATAATCTGCTTGTTGAGCTTCTGAGAACGCAGGATCACTTTGTTGTTTTCAATTCCGACCAGCAAATCAGTTAAAGGAACCTGAAACTCTTCGCTTAAGGTAGTGCCGCACAGATAAGGAATTTCATATTGACGAAGCACGGGGCGCATCAGGATATTGCCGATGCGTGATTCGGGAAGATGAACAATTTCTGCAAACACACAATCCGGCTGATGGGCTTCTTCACTTTGCAAAACAGACTGTGTAAGTTTTTCAATTCCGGGATTCAAATGACAAAACCTCCCCAATAAATTACCTCCCGACGGCCCGGAAGGAGAATTAAGTGTGACCGTGTAGTTTCCGTTATCTATTTCCTCTGCCGAAGCTGCATTTATTTTAGTCATCATGCAGTATGAATCCGGCAGGCCGGAGGAAACGGCTTCCTTTTTCAGAAGTTGTTCAATGATTTTATCATCCACGCTGACTTCTGCTTTGTTCAACGCAATGGCATCCTGGTACAATTGCCATTTGTACGTTTCGGCATCAACAGTTTGTCGTGTGTTTGTCATTTGTCCGTTACCAATCGGCAGTTTGTCGATCAACGGAGATTCTTCCATTCCGCTCGTGGCAAATTTTCCGTAACCGGTTCCGGATTCAGTGTCAAGCACTTCAACCAATGGAATCCACTGACTTTCGTAACGGTTGCGGAAAGCATTTTTAAAATCACTGAATGCATCTCTCTCCGGGTTTTCCGCTGTTAGCAATTGAAGCAAGCTTGCACCAAGCAGTATTTCATCCTGTACTTTTTTGCTTAATGTGCAGGTATTTGCCGGACGATAACTGTCGACCTGGATTAGCGTTTTTAATGGAAGCGGGATCTCAAGAGTTTTCAGATTTCTGATAATATTTGAATAGTATTGATGCTTGCCATCTGATTCGTGATTATCAGGAGAGAGGTTATTAAATTCTACTAACACATTTTCAAAAACGCTGACATATTTATCAGTATGCTGAAGTGTTTTCAGCTTGCGAATCAGCCTGTGAAAATATTCTTCTCCGGTTACACTCGGTTCTATTTCACTAACCAAAACCTGGTTGTTAATTAATTCATAAATAAATTCCCTGGCTTCATTGTCCGATACATCTTCCCCGGTAATTGCAGATGCAAGTTGTAGGGGAGTGCTTCCATGCTTAGCTTCATGCAGAATTTTCTGCAAGTACTCCGAAAGTTCAATTTGCACGAGGTGATAACTTCTCCCTGACTTTTCCTGGAAGCGATGTTCTACATAACGCAACTGTTCGCCGATGGAATAAAGAGAATTATTCGGAAAAAATAGAAACTGATCAATGATTTCCTGCTGTTTTAACAGATAAGTATGCACTTGGCACACATAGTCCATGTCGAGGCGACCTTTACGCTGCAGGATATTTTTATCTGCCAGGTCAATGCGGGTTGTTTCTGAACTGTTTCCTGATGTGCAGGATGCAAACAGCCCATACGGTGTGCAACGTGTGCACATTCGAATCATATATTTAACCAGCGAGAGTTCTGTTTTTTCCTTCTTGTCGGGCTTTTCGATTTTATTATCAAGCCAGAGCAGCAACTGTTCATGCAAATCGGGTGAGCCAATATACAAGGCTTCCTGCGCAATGGGTTGCAGGTAAAAGTCACGCAAATATATTTTCAGGATCTCTTTCGTGCTGGCTGAATCCGTGCTGCTAGCTTTCCAATTGAAAAATGCTTCCACAGGAAAAAGCGGGTTACGCACCAAAAACGACTCGTGTGGCTGATACCAATCCTTGAAATTATTTTTCAGCTTAGACATTCGTAAGAAATGTTTTATCCCAATCAGGTGTGATATCATTCAGGAGTGATAGGTAAACAAGCGCTATACCTGCACTGCCTTCGAGCAAGGAATATTGGGGAATGAATTCATAAATATTTTGTTCTTCATTAAATGAGCGAAAATAATATCCACCCGCTCCTTCTCCTGGTTTATAATATTCCTTGTATGTGATATCGAGCCATTTCTCAGAAGTGATTTTAAATGTTTCATTCTTTGTCAGATTGTAGAGACGGTGATACAAATGAACCAGCCCTACTGATCCGTGACAGAACGGTGCATCGATGCATCCTGAATTTTCAAATGTGCGGCGCGTGGTTTTTAAAGCAACTTCAATTCCCTTGTTCTTCCATTCTTCATTACCTAAAGCACTACCGCAATGAATCAGTGCAATTGCCACACACAAATCTCCGTAGCACCAGGCAAGCCGTGAATTTGGCTTTTCAGTTTCCTTTTTTGGTTCTACATCAATGGAAAGTGGAAAACAATACACATTATCAGTGTACTCGTGTTGAAGCAAATACGACAGTGATGACGAGATGATTTCTACAATTTCTGTTTGCCGGATTCCTCTCTCATGCACCTGTGCAAGAAAGGAGAGAATCCCCGGCATTCCATGCGCCATGCCGAAGTTGTAATTATCATTACTGTATTTTCCAAAGCCACGGGTAATCCATACTTTGTGCGTACCAACAACTATTCTCATCGCTGCCAAATGGTCAACAATGGTTTCGAGGTATTTTTTATCCCCGGTTTCTTTATTGCGTTCGAGAAAATAAATGCCAAGACCTGTCATTCCATGCAGGGGGTCCCAATTGGCAGTTCTGAAATCCTGTTCAACTCCTTGCGCAATAAATTCATCAAGTTCAGAAAGATTCAAATCATCTTCGTTATCCAGGATTCCGAGATTTCGCAAATGCTGAAATACAAATGCAATTCCAGTCACCCCTGCCGACATGTTGTAGTTCAATTCTTCATTCGATAATGAATCACTCAATTCGTCGAGGTAATCAAGGGTTACCTGCAAATAGTTCTTTTCAGGAAATGCTTTCGAGAGATACGCAAACAGTAATGTGATACCGGCCTTTCCTCCAAGAAGACCAATTTGCGTTACTTCACTTTTCTTTTCTAGAATTTGTTCCGCAATTGTTTCAATCTGCATGATGAGTGAATGCTTCACTTCAGCAGTTGTCGTTTTTGTATCGGCTAAAACATTCATCGTTTTTAATGAAATTAAACCTCGAAGAAGTTTCAAACTTCTTCGAGGTTATTGTTCATGAATTCCTCCAAACGGAGGGACCTATACTCGCAAGCGTATGAAACTATTCAACAGTTGTTACCATTGCAGGTATGACCCTGTTGGGTGGCACATTGGTGGGTACAACGGTCAGTCATTTGACACGTATAGGTATGTTGTCCGCCAACTATTTCATTCATTTCGGGCGTACCCAGGTTTGAGATTGTCTGCTTATTGAGGTTTAGTCCCGATTTTTTCGGGATGAATTGCCTTTTCATTTCGAATTTGCTTAAGTCCCTGGCAGATAGAGTGTTAGAATTAATTATAGTACAAATAAATTCACCAATGAAATATGGTAATGCACTTCATCTTTTCGTTCTAGCGCCAGAAATAAATCAACTGGTGAGGCGGTAGTATGCTTTCCGTTGGGTCGGGTTGCCTCTGGGATTCATGTGAAAAACTTACATAGAGGAAATCAAATCCTAGTGTTAAAGTATATATAAATTCAATAGCTTTTACATTTGAATTAAAATACCTAAAAACCGGCTTATTTCGTTACAATCAGTTTCTCCGTCTGCAAGTTTCCTGTCGATTGAAATTGCAGAAAATTAATCCCAGTATTTATACCTTCTGTTGAAAGGAGATAGGAGATAGTAATTCTGCTTTACTATCTCCTATCTCCATTTATTGAAAGAGGCTCGTTTAACCTGGGCTCCCCAGTATTGAATTAAATTAAAATGAATTGCATCTCTTGGTAAAAGGAGGACCACCACCGTGGGTTGTGTTGCAATTGTTGCCATTGGTACCACCTCCCACAAGCTTACTCATTTCAGATGCTTCCAGGTTTAAAATCGTCCTCTTTTTGATGTTCAGTTTTTTGATTTGCTTTTTCATATTTTATTTGTTTTTATAATTGTCGTAGAGATTTATTTTAGATTATTAACCCCTAAAGGGTTCAAAAACGTTAGGAACCTTCAGGGGTTATAGGATTGAATTAAAACGAACCGCAATTCGGTGAGCAAGTGTGTCCGTGAGCAGTCCAACAACAGTTCGTGGCCTGAGCAGATTTTACACCACCAATTTTCTGAAGCATTTCAGATGCATCCAGATTTGAAATCGTTCTCTTGTTGATGTTTAGTCCCGTTTTTTTCGGGATGATTTTCTTTTTCATATTGTTTTTGTTTTTTAGTCCCGACGAACGTCAGGATGTGTAAAGATTTATTTTAGATTATTAACCCCTAAAGGGTTCAAATACTCGTTAGGAACATTTCAGGGGTTAAAGGATAGGATTAAAACGAACCGCAATTCGGTGCACAAGTATGCCCGTGAGCAGTCCAACAGCAGTTCGTGGCCTGAGCAGATTTTACACCACCAATTTTCTGAAGCATTTCAGATGCATCCAGATTTGAAATCGTCTTCTTGTTGAGGTTTAGTCCCGATTTTTTCGGGATGATTTGCTTTTTCATATTGTTTTTGTTTTTTAGTCCCAGTCCCGATAGCTATCGGGATCGGTATGTTTAGAACTAATTATTGTTTATTTGAACGACACAAAAGTCCATTGACAGCAAAGACCAATCAATCCACATTTGTGGGTAAAGATTATCACCCTTAAACGAGTTTACCCTGAGCCCAGTTGTAGGGCTCAGGGTAAACTTGTCACCCTTCGACTACCCTTCGACTTTGCTCAGGGCAGGCGCTCAGGGCAAGCTAATCAGCAGTTGTTACCACCATTACAGGTATGCCCATGTTGAGTAGCCCCACAATTATTAGTGCCGCATCCTTGGGTGCAACGGAAGTCGGAGAAACACCTGAAGGAAGGAGCCCCGCCAACGATTTCAGTCATTTCGGGTAAGCCGAGGTTTGAAATTGTCTTCTTGTTTAAGTTTAGCTTCTTGATTTGTTTTTTCATTTTGTTTTTGTTTAAGTCACGATCCCCATAGTCCCGATAGCCATCGGGATCGGGATCGCGATAATTATTGTTTATTTGAACGGGGTAAAGGTGGAGCGAATAATAAAGAAAGGCAATGCCATAAATCGGGGGTTTTGTTGATGCGAGTATTATAAAACACCATGTTCAAGGGGTGCGGAAGAATAAAGGAAGATGTTTACTTTGTAGCTTAAATTTTAATTGCACCTTTGAAGAAATCCAGGATCCCATGCGAACAATAGTTTGGGCAACAGTCTTTTTTACAGCAGCATGTTTCCAAATATGCACAGCACAAAATCAAAGCAAAAGTTCTGGTGAGCGTAGTCGAACCATTGATTCGCTATTGAGTGTTTTGAAAACGGCTAAGGAGGATAC
>JANWID010000227.1 GCA_025450095.1 Bacteroidia bacterium | reverse complement strand
CAATAAAATAAATATGATAAATGTCAGGGGGGAAAAATTAGTCATGATTTGTTTACCCTGAAGCGTAACTTCAGGAGCATAGAATAATGAGCAAAATAAAAGCGGTATTTTAAAATATATATATTGAATTTTAGTAAAGCTAAATTCCTGAAGTTTCTGCTTCAGGGGTCAGGGTTAGTGAGGGTTAGTCAGGGTTTGTTAGGGTTGGGAAAAATTGGTCAGGGTGATGCACTGAGCTCTTTGGGTCTAATTAACACAGAGGGCCACGGAGTCATATCGGGTATAAAACATCAAGCTTCAGTGAACGATTTGTAATTCGTATATTCGTTTTATTCGTAATTTGTAGTATTTCTAAATTCTATTTTATAATTGCAAGTTTTTCTGTTTTAATAAAATCATCGCTATGAATTTTGATAAAGTAAAAAGCTATACTGAAATCATTCAGTCCGTGGCTGTTCAAGAAAAGTGTCTGAATTAACTCACATACTCACTTTGAGTTACTACGTTTTTCTCCGGAAGGGTCTTAATCAATTTTCTGATCTTCTGAAAAATCCGGTTCGAAATTTGTTCGTGGTATCGTTCGGTTGCATAAATTCCGTCTTCGCTGAAAACATTTTCTCCATTCATTTTTATTTCCGACCCCACAATAAACTTTTCTGCTGAAACAATCCCGGAATTTTTAATGAAACGTTCCAGCCCGGCAGATAGCAATTTTTCGCCGTGAGTATTATAGCGGATTGGCGGACCCATGACATAAAACTGTATGTTGTTTTCCGTACAAAATCCAGAGATATCTCTTACCAGGTTATTGTAATCCCTCAATGCAAAGTGGTAATTCCCCACAAGGAAACCAAAAGTATAATTCAAATCAATGAATAGTTTATGAAACCAGGAACGTTTATAACTCCTGGCAGGTTGCATTCCCGAATCAAATCCGAGCATATCAACATTGTCAACATTGGATTTATTAAGGCGATTAATATTTATGGTCCACTTTGGATTATTTCCAGGTTGCGCAGCAAACCGGTAAAACAATTTTACTCTTCGGATAAAAGGTTCAGGGCGAACAGAAAAAACCAATATGTCAATAGGGTTTGAATTTAGATAGGTTGCGATTTTGCTCAAACAATTTTGGAAACGTTCGTATCGGATAATGTTCACATTGAATTCCAGGTTTCCATTGGCTTCCATTTTGCGTTTCAATACCTGGTGAAACAGTTCTTCAAAAGCCACGCTTCCCTGAACGGGGAAACAGCCTCCTGTGAAAGTGAAATTCAATTTTTCAATATTCCCTTTTGTTAAATACTCCTTTGCGGAGAAGTATTCCTGTGGAGATAAAACGGTTTTATTTTCATCAAGAGCAAATCCTTTATCCATGCATGTGTTTTCGAATGATGCTATGAATTTTTCTGCATAATATTCAGGAACTCTTAAATCCAGTCTATTCTTAAGACCAATTCCCATTTTCTCATTAATTCCACAAATAAATTGCTTACAAAGCATTGCTTGTCGCTTATTGAGAACAATTTGCGACGGGTTTCTGCAAACATTGTTCAACGAATGTAGCATGCTGACAAATGCATCATCGTCATTGATTCTTAAAAATGGAGAATTGATAAATCCAAGAGAAACTACTTTTAACTGTTCTTCAATTTTCAATACCCACGACCAATATTCCCTGGAGTCCTGGTGGAAAAACGGGAAAATGCCATTGTCGGCATTGTAATCACAATGACCCAAGGCAACGCGTTTTATTTTTGTTGAACAACTTTTTAAAATTGAATCCATGTTGATCATCCCCTCCTTTGTTTCAATAACCGGAATAATTTCATCACACACAATACCTAACCGGTTAAGATCCTGTTCCAGGGTTTGTATTTGACCTGCATGACTTGTTTTGGGTAGGAAAATTGAAGAAATGTGACCAATGCCCTGAAGCGCCAAAAGATCTTTTGAATACTCCGAAGTATTTGCACCATTCACTCTCACACCAATATGAATAGTGCCAGGTGCAACATTCGCATAATTCATCAGTTTCTTAAAGTAATTCCTATAGCGGGATTTCATATCCGGTGTATGTTCCGGTTGAAAACAATCCTGGATACTATCTTCGAAATCGAAACAATACACAACATCTTCATTCGAGTTGCTGAATTGCTCCAACGTGGTATCGGATCCGTACTTAATGAAATGATACGCTTTCATGCCATTTTTACAAAAAATAGTTTATAAAATAACATACAGATATTAAAAGTACAATATTTGTGGAATTATAAAAAATCTACCCATTAGCAAAAAGTAGTGGAGCTGGGCGGGAACTGGTCAGGATTAGTCAGGATTTGTAGTTAAGATAGTATAAGACGCACAATGATACATTAGCATTGGTACTGTTTTTCTCGCAAAGACGCAAAGGCGCTAAGTTAAATAACCAGTTTTTTCATGAGTAGTAAGGCTTATATTGCCTAATTCCCCTCTTCAATTTTCACAATTTTACCCTTGTTGTTAATTTTATAATTCGAGTATCCCTGGTTAGCATCTATGAAATGAATGGATAAATCCTGCTGTATCTCACTTCGTACATTGGGAAACCATGGAACCCGAAAACTGTCACCCATAATACCCGTTCCCGAATAATTAGCTGATGCGACCAAAATTTTGTCGATCAGTTTCCCCTTTTTACTCATTGTACAAAGGTATTTTTCAGCATTATCTCCAGAGCCTATAATAAACTGGCGTTCATATATAACACAAATGAATGACTTACCTGGTTGAAGTCGTGACGAAACGTAATATATTGGAAAAAGTGTATCGGTTGTTACACCTTCAACCTGCCAGGTTGGTGCTACAGATTCGGAGTCGGCCATTAAATATTGCTGCACCAATTCATAAGTGATCATCAATGAGTCATCTTTAACTAACACACTGTTTTGATATTCCTGTCCTGATATTTCGACGCGGGTTACAGACGAATCTGTCTCATCTCCAAGATTTTCATCTGAATAATATCCATAATCAAATTCATTGCGCTCAAATGCAATGACCGTTGGCAGTGCTTTGGGAGGAAAGCGTTCCAAAAATTCCTGAAACTTCTGATTTTTTTGGCCTGATGAAATGAATGGAAGGACAAGGCAAATATTGAAAATGAAGCAAACCTTAACTAATCCCCTGCGATTTACTTTTACCAGATTTTCCATTTTGCTTTAATGGGCTTCTAAATTTCAATTTTGGCTTGATTCGGCATATTTGATATTAATACCATAAATAAGCCAAAAGAGCCAGCTGATTGTAGTTAATATGTCAATTGTTAACGGGAACCAAATTGCAACAATAGCACACAATGAATAAAGCACACAAGCAAAATATCCAAATTGGCCATTTCGTCGGATAGAATGATAGGATTTTTCGTTATTATATAAATGATGCTTCGTAATTGTTCCGCATAATAAGATCCAGCCAAGAGCCTGTAGTGCCAGTACTGCATTATAGAGCACTACTGCAGGGGCCGCATGATTTGTTAAGAGGTGTTCGCCCACCAGCGATGTTGGAAAAGGAACAATTACAACGGTAAGTAACAACAAACCGTTTGCATAAATAAATGATGCTGATGATTTATTGATCAATGTAAAACAATTGTGATGATTCACCCATGTTATAAGGATAATAATAAAACTTAATAAAAAGGCTAACATAGAAGGGATGATATGCTGCAAATTCCGCCAGAACTCTTCCGTATTATTTATGGCCATGCCATGTGGAATTTTAATATCGATAACTAAAAGTGTTAATGCGATTGCAAATACGCCATCACAAAAAGCCTCCAGGCGGGAGTTTGGGTTGTGTATTGTCATGCCGTTAGATTAGATTTTTCAAATTCGTTTTTTATCTGTTTAAAAAGTTACCCTTCGCCAAGGCTTCGGCTGACGAAGTTAACCTTCGCTAAAGCTACGGTCAACGAAGAACATATCAATTTCACCTTTATTTTTTGCTTCAATCTTTCCCCGGTGTGTGCAGGTAAATTTGTCACGGATCAGTTCATAGGTGCTGCCACTGATATTGATTTTTCCGGCTTCTGAATTTTGTTCCATTCGCGCAGCAACATTTACCGTATCACCCCAGATATCATAAGCAAATTTCTTAACGCCAACAATACCCGCAACCACAGGTCCTGTATGGATTCCGATGCGGATTTCAAAAGGAATTTCACCACGTGCCTGCTTTTCACTTTTTCTTTGAATCATAAAATCATTGATTTCAAAAGCAGCATGGATCATATCGATTGCATGTGTATAGTTACTCACTGGCAAGCCACTCGCACAGAGGTATGCATCCCCAATTGTTTTAATTTTTTCAATCTTATACTTCTGAAGAATCCCATCGAAACCACTGAAACATGCATGAATTTCATCAACCAATAATTCCGCACTCACTTTTTCACTGATGTTAGTAAAATCTTTGAAGTCGGTGAACATTACCGTCACCATGGTATAGGATTTTGTTTTTGCAGTACCGGTTTTCTTAATTTCTTCAGCGACTTCGCCTGGAAGAATATTCAACAACAATTCTTCCGATTTCTTTTTAGCAGCTGCGGTTCTTCTCAGTCCCATAAAAATTGCACCGGCCAACAGCAGGAATAAAATAGTTCCTCCAATGAAGGCGTTTCTTACCAACCTTTGCCGCTGTTCCTTTTTCTGAGCAATCACATCCTTCTTTTCCTGTTCAGCCCGCATGAGTGATTCCTTTTTATCGAAATCATATTGCATTTGCATCTGAACCGTCTTTTCAGTATTCTCATTATTAAGTAAGCTGTCGCGGAATAAAATAAATTTTTTGTAGTGTTCCAGCTGTTTGGTGTGATTACCCTCAAGGCTATCGACTACATAAAGACTTGCATAACTTAACTTAATTCCTTCCAGGCTGCCAATCTCTGTGGAAATTATCAATCCTTTATCAAGATATTGCCTTGACAATTTGCGTTCGTTCATCCTCGCATAAATATTTCCAACATTGATACAGGTGATTGCAATTCCATATTTATCACCCATTTCTTCTCTTATTTTAAGAGCAGCAAACTGGCTGTTCAATGCTTTATCAAAGTCATCTTTGTTCTCATAAATATTTCCAATATTATTGTAAGAATCCGCAACACCTTTGATATCGTTCAGCTGCTGATTTATTTTGAGTGCTTCGGTATGATATTTTAATGCCTGGGAATAATCTCCCCGGTCCTTATAGATGTTTCCAATATTGTTATAGGATCCAGATATCCCTTTCAGGTCACCTGATTCCTCACGTATTTTTAAAGATGCAAAATGATTTTTTAATGCTTCTTCGTAGTTCCCCTGCTTCTCGTAAATGACTCCAATATTGTTAAAGCTGGATGCAATTTCCTTTTTATCACCGATTTCTTCCCGCATCTTCAGGCTGGCAAGGTGGT
>JANWID010000226.1 GCA_025450095.1 Bacteroidia bacterium | reverse complement strand
TCAGATATTATTACGGGATGTTATGCAATTACGCAAAAAATTTCGTGAATGATGCTGATGATGCCGAAGATATTGTACAACAGGTGATGATTACTTTTTGGGAAAAAAGAAACACGTTGCAGATTACAGTTTCATTAAAGTCGTACCTCTTTCGCTCCGTGCATAACGCGTCACTGAATCGTATCAGGCAGAAAAATACCGTGAACGCTTTTGCAAATGAACAGGTTCATACAGGTTCGGTAGTACATGAAAATACGTCGGAGAGAATTGCAGGAAAAGAGTTGAGCACCCGGATTGAAGGAGCTATCAACTCGCTTCCGGATCAGTGCCGGATGGTTTTTAAACTCAGCCGTTTTGAAAATATGAAATATGCTGTAATCGCAGAGCATCTCGGTATTTCGATAAAAACTGTTGAGAATCATATGGGAAAAGCACTGAAAATACTCCGCGAACGCCTCAGTGATTACTTGGTATATATCATTGTAACCGGAGCCTATTGGATGATTTGATAAAAAATAAAAATTGGAACAACCGGATCACATATATAATTTAATCGCAAGTGCACTTTCAGGAGAAGCTACACCGGAACAATTGCGGGAGCTTGAGTTATGGAAGCAGGCGGGAGCTGAGAATATGGATTTTTTCCGTAGCATGGAAAAATTAATGACTGCTACAGAAACAATTCAGGACACAGAAGAATTTGATACCGACCGGGCGTGGATAAAGCTGAAAAAGTCTATTGATGATACAAAATCTCCCGGTACAATACGCCAGTTCAGATCCCGGATCGCATACTCTGGTTTTCTGAGGATTGCAGCAATGCTGTTTTTATTTGCAGGGATAAGTTTTGCAGTGTACAAATTGCTAATCCCTTCTAAAGCACCAATAGTTGTTGTAGAGAGCGGAACAACTATCAGGGAATTCAAATTGCCTGATAGCACCGGTATAGTTTTAAATCGCAATTCAAAAATCACCTATGCTTTCAGCAATAAAAAACGTTCTATCGAACTTCAGGGAGAAGCATTCTTTGACCTGGCATCAGATCCGAAACGACCCTTCGAAGTTAAGGCAGCAGGAGTCATCATTCGTGATATCGGTACTTCGTTTAATGTGAAAGCTCCTGAAGGTAACGATACCCTGATTGTAAATGTAACTGGAGGAGAAGTGATGATGTCTTCTGAAAAAGGTCAGTCGGTTGTGTTGAAAAAAGGTGAATCGGCTGTGTACCTGAAATCCCGAGATGAATTTATCAGGCAAGCTATTTCCGATACGAACGCTACTTCGTATCTCACAAAAATATTTGTTTTCGAAAATGCAACGCTGAATATGGTGACTGAAAAAGTCAGCGATGTATATGGAATTAACCTGGTGGCAGCGCCGGCAGTGGGTGAATGCCATATAACTGTTACTTTTAAAAACGCAAGCCCTGATAAGATCATTGATATCATTGCAGAAACTTTGCAGCTGACGGTAAAGCGGGAGAATAACTCAATCATACTGGATGGAACAGACTGTGGGCAATAAGTTTTTTACCTCCCGGATGGTTTTCCTATTTATGTTGCTGTTTTCTGCATCCAAATGCATTGCACAACAAGCATCAAGACCCATACTCGAACGTACGATCACCATCCGTTTTTCCAACCAGCGAACAGACCTGGTATTGAACGATATTTCAAGACTGGGTGGATTCAGCTTCTCTTATAATCCATCAGTAATAAACCCGGAAAAAATTATTTCCGGAAATTTTACAAATACACCGGTCCGGGAAATATTGCTGAAAATTTTTGGCAACTCAGTTGATTTTCGTGAGAAAAAGGGATATGTCATTCTCCAAAAAGCGAAACAAACACCACCAACACCAACTACTCCCCCCGATAACCGGGTATTCAGCGGATATGTCCGCGCTGAAGACGGAGCACCAGTTACATGGGCCAGCGTTTATGACCGGGCTTCGCTGGAATCGACAGTTTCCAATGATTATGGATTTTACCGGATCCGATTCTCAAGCCGGCATCTGCCGCTCACGTTGTTTTTCAGTAAACAGGGATACCGTGATACATCATTCTTTCTCCAGGAAAACAGTGACGTCTACCTGAATGTCACTTTGCAAAAAATACAGGTGGATTCAATTTCTCCTGTTAACTACGACAGTCTTTCAAAGGTTGCTGAAAGTTCAGTCTCAGCATTTTTTAATGGAATTTCACAGGATCAGAATATTTCAGATACGCTCTACCGTAAGTACCAGGTTTCGGTTTGGCCATATGTTGGTACAAATTTGAAGCTGAGTGGAAATGTAATTAATGATTACTCCTTCAATATTTTTGGTGGACTTTCAATGGGTACCCGGAAACTGGAACTGGGTGGATTCTTTAATCTTGACAAGCACGACGTAAGTTATATGCAGGTAGCAGGATTTTCAAATTTATGTGGAGGAAATGCAAAAGGTGTGCAGTTGGCAGGATTTACAAATATTGTTCGAAACAAAGTATCCGGAGTCCAGATAAGCGGATTTGTTAATGCTTCATTCGGTGATGTAGAGGGTTTGCAAATTGCGGGTTTCGTGAATTCAGCACTGGATTCAATGAAAGGTGTTCAGCTTTCAGGGTTCTGCAATATTGCTGGCAACTCTATGAAAGGAACACAAATTTCCGGTTTCTGTAACGTGGTTATTGATACGTTACGCGGCACCCAGTTAGGCTTTTTTAATTATACGCGTTACCTCCAGGGTTCACAGATAGGTTTCTTTAATTATTCAAAAAACACATCAAGTGTGCCGGTTGGATTTATGAGTTATGTAAACGGTGGTTATCATAAAATTGAAATAAGTGCCGATGAAATAATACCGTTGAATATTGCTTTTCGTTCCGGTGTTAATTCATTTCATAACATACTTACTGCAGGAATTAATCCGTTCACCGGTGATTCCCTGTTATGGAATTTTGGTTATGGTATCGGCACCTCCGGACACATCAGCCCGAAAACAATGCTGGAACTGGATCTTACTGCTTCTCAAATTGTGGAAAATGGAAAAGTTGAAAAAATTAATCTCGTTAACAAACTATACCTGGGAATTGATACAAAACTCGCAAAGAAATTTTCGCTCGCAGCTGGTATAACTGTTAACGGTCAGTTGACCAATACCAACTATGATCAGTATCCCGATATTTTCACCTGGTACGAACCACATATTTTTTACGATCACACCTGGGAGCTCGATAATGCGAGGCTACAGATGTGGTTCGGTGGTAAAGTAGCGCTGCGGTTTTTATAAGGGGGCCTTTGGAGTTGTTTCAATGAATTTAAGTTCCTGATATTTAACATTTATCATTTTTCATTTATCATTAAATAGGGGTAACTGCAGTTATTCGTGTCATAGAGAAAAACACCCCTATGAAATTCACAAAGTCCTTTATTTTGTTAATGCTGTATTCGGCATTAACCAGTCTTCATGCACAACAATTAACGCAGATCATCCGTGGTACAGTTACGGATAAGGTTACCGGTATGCCATTACCGGGCGCCAATGTTATTGTCATCAATTCAGATCCATTTCTAGGTGCTGCAACCGGAATAAATGGAACGTTCAAGATAACCGGAGTAGCCCTGGGGAATCAAACGTTGAAAATTACATTTTTAGGTTACAAAGAATTGCAGGTTCCCAATGTTGTTGTGAATTCCGGAAAAGAAGTGGTGCTGAATATCAATCTTGAAGAAGCTTACATCCAGGGAAGTGAAGTGGTGATTACAGGGAACAAGGATAAAAGCAAAACCATTAACGAAATGTCGACCGTTAGTGCACGAACATTTTCGGTTGAAGAAACACGAAAATATGCAGCAGCAGTAAATGACCCTGCGAGGATGGCAAGCTCATTTGCAGGAGTGATCTCAACCGATGATGGCAATAATCACATTTCCATCCGGGGCAATTCTCCCAATGGATTGTTGTGGCGTATGGAAGGAGTTGAAATCCCCAACCCGAATCACTTTGCTATTCCTGGTTCATCCGGCGGTGGTATATCCATTCTGAGTGCACAGGTAATGTCGAACTCCGATTTTATGACCGGAGCCTTTGCAGCAGAATATGGTAATGCATTAAGCGGTGTGTTTGATATCCGCTTGCGGAAGGGAAATAATGAACGGCCCGAATATACAATTCAGGCAGGTTTCCTTGGATTGGATGCAGCTGCTGAAGGGCCATTTAAAAAAGGGTATAACGGATCGTATCTTGTGAATTACCGTTTCTCAACATTATCGGTGTTAAGCAAAATGGGAGTTAATGTTGGTGATGGTATTACCAATTTTCAGGATCTTAGCTACAATATTTTTCTGCCAACCAACAAGTATGGTAATTTCTCGCTCTTTGGTTTTGGAGGTTTGAGCTCACAGGAATTTAAATCGGATAAGGATTCTCTTTCCTGGGAAAGCGAAAGTGAACGGTATAGTTCAGATTTTAATGCCAACACCGGTGCGACAGGAATTACACATTCACTGATCCTTGGCAATGATACCTGGATAAAGTCTGCTGTAGTCGTATCCGGAGTTGGCCTCAATTATCATGAAACAAGAGTTGAAAACGATTACAGTGAAAAACAAATGCATAGTGAAATTTCCAATCAGGATAAAATTACATTTACTTCCACACTCAGTCATAAGTTCAGTGCGCGCCATAATATCCGTGCAGGTGCCATCATCAATCGTATTGGTTATAAAGTGGATCAGCACATGTATGACCAGGATGTTGATGCGCTTGAGCATACCATCAACAATACTGGCAACACATATACCACACAGCTATTTATTCAGTCAAAATATAATCTGACAGAAAAACTTGCATTGTATTCCGGACTACATTCCTTCATGTTAACATATAACTCAACCTGGAGTATTGAGCCGCGTGCTTCCTTAAAATATGAAATTGATAATCGCCAGTCGGTAAGTGTGGGATATGGTTTACACAGTCAGCTGCAGCCTGTCGGAACGTATTTTGCAACACTTAGCGATGGATCACATCCTAATGAATCGCTTGGGTTTAGCAAATCGCATCACCTTGTTGGAGCATATGACAGGCAGCTTAATGAAACGCTTCGCTTTAAATCAGAAGTATACTACCAGCACCTGTTTGATATTCCAGTGCGAAGTGATATCGAAAATTCATTCTCCATGATCAATGTGAGTGATGGCTATGGAACGGATCCTCTTGAAAACAAAGGTACCGGTACCAATTACGGATTAGAGCTGACACTGGAACAATTTCTCAAAAAAGATTATTACTTCCTCTTTTCCGGTTCGCTATATGATTCAAAATACAAAGGCTCGGATGGAGTTGAAAGAAACTCCCGTTATAACGGCGGTTATGGATTATCGTTTACAGCTGGCAGGGAAATTTCAACAGGAACACGTTTTAAGAAACGAGTTATTGGCTTGAATATAAAAACTATTTATCGTGGCGGTTTCCGTGATACCCCTATCGATCTTGAAGCCTCTGCAGCACTACCAGGTCAGGGAGCGGTTTATATGGAAGACCAGGCATTCTCCATTAAATATCCAGCATATTTCCGTACGGATATCCGCGTAAGCGTAAAACGTAACAGACTACATTCCACACAAACACTGGCACTGGATATTCAGAATGTTTCGAACCACAAAAACATTTATGGTAAGTTTTATAATGAAGAATCCAATTCCCTGAAAACATATTACCAGACACCGTTAATACCCGTATTGAGTTACAGGATTGAATTCTAAGAATGTAACGAATTTACGAATGGGCTTTGCCCTACGAATCTACGAATATTGGATTTTTCTAAATTGTAAATTCGAATCGATTCGTAATTCGTAGATTCGTACATATTCGTACATTCGTTACATCCGTAATTTCTATCTTTGCCAAAACATCATATGGAATACCGGCGGTTAGGGAATTCGGGAATCCAGGTAAGCTCTTTATCATTAGGCAGCTGGCTCACTTTTGGAAAGCAGATCAACGATAGCGTTGCCGAAGAGCTGATGATCATGGCTTATGAAAATGGCATTAATTTTTTTGATAATGCTGAAATCTATGCCCGCGGCCAGTCTGAAATCGTGATGGGAAACATCCTTAAAAAATTAGGATGGGATCGCACTTCATTCCTGGTTTCAAGCAAAGTATTTTTTGGACTGGGTGATGCAAAACCTAACCAGCGGGGACTTTCGCGTAAGCATATTGTTGAAGGATGTCATACAGCCATGAAGCGGTTGCAGGTTGACTATCTCGACTTGCTTTTCTGCCATCGTCCCGATAAATCGGTACCTATAGAAGAAACGGTTTGGACTATGCACAACCTGGTTGCACAGGGAAAAATTTTATATTGGGGAACATCGGAATGGAATGCTTCTGAAATCATGGAAGCACACCTGGCTGCCACAAAGCATCATTTGATTGGACCTGTTATGGAACAACCGGAATACAATATGTTCAGGCGTGAAAAAATGGAGCACGAATACCTGCATCTTTTCAAACATCATGGAATGGGTACTACCACATGGTCACCTCTCGCTTCAGGTATTCTTTCGGGAAAATATCTGGATGGCTTTCCGGAAGATACACGCCTGGGGATACAGGGACTGGAATGGTTGAAGGAAAGAACATTAAAATCTGAAAGATTGGAGAAGATAAAAAAGATCAGGGATATTGCAGGTGGTCTTGGAATTTCGATCCCTGTTTTAGCCCTGGCCTGGTGTCTGAAAAATCCAAATGTAAGTACGGTAATCCTGGGTGCATCTAAAGTTAAACAGCTCGAAGAAAATCTGAAGGCCAATGATGCAGTCTCACTGCTTACTGCAGAGGTAATGAACAGCCTGGACGAAATACTTCAAAATAAACCGGTATTACCGGAATACTAACTTTGCTTTTCCTTATCTGTTATTTCACTTTAAAATGCAAACGGTAATTTTTCAGGATCTGGGACTCATTGATTACAAAAAAGCCTGGGATTACCAGGAATCATTGCTCAATGAAATAGTGAGTGAGAAAATGCAAAACCGAGAACTGAAGCCGGAGTTGAAATTTCCTCCCAAACATTATCTCTTGTTTTGTGAACATCCCCATGTATACACATTAGGAAAGAGCGGTAGCCAGGATCACCTTTTGCTCGACGATGATCAATTGCACGACAATGATGCTGTTTTTTATAAGATCAACAGGGGCGGAGATATTACTTACCATGGCCCGGGGCAGGTGGTTGGTTACCCGATTTTAAACCTCGACTTTTTTTTCAATGATATCCATTTATATCTTCGTTACCTGGAAGAAGCTGTTATCAGGACACTGAAAGAATATGGTATTACAGGCAACAGAATTGAAAAGCTTACAGGCGTTTGGATTGATGCAGGGGATCCCGCGAAAGCGCGAAAAATATGTGCATTTGGAGTACGTTGCAGCCGTTGGGTAACCATGCACGGATTTGCATTGAATGTTAATTCAGATCTTGGCTACTTCAATCATATCATCCCGTGTGGAATCAGTGATAAAGCCGTGACTTCTATGAAACAGGAACTAGGTTATGATGTTGCGATGGAAAATGTAAAATCAAACCTTAAGAAACATTTGAGTGATATTTTCAATATGGAATTGGTTTCACACGGAGTTACAAAACAAATTTGATATATGGCATTGTCAAAATTAAAATGGTGGAAAGTACTCCTGGTAGTTCTGGTGGTATTTGGCATATCAATATGGATATCCGGATATGGATATCTTTATAAGGCTCTTGTTTATAACTATGTCAATATCGACGACCTGGATTTGTTCTCAGTGCGTACTGTAAAAGCTGGTAAGGGAGAACCCTGGGCAATTGGTAACGATTACAACCAGAAACAACTTACTCCTGAATTACGAAAAACACTTGAACAATATCAGACAATAGCATTCCTGGTTGTAAAAGATGATTCTGTACGATATGAAGAATATTGGGATAACTATGGAAAGAAATCTCTTTCCAATTCCTTTTCCATGGCAAAAAGTTTCGTCAGTATTTTAATCGGGATTGCTATTGACGAAGGAAAAATCAAAAGCCTGGATCAGCCGGTGTGTGATTTTATTCCTGAATTTTGTGATTCATCAGGTCGCAGGCTTACTATTAAACATTTACTCATGATGAGCTCCGGTCTTAACTGGGATGAAAGCTACACCAGTTTATTTGGTCCTACTACCCGTGCATATTATGATACGGATTTGCCTTCACAAATGCTTGCACTGCGGGTTGTAGATACTCCCGGAGTCGAGTTGAATTACATGAGCAGCAATACGGAACTCCTGGCTATGATACTGACGAAGGCAACCGGAGTTACATTGAGCGAATTCGCGTCAGAAAAGCTCTGGAAACGGATCGGGGCTGAATCGGATGTGCAATGGAGTTTAGACCACAAGGATGGTATTGAAAAAGCATATTGTTGTTTCTATTCCAACGCCCGTGATTTTGCACGCATAGGCAAACTTTAACTCCATAAGGGAAAATGGAACGGGGAACAAATCGTTTCAGAGGAGTATGTCAGTCAAAGTATTGTTCCATCACCGTTAATTGACAATGGTAAACCTAATACGACTTACGGATATCACTGGTGGATAACCGAACGATCAGGTAAAAAAGTATTTTATGCGCGGGGCATTTTAGGGCAGTATATTTTTGTAATCCCTGAATTGAAAATCGTGTTTGTCCGATTGGGACACAAGCGTGGTGAAAAGGATCAGGATGGACAATTATTGGATGTTCCGGTATACCTGGATGAGGTAATAAAAATGTACGGGACGGCATCCTGATTTGTAACAAAAACCTTTAATTTGCGTTAATATTTAGTTAAAGTGGTCGTTCCATGCTTAAGGATATTCCGGAACTAAAAGTTGAAGACATTGCCCTTGCGGTAGTCCCTGATTTACAGAAAGGAGAAGAGCCCAACGAATATACAGTGTGGGATGTTTTTCTGATCAATTTAAAAAAACAACCCATTCACGGAGTGCTGGTAAGCTCCCACGGGTACGGGTCGCACCAGGGAGAAGAAGTGAAAACTTCAGTACTCCGGCATTTTTTCGATGAGTTACAGCCGATGACCGCGGCACTTGTTGAGCCGATCGATAAAGAGGTTTTCGGTCTCAATAATGAATATTGGGTAAGCTTTTACGTCGGAAAGAATATTTATGATAAAAAATACCTCTTCCTTCCCGAAAGTATTCTGGTTGACAATTTTTCACATATACCGGTACTCAACAAAACCGGTGTAATGATCCGTTGATTATTTTCATTGTACACTTTGATTTTTTTACTAATTTTAGATTTGTCATCGTGAAGTTTTTTGATTTATCTTTACACCAGCGTTTTTAATTTGTAATTGACTCGCTGTTATTTTTTATAGTAATCATTTTTTAATATTTTTAATCATGAAACATCTGGAACACATTTTATTTCTTGACATTGAAACCATCCCTCAATATCCGGCTTTTGACCAATGCCCGGATGAACTGAAATTATTATGGCTGCGAAAGGCTGAGAACCTTAAAAAAACGGAGAATGAGACCGGGGAAAGTATTTACAACCGCGCGGGTATTTATGCTGAATTTGGCAGTATCATTTGTATTTCCACAGGGATAATCCGCCTTACTGAAAACGGTCCGGTATTGAGGATCAAATCATTTTCAGGCGATAATGAAGCTGAATTACTAACGGAGTTTGCTGATTTACTGAACCGGTATTTCAACAAGCCTGAAAGCAGGCTTTGTGCACACAACGGGAAGGAATTTGATTTTCCTTATATAGCCCGTCGTATGGTAATTAACAGGATTCCTTTACCTTCCATATTGGATATTGCAGGAAAGAAACCCTGGGAGGTAAATCATCTCGATACGATGGAGCTATGGAAATTCGGTGATTTTAAAAACTTCACTTCACTAACGCTCCTGGCTTATACATTAGGAATTCCAAGTCCTAAAGATGATATTGATGGGAGCATGGTATGGGATGTTTATTGGAATGAAAAGAACCTTCCGCGAATTGTGAACTATTGTGAGAAAGACGTAACTGCTCTTGTGAATGTTTTTCTAAGAATGAAAGGGTATGATATTATTGAACGCGATGCAGTGCAAAAAGCTGTTACGAACTGATGCCTGACAGCTGTCAGGGCTTCTTTTTTATCTTATTTTTCAGGTACAGGTAATCCAGGTAATAAAGCACTTTTATTGACAGGCTGTTGGTCTGCGGGTCGTGAACCATCTTTTTGAAATTATCATTATAGTCAGGGATGGTAGTTATTCCTACTTCGTCAGTTTCAATAATGTTTTTATAGGAAATAGATAAATTGCTTCCTGGAGCGAATTGCCATGAATATATTAAATCAATATTGAAAGCATTATAGTTAAAATCATTGTTCAGACTATAGCTATAATTATCAACCAGGTCCCCGTTTTCTTCAAGAGTCAGATATTTTCGGTATTCAGCGGTGTTCCAGTAGTGTCGCCCCTTAATGCTGATGTACATATCGTTTTTAAATGTATAAACAGCATTAATTTCATTTACCAGTGTTTTAAGAACCCGCAGACCGTAAATAATGGTACCGTTCGAATCGATATCAGCAAAACCCAGGTTATATGGATCAAATCCTATATAAGTATTCAGTTTTACAGTGAATTTATCACTGAAACGATACCGGGGAGTGATATCAATATTATATCCTTCCGAAACAAACCTGTCGATGAAATTGCTTACATTGATGTTGAGGTCTATTGCAAGCTTCTTACGATAATCGCTGCTGAATCCAGCATAACTATACCAGTAATGTATAGCCTTATGAAAGCGTCCTTCTACCCGGGGTTCGAAGTAATCATAAAAATCACCTGGAGTAAATCCTCCACCGGTAAATACACTGTGGTAATTCAGAAAAGTGGCGAACAGGTTCAGGTTCACTTCATGTGTGACAGGTTTCCCGGTATTGAAATTCGTTGCATAGATATAATGCATGTTGTTGTATGAATTTCTGAATTTCTTCCAGGGTTGATGCAGGTTATGGTTTAAATAGAAGTCATAAACCACCTTACTGTTAATGACCTGGTAGCCGAGATCACTCGTGTAATAATTATCATCATAAGCACCATATGCGATTCCATAGTCGAATGTTCCTCCGAGTTTCCGAAACCGGATTCCATACATGTAACCAATAATATTATCATATTCGCGCGTTCCTCCTTCTTCCGGCTTACTGTACTGCTGGCTGATGGCTCCTTCCGCTTCAAATGCGAATGTGTTTTTCTTATTGCTCAATGAAAATCCTCCTCCGGAAACATTGGAATCATCAAACTCCTTGTCCCGGATCACGTTGGTATTTATAAAGTAAACGCTGCTGTTATTTTTCATCTGTTGATCAAAAACTATCACATTGAAATTGGTTAATGGCTCCGTAAGGACCTTCCGTGAATGACCGGCAGAATCTTTTATAACTCCATAAGCGTTATCGGTAATGGCATTAAAAAATCCGATCCCCAAACCATCATCCGTGCGCCCGGAAATTTTTATGGCATTCAGCAATTTTACCTGCGATGGATTTTCATCAATGTATTCCCCGTCACTCAGCTGGCTTTCCAGGGAATAATATCCAGACGGAACCTTGCCGATCCTTCGTGAATAAAACAGATCATTCTTATCGAAAAGTTCTACACTCTCTTTAAAGAACTGACGGTTTTCATCATAAGTCACTTCACGGTAACTCAGGTTTTTTACCTTATCATCCGATTGCACCTGGCCGAAATCGGGTAGCAATGTCATGTCAAGCGTAAACCGTTCATCGATTCCGTATTTCACATCTGCCCCAACGTTATAAGACCAGGAATTGGAATATTCGGTGCTGCCTTCGTTAGTTATTACCGGCGCATTTTCAACATAAGCGGAAAAATACGGAGTGAATGAAAGCCGGATCGGTGCAACAACATCCGATATTCCCGTCATGGTGCCCCAGAATAATCTTGGATTATTTGCAATGCTCGGTACTTTGGCCCATTGAGTAAATTCCCGGGTACGTCGCACATACCGGTTTACCTGGAGTGCCCATTGTTGGTTATTTTCTTTTGGAAAACGTATGGCAGAATAAGGTATTTTCATTTCAACCACCCATCCCTTATCTGTAATGCTGGCTGAGCTTTCCCAAACGGCATCGAAAGTTTCATCAGAAAATTTATTTTCGAATTGCACACCTGAAGCATATACGCCGAAAAAATAATTGTCCTGGCGGTTATTGTATGTATCGATACATATCCGGAAGTAATCAGCATTAATATCCTGTGCATCGCGAGCAGCAAGTTCTCCCATGATGGAATCCGGATTGTTATCATACATTATCGCGCCAACATAAATAGCAGAGTTATCATAAACGATACGCACATCAATTGGGTGATCAGGTGTAGTACCTTCAATGGGTTGGTACTGGTAGAAGTGAGTCATTGGTTCAGCTTCTGACCAGATAGCTTCATTTAATGCACCATCAATTTTTGGTGGCATTTCGATACGGATTGCCTGGTAAATTTTCAGGGGATCCTGGGCCCTGGAATTTATTGTTAAAAACAGGGCAATAAATAAAAAAAATACTCTCATGCTTGCTAACACATAAC
>JANWID010000225.1 GCA_025450095.1 Bacteroidia bacterium | reverse complement strand
GAATCTTCATCCATCACTATAAATCCTCCGGATCCCAACATGGTTCCGGAAGTAAATCCGCCATCTGCCAGTGATTCATAACTCATCAGCCTGGGCTCACCCTTTGCGGTTGTGAGAATCAGGTCGGCAGGTAAAATTGGAACCGAAGAACCACCTGCCACCACGGCTTTTAATTTTTTTCCATTCCTGATTCCTCCGCAATATGAATTAGAATAAATAAATTCTTCTACCGGAAGTCCCAATTCAATTTCATACACACCTGGTTTATTGATGTGACCACATGCAGAAATTAATTTTGTACCGGTACTTTTACCGATGCCGATTTTAGCATATTCATCACCACCCATATTAATGATATGAGGAACGGCGGCAATAGTTTCAACATTATTTACCACTGTAGGACAACCCCACAATCCTTTTACGGCAGGGAATGGTGGTTTAATACGAGGATTACCTCGTTTACCTTCGAGTGATTCCAGCAGTGCTGTTTCCTCACCACATATATAAGCGCCACCACCAGGGTGAACATACAAATCAAGTGAGTATCCTGAACCTAAAATATTTTTTCCTAAGAGCCCTGCTTCATAAGCTTCAGCAATTGCTTCTTCAAGTATATGATACACGTACATCATTTCACCCCTGATATAAATGTAAGATGTGTTTGCACCAAGAGCAAAGCTGGAAACTATCATTCCCTCAATTAAAGCATGAGGAAGAAGTGACATCAGATAACGATCTTTAAAAGTACCGGGTTCGCTTTCATCGGCATTACATACCAGGTAACGGGGCACACCATCAGGTTTGGCGAGAAAACTCCACTTCATCCCTGCAGGAAATCCGGCTCCACCACGACCCCTTAGTCCTGATTTTTTGACTTCTTCAGTCACCTCATCAGGTTTCATTTTCAAAGCTTTTTCAAGCGCCGAATAACCACCATGAGCACGAAATGCCTGAATGCCCCGGATTCCGGGAACATTTAAATGCTGAAGTAAAAGTTGCCTGCCCATATTATGCCTTGATCTTGTTCTGGTTCCAATGTGAAATATGACTATGACTTCCTGAACGGTAATTATCGAGGATCTGGTCAACGCTGTCGCATGTCAGATTTTCATGATACTTTTCACCGACCTGCATCATTGGAGCTGTTCCGCAGGATGCAAGACACTCTACTGTTTTCAGAGTAAACATTCCATCTGAGGAAGTCTGTCCTTCTTTAATATTTAACTTTTTCTCAATGTACTTCACAATATCTTCAGCACCCATCAACCAACAAGGCCCTGTTCTGCAGACTTCAATTACACATTTACCAACCGGCTTGAGATTGAACATGGAATAAAAACTTGCCACTTCATAAACTTCAATAGGCTGAATATTCAAAATCTCAGCTACTTTATCCATTACAGGAGAACTCAACCATCCTTCAAATTCCTCTTGTGAAATATGCAACAAAGGAATGATGGCTGATTTTTGTTTACCATCAGGATACCTCTTAATGATCCTTTGGATCAACGCCGAAGCATCTTCCGAAAAAACTACATCATTTTTATCTTTAAACATAAATCACAATTTTTGATGATACATAATAAATGCATCTATCTTCTATCTTCTTGCTTCTGTCTTCTAACTAAGCATCCAGTTCACCGGCAATAACATTCATGGAACTCATGGTAAGGATAGCATCCGACAACATATTCCCTTTGATCATTTCCGGATATGCCTGGTAGAAAATAAAACAAGGCCTGCGGAAATGCAACCTGTAAGGATTTCTTCCACCATCACTAACCAAATAAAATCCTAATTCTCCATTTCCTCCTTCTACACAATGATAAACTTCTCCTTTAGGGATATCGGTTTCACCCATGACTATTTTAAAGTGCCAGATAAGACCTTCCATAGAATTATAAACCTCATCTTTTGGAGGAAGGTAAAATTCCGGAACATCCGCATGGAAGCTGGCTTTATCGGACAACTTATTTAATTTTTCTATTGCCTGGTTGATAATGGAGAGACTTTGTTTCATCTCTTCATGTCGAACCATATATCGATCGTAAGTATCACCGTGTGTTCCAACAGGAATTATGAATTCAAAATCCTCATAAGAAGAATATGGGGTCAACACACGTATATCGTGATCCAACCCGGCTGCTCTCAGATTCGGACCTGTGAAACTATAATTCAAAGCATCTTCAACGCTGATTGCTCCTGTTCCGATAGTGCGATCCATAAAAATACGGTTGCGGTTCAGAAGGTTTTCAAATTCCAGCAGCATCTTAGGGAATTCCTTCATGAACTTATCAATTTTCAACCAGGCATTCTGGTTGAAATCACGTTCGAAACCGCCAATTCTACCGATGTTCGTTGTTAACCTTGCACCACAAATTTCTTCGAATATCTCGTAAATTTTTTCACGTTCCTGGAACATATATACAAAGCCCGTGAGTGCTCCTGAATCCACACCAATAACCGAATTACAAACAATGTGATCGGAAATACGCGATAACTCCATGATGATGATACGCATGTACTCCACTCTCTTGGGAAGTTGCGCACCAATCAGTTTTTCAACCGTCATGTGCCATCCCATATTGTTAATAGGAGATGAACAATAATTTAAACGATCAGTGATAGGAGTTATCTGGTAATAAGGACGACGTTCAGCAAGCTTTTCAAATGCACGATGAATGTATCCGATTGTTGGTTCCGATTCCACAATTATTTCTCCATCCATCTTCAACACATTCTGAAAAATACCATGAGTGGCAGGATGTGTCGGACCCAGGTTAAGAATGGTATATTCTTTCAACGGAGGTTGAACCTGGTAAGGATTTATAATTTCGGGTTTCTTGCTCATTTTTTTCTTAGTCAGCAGTTGGTGCTTTATAGTTGGCAGTATGCTGTTGTCGGTTACTTGTCAGGATTAGTCAGGATTGGTCAGGGTTAGTCACGGTTTGCTTTCACTTTACACTTTACACTTGTCACTTTTTCTTTACCTCCCGAACATTTTATCATCTTTATCTTTTCGAAACGGATCTTCTAATGGAAACTCTTTTCTCATTGGCCAACCTTCCAGGCTATCCATATTTAGTATCCTTCTGAGATCGGGATGGCCGGTAAACTTGAATCCGAAGAAATCATAAGTTTCACGTTCCATCCAGTTGGCTGCTCTGAATATGCTGGTCAATGAAGGAAACACCGGGGGATCCTCATTGGTAAATGCTTTTAATCGTAACCGGAAATTATTTACGAGACTATGCAGGTGATACACCATTGCAAATTTCTTTGGAGCATCAGGAAAGTGCATCCCGCAACAGCTGGTTAAAAATTGAAACTGAAATCCTTCATGATCATACAAATATTTGATCACGTCCTTAATCACATCATGTGAAACAGTGATTGTGAGAAAATCATATGGATGTTCAACCTCAGTAATTTTACCTGGAAATATATCCTTTAATACCTCTTCTATTGCTTGTGCTGAAATCTGCGACATAATAATTTATTCAATTCCGTAAGAGGCCAACATGGCTATATATTCAGGAGAATCGCGGCGGCGCAGCGATTCATTTTGCACCAGATCCTGTATTCTCATAACACCATCCAGAATTTGCTCAGGACGGGGCGGGCAACCCGGAACATATACATCCACAGGAATGATACGATCGATTCCCTGCAGAACACTATATGTGTCAAAGATACCACCGCTGGAAGCACAAGCTCCAACTGAAAGTACCCAACGTGGTTCCGCCATTTGCTCATAAACCTGGCGCAATACCGGACCCATTTTTTTTGCAATGGTTCCCATCACCATCAACAGATCAGCCTGGCGTGGAGAAAAACTGAGTCGCTCAGAACCAAATCTTGCGAAATCATAATGTGCGCCCTTAGTTGCCATAAATTCGATACCACAACAAGAAGTGGCGAATGGTAATGGCCACAAGGAATTCTTTCGGGCCATACCCACCATTTTATCCAGACTGGTAGCGAAAAAACCAGGTCCTTCAAATCCTTCAGGTGCTTTTGTTATTTCAACCATTACCTTATTTTATTTCGTATTGCACTCTTAATCTCAAATCCAGTATCTAATATCTAATATTTCACTCCCACTTCAATGCGCCCTTCTTCACAATATACAAAAACCCAAGCATGAACAGGCATATAAATATAATCATTTCAATAAATCCATAAAACCCAAGTTCCAGGAAATTAACGGCCCATGGATACATGAAAATAACTTCCACATCAAACAATACAAAAAGAATCGCAATTAATAAGTATTTGATTGAAAATGGAATCCGTGAATTACCCTGTGGTTCAATTCCACATTCGAATGTTTCCAGCTTAACCTTTGATTTTCGCTGAGGACCCAATAAGTGGGTTACAAAAACCGTGGTTAGCACAAACCCAATAGCTACCAGGAACATGATAACCATTGGTAAATAATCGGAGGGAACACTTAACAATATCATGGAATTCATTAATTATAAAACAAATGGATTAACCTATCAGTTTCATTCGGCGGCAAAATTACATTTTTTGCAGCCCAAAAACCTAATTTTAATCATAGAATTAAACATGCAGGAACCAAGAAACTTATCCATTGATTAATAATGCATTATGGATTTTAAAATATGATGAACAAGACATCACCAGACTCCTTGAGAAAGGTCTCTCTAATCTAATTATATAGTTTTTGAGCTAGGTGCTTTTATTATAAAAACATGAATCACAGTACATTAAGCAGTTTTACTAAAAGACAAAAAAAACCCTCCCTGATAAACTCAGGAAGGGTTTTGGGGGAAAAGTAAACTACTTAACAATTACCAATTTTCCGTGTGCGGTATTATCACCAACAGTTGTGCGTAAGAAATAGACTCCTTCAGAAAACTGTGCTGCATCAAATTCTGCAGTGTAGCTGTTACCTTCAGAAACATTTTCGCTGTACACAATTTTTACTAATGCGCCAGACAAATTATAAACTTCTATGGTAGCATTTCCATCAACAGGAGCAATGAAATTTGCTTTTGTGATTCCATTTGTTGGGTTTGGCTGATAAGTAAAGCTAAATCCACCAACTCCTGAAACAGTTTGAGCAGCTTCGCGGATATTATATCCACTGATGATACGGCATTTGTCGAATCCTTCATTAATTGCAGTTACCGCATCATTTATTTGAGACTGAGTTGCAGTACCAGAAACACAACCTAATGGCTGTCCTCCTAATGTTTTATTTGCAAGTTCAAGAAGTTTAGCAACGGTGTTGTTAGCCGGATTGTTTCCTAAACAACTGATGACTGCTGCAGGAATTGTAAATGTTTGTGCGGAATTAGGAACCGTTATATCTGTTGCGGGATTGCAATCAGCCGAGAGGGAAGTAGTGAAAGTAGATGATGTAAGATGATAATTCAGTAAATCAGGATACAATCGGGTATTAATTGTAAGTGCCAGGGTTTGTCCTACCAATACGT
>JANWID010000224.1 GCA_025450095.1 Bacteroidia bacterium | reverse complement strand
CGGGTTCTTAATGTACATAAGGAAATCGATTCTCCTTACAACACCTATATGAATTCCGGTTTACCACCAGGGCCGATCTGCATCCCCTCCATTGCTTCGCTCGATGCGGTTTTGAATTATGCCCGTCATGAGTACATGTTTTTTTGCGCTAAAGATGATTTTTCAGGTTATCATTGCTTTGCCAAAACATATAACGAGCACCTGGTGAATGCCCGCCGCTTTCAGAATGAACTTAACCGGCGCAAGATCAGATCATAAGTGAAATTGTCAGCCTAATTTTCTATTTTTACCCTACCAAAAAACCGGTGATTAAAAAAATGCTGAAAGTCAGACTATTGCTCCTGCTGGTAATCACCGGATTTGTTTTACCCGTTTTCGCGGCTGATAACATTCCGGTTTTACTGATGTTGCGGAAATCAGAGCAAACCGATTCCACAGGTTGCAATTTTGTAGAACAACTTACAGGATTAGTTTATAAAGAAATAACGGAAAACCGGGTCAAGCTTTGGGATTCACCGCAAAAAGAAATTCAGATTACGGGCAGCACATTAAAGGAAATTGAAAAAAATTCAGGTGTTTTATTTTCCGAACTTGAAACTGTTTTCATTTATGAAACCTGGGAAAATACCCGCAAGGAAATCAGTTCGCAAACATTGGGATTTTCTTTTGTGCACCGAAGCAGCACGGAAGAAGAAGTAGCTTTCGGATATGTTGATTACAATGACATGAAGGAAATTTTTCTGAAATCCAGGATCAATACCAACGCAAGCGGAATTTACAGTTCAACATATACCACTTACATCTTAAGTAAAAATTATGTGTATAATATCGTTCAGTTCGCGGGAAAATCAGTTAAGACCACAGGAGAATCGGAAGACATCAAGAAAACATTTGTAAAAAATATTCCCTTCAATCAATCACTGATCGGATATTATCCACCTGATAAATTTGTGACTTATATTATCGATACTTTCTCAGAAGCAACCGATACGAAAACGAAAAATTCCAAAGCTTTGATTAAGGCTATTGAAGACTTTTTTACAAATAACCAGGAAGTGTTTTTCAATATGGGAGGCGATATGATTGCTTCGCACCTTCAGAAAAACAAATTGAAAGTAACACGTGTTGAAGTAAATGAAATCTGGCATAAGGTCGATGGCGAAGTAACTTCTGAACCAAAATCGATGACCATTTTCGTGAATGATTCCGCACTTAACGAATGGAGCACTCATGCCATGGCTGACCTGGAAATTATAGTGAATGAAAAATCAATCCCCGAATTCCTGAAGAGTAAAGATTTCAGTTTTATTATTACCAAAATCAATTCCCAGGTAATTAAGAGAAAAGATTCATACTTGTATTACAAAGGACTGATTTCAGCAGACTGGAACCGGGTGATCGAATACGTGGTTAATTACTGATTCAGGATCCACAGAATATAAAACTTAATTAAAATTCAGACTTTAAAATGACCAGGATTAAATTTGGCACCGACGGTTGGAGAGCAATAATTGCAAAAGATTTTACTGTCGGAAATGTTGCCAGGGTATCTGAAGCTTCAGCAAACTGGCTTCTTTCAAATAGTAAAAATCCAAAAGTTTTAATTGGGCACGATTGCAGGTTTGGAGGCGAATTATTCGCCGAAACTGTTGCGAAAGTGATGTGCATTAAAGGAATTAAAACCTTTCTGGCAAGAGGTTTTGTATCCACACCCATGATCTCACTGGGAACACTGCAAACAGGTTGTGACCTCGGCATAATCATCACAGCCAGTCACAATCCACCAGAGTATAATGGATTTAAACTTAAGGGATCATATGGTGGTCCGCTTTTGCCTGCTTTGGTTACGGAAATTGAAGACCGGATCAAGGAAGAGCCTGAATTAAATATGGAAGACCGGTCTATTGATGAGTTCGAAAAATCGGGAATCCTGGAATACATTGACCTGGAAACACGCTACTGCGAACATGTCGAGAAAAATTTCGATCTCCAGCTGATCCGGAATTCCGGTTTGCAACTGGCTTATGATGCAATGTATGGAGCGGGTCAGAATGTAATGCGGCGCTTGTTACCTGATCTCACATTCCTTCATTGTGATTACAACCCATCATTCATGGGACAGGCACCGGAACCAATACATAAAAATCTCACTGAGTTTTCAGAGATGATAAAAATATCCGGCGATATCGACAGCGGCCTGGTTACCGATGGCGATGCGGATCGCTTGGGATTTTATGATTCCGAAGGAAACTTCGTCGATTCACATCACATTATCCTTTTATTAATTCATTATCTCCATAAATACAAAGGAGTTTCCGGAAAGGTATGTGTTGCATTCAGTGCAACCCCCCGAGTACAGAAACTTTGTGCGCATTACAATCTGCCTATAGAAGTAGTGAAAATAGGTTTCAAGTATATTGCTGAAATCATGATCAAAGAAGATGTTTTGCTTGGCGGAGAAGAATCCGGGGGCATAGCAATTAAAGGTCATATTCCGGAACGTGATGGAATCTGGATGGGACTTGTTTTGTGGGAATTCATGGCGAAATCCGGAAAAACTTTGAACGAGCTGATAAAAGAAGTATATGAAATTACAGGGCCTTTTTCATTTGAAAGGAATGATCTTCATATCAAGGAAGAAATCAAACAGAAGGTTTTGGAAAACTGTAAAGCGGGCAATTACCATTCTTTTGGAAAATACAAAGTAAGCCGGGTGGAAGATCTCGATGGTTATAAATACTTCTTTGAGAACGGTGATTGGCTGATGATCCGTGCCAGCGGTACCGAACCTGTGTTACGTACCTATGCTGAATCAAGTTCGAAAAAAGCAGCGTTCGAAATACTCGATGAAGCCAAAAAAGTGTTGCTCTCCTGATTGTCGGTTCTAAAAACATTTAGCCGGAATCCGTTAACACTGAAGATGAAAAATTTCATTGGTAGGATATCCCGGTTATTTTTTATAAGCTGCCCCGGCTACGGGAAATTCTTCACGGTATTCATGTTTTGCTTTATTCTTTTCGCGAAAAGCATGACCGCCCAGGATACCCTGAGCTTCTGGGAGCCTGCAAAATCATATGACAGGGACAGAGGAAAATTAGTAGGCTGGAGCCTGGGTGCAGCATATGCGGGTTCTATGACCGGTTTATATTTCCTCTGGTATGATGATTACCCGTTAGGTTCCTTTCATACTTTTGATGACAACGGAGAATGGTTGCAGGTAGATAAGGCAGGTCATTTCGGTTCTGCTTATTATCTCGGGAAATGGGGCATTGACCTCATGCAGTGGACCGGCATGCCGCATAAAAAAGCAACCTGGATCGGTGGGAGTCTGGGCCTTGCATTTCTCACCACGATTGAAGTTTTCGACGGATTCTCCGAGCAATGGGGATTTTCAACCGGTGATATGATTGCCAATGTAACCGGATCTGCCCTGGCGATATCACAGGAACTTGCCTGGAAAGAACAGCGTTTGAAAATAAAATTTTCATGGCACGATACCGAGTATAATGAATTCAATCCGGACCTTTTGGGTTCCGGGTTTCCGGAAACATTATTTAAAGATTATAACGGTCAGACATATTGGCTGTCGGGTAATATATATTCATTCCTGCCCCAGGATTCAAAATTTCCACGTTGGTTGAATATTGCCGGGGGTTATGGGGCTGAAGGAATGACAGGGGCCACCGATAATGTTGTTTATAATGATGGTGAATCACCACAGGAAACTACACGTTTTCGCCAGTATTATATTGCACCCGATATCGACCTAACAAAAATCCGGGTGCGAAGCAAAGTGCTCAAAAGCGTGTTTGGATTATTTGGTTTTATCAAGATACCAGCACCTACACTCGAAATAAATCAAAACGGAAAGAGTAAATTCTATTGGCTTTATTTCTAAAAATATGGCGAGCAAGGAATTATGCCTGCCCAACTTGGTGGGAATACTGTTCTTTTAAAAAATCTCTGAATATTCGTAATTCGTAGATTCGTAGCCGCCAAAGGCGGAATTCGTAAATTCGTTACCCTATGATGAAATTTTCACCAGGCGACAAAGTGAGTTTTGTCAATGAGAAACAGGAAGGAATCGTAAAAGGATACCAGGGAAATAACGTTATCGTTGAAATTGAAGATGGATTCGAAATCCCGGTAAATGAAAAGGAGCTGGTTAAAATTTCTTCGCAGATTGAAACATTTATTCCGGATCCGGTTGTTGAAGAAAAAAAAATCCATCCGGAAATCCTGTCTGATGATATTATTTCTATTTGTGAAGCGGATACAATTACTGCTGTAGTCATTCCCGGTGCAACCGGTGCCGTGTTAAGTGGAGCTCTGAATTATTTCCTTGTGAATCGTACTGAACACAAACTGCTTTTTGTTTGCTATACCCATGAAAATGAAAAATGGATCGGATTGCAATTTGGAACTCTCGATCCGGAAAGCATAATGAACCTCGCAGCTTTTGAACGATCTGCTTTGATAAGTATTAAATCATTTTTACTGAATGGAATTTTCCATGTATCAGAAAGCAGAGGTTATCCCATTAGCTTCAGAAAGGAATTCAGCGTCATGATTCCAACATTACAATCAGCTGATAAAAATATTCCCGGGTTATTATCGTTCGCGCAAAAATCAGTATTGTTTGCCAGTCTGAAATCTTCAGAAGAAGAGAATGTAGACAAAGATCTGTCACCAGGAATTGCAGAACTAAAATCACATTTTGGTAAACCGCGTTTAAATAAAAATACGAAGCAGGATACGATCCGGCCAGGCACAATTGAAATTGAAAAGGAAGTAGATCTTCATATAGAGGAACTGACCGAATCACCTGCTGGGATGACAAACAGTGAAATGTTACAATTGCAATTGAGCCGGTTCACTATGGAAATGGATGCCGCCCTTAGAAATCGTTTTCACCGTATCATATTTATTCACGGTGTGGGTAATGGAAAACTGAAGCACGAAATCCGCAGAGAGCTGCAAAACTACCAGGGCATTACTTTCCGGGATGCCGACTTCCGGAAATATGGTAGCGGTGCAACAGAAGTGATCCTGGTTTGAAAAACCTTTGAGTTAATGAATCCCGGATGATGCAAGAAAACGTTCCGCATCAATAGCTGCCATACATCCGGTACCTGCAGCTGTTACGGCCTGGCGGTAAACATGATCCTGTGCATCGCCGGATGCGAATACTCCGGGTATATTGGTGCGGGTTGTTCCCGGTACGGTTTTGATGTAACCGGTATCATCCATATCTAACCAGCCCTTAAAAATTTCAGTATTCGGCTGATGTCCTATTGCTACAAAGAAACCTGTAACTCTAAGTAAACGCTCTTTCCCTGTGGTACGATCAACAATCAAAGCACCATCGACACCTTTATCACCAAGGATCTCCTTAGTTTCACTGTTGAATATTACTTCTATATTCGGTGTGTTTTCAACACGGTGTTGCATAGCTTTAGAGGCACGCATCTCATCTCTGCGAACAATCATATAAACTTGTTTGCATAACTTAGCCAGATACGTCGCTTCTTCCGCAGCTGTATCCCCTGCCCCGACAATTGCTACATCCTGGTTCTTAAAGAAGAACCCGTCACACACAGCGCATGCAGATACTCCAAAACCATTTAGTCTTTGTTCTGATTCCAGTCCCAGCCATTTTGCAGATGCACCAGTAGCGATGATAACGGTATCAGCAGTTATCTCTGTTTTTTCATCAACAATAACTTTATGAACCGGCCCGGTAAAATCAACCGATGAAACATATCCCCAGCGGATATCCGTGCCAAACCGTTCTGCCTGCGCCTTAAAATCTTCCATCATTTTAGGACCATGAGTTCCTGATGGATAACCTGGATAATTTTCCACTTCGGTAGTTATTGTGAGCTGCCCACCGGGCTGCAGACCCTGTATCATTAAAGGTTTAAGATCCGCCCGGGCAGCATAAATTGCAGCAGTATAACCGGCAGGACCGGAACCTATAATCAGGCACTTAACATGTTCAGACATTCGTTTCGAAGAATAATTTTTGGTTGTGCAAAATTAATATTCCATTTCTATTATGAAACAGATGACTTTCATTCAGCAATAGTAGTATCCAGGCTGAACGAATATCCTTCCCAGATACCGATTCCGCCTTCAATGTTGCCTTTTAACGGGGCAGGAGATCCGAAAGGATTGCCATTGGAAGATGACTGCGTTTCCGCCGATCGCCAGAAATCAAAGCTTTCTTTGGTAATGGATGCAAATTTCACGACAATGGTATCACCTTTTTTGAAATAGCCTTCCTCTTCATTGTTATCATCTTCAGCAAGGGAATTTGGAGCTTTTCCACGGTTGTACGCAAAATCAAAGCTCAAACCGTTAAAAAATTTATCCTCCAGAACGGAACCAATCGGTGCAATAAAATCATTATCCTTACCAAGCCTTTTTGCAAACCAACGGTAATTATTTACAGCTGAACCGGGGTCAGATAATCGCGCCCATGTCCAGCCGAGTGAATCTGTTTCATTCTGGGGTTTGAACCATATACTATCAAGGGGGACGAGTGCAGGAATTGTTGTGGTTGATGAAACTGTTTTCCCGTCGGATGTAACAATATTCAGCGAATAGGTTTTTCCAACTTCACCGGTCATGTTTGGAGAAATATATAAGTAACCGATATCGGGCGCAAGCTCCACCAGTGTATCAGTTGATGTTCCATCCGATAATGTAACAAGCGCACCTTTAACTGCAGAACTGACTAATGAAGCAGAGTCCACAGGAGCAAAATAGGCAACTGATCTCGAAATAAAAACATATGCTGAAACGCCAGGTGTTATGTAACCTTCCACCACAATCCTGGACTCCGGTTCAGGCAGATCCACAGTAATATCTTTTTCACACGACTGGAAGAGATTTGTTACAACTGCCAGAAACAACAGCAACAATGGATTTTTGCAGTATCTCATGTAATCAGTATTTGAAATTGTAAGTAACGGATGGCAATATGGGAAATAACGATACCTGCTTCGCCTGTATCTGAAACTGCCCGGTTGATTCATTAATCGAATCGTCGAAATAAATAAAATACGGATTATGCCTGTTATACAAATTGAAAACTGAAAAATTCCAGCTCGACTCCCATTTTTTCTTTTTCTTCATTTTCAGTGTTGCGGAAATATCAAGCCGGTGATAAGCATCCTGCCGGTATGAATTTCTTTCGCCATACTCATAATAGATCTGTCCAGGAATGCTCGGGTTGGAAAAATACTGGGATAGATCAACGGGTCCGTTGAGGAACATCCGGCTTTGCGGAAGATTCAGTGCATTGCCTGTAGCATATATCCATGTTGCTCCGAAAGTCCAACGTTTATTAAGCTCATAGCTGAACACGATGGAAACATCATGCCTGCGGTCGTACTTTGCAGGAAATGTTTTTCCGTTATTCAGATCAGGAAACTGGCGCTCTGTAAAGGATATGGTATATCCCACCCACCCGTTCCAGCGGCCTTTCGTTTTATTTACAAAAAATTCAGCACCATATGACCAGCCATCACCAAACACAAAATTATTATCCTGGTTGTTCTTGATGTCCTCATCAGGTTGAGCACCTTCACGATATTCAATCTGGTTTTTCATATCCTTATAATAAACTTCAATAGAAGTCTCCCACAGGTTATCCTTGAAATTTTTAAAATAACCAAGTGCATATTGCCATCCTACTTGTGGTTTTACTACAGTTGAAGAAGGCACCCAGACATCTGTAGGCAGTGATGCCGACGACAACGATGTCATATGCACGTACTGGTAGTTTTGTGTAACTGAACCTTTAACTGAGGAACTTTTCGTGAGCGAAAACTTTGTTGAAAAACGAGGTTCGATATGATTATACGCCTGGATACTTTCCCCATTGCCGTAATAAATTGTATCCTGTATTTCGAGATTCTCATCCTGGACATACCGTGTGAACGGGCCTACCTGGTTAAAGTAAGTATAACGCAGACCAACATTCACTGCTAGTCGCTCCGTGATATCCCATTCATCATTTGCATATACAGCACCTTCATGTGAATATAACTTCACGATTTCACCCAAATCGAATTGTGTTTCCCCGGAACGGGCCGACACATTTGATGGCGTGAAAGTGTGGTAAGTATAATTCATGCCGAATTTTACCTGATGCAGGATGTTTGGAAAATAAGTAAAATCAATTTTCCCGTTCCAGTCACGTATTCCGGAAAATAATTTGAATTCGAATTGCTGTTGCTCCGCACCGAATGAAAAATTATAATCGGAGAAAACCAGTGTTGTATTCAAAAACAGCTGATCATTGAAAAGGTGGTTCCACCGGGCGGAAGCGGTTGCATTACCCCAGGGAATCCTCGCTTTGAAACCGGATGCAGCACTGGAAAATTTAAAAACATCTCTTCCGAAATACCCGCTTATGAAAAACCGGTCCTTATCAGATAATCTGTAATTGATTTTTGTATTCAGGTCATAAAAATAATAACTGTTACCAGCGGCATTTGAATTTGCATCCACAAATGGTTCCCTCAAAAATAAATCAATGAACGTTCTCCTTCCGGAAATTATAAACGATGCAGTGTCCTTTTTTATCGGTCCTTCAATGGTAACTCGTGACGCTATAAAACCCAGTCCTCCTTCAACATGATATTCTCTTGAATTGCCTTCCTTCATGGAAATATCAAGTACCGATGCAAGCCTTCCACCATACTGTGCAGGCATACCTCCTTTTATAAGTGAAACATTTTTTACGGCATCAGCATTGAAAACTGAAAAGAATCCGAACAAATGTGAAGCATTATAAACGACAGCTTCATCCAGCAGGATCAGGTTCTGATCGGGTCCTCCACCCCTTACATAGTATCCGGAGTTGCCCTCCCCTGCCGACTGAACTCCTGGTAACAACTGGATTGATTTGAGAATGTCAACTTCTCCCATAAATGCGGGCAGTGTTTTAATCTTCTCCACATCCATTTCCATCTTACCCATTTGAGGTGACTGCACATTTTCATCTTCCTTTTCTCCTGTAATTACTACTTCCTGGGTAAGTATTGCTGACTCTTCCAATGCCACATTCACACGGAGATCTTTATTGAGTATTATCTTTTGTGAATTTTCTTTATAACCCAGGTAAGTTATCACCAGCGTGTATTCTCCTTCATCATACGTCAGTGAATAAAACCCGTACTGGTTAGTGGCAGCACCTTTCAATACTTCTTTCAGGTAAACATTAGCACCGATCATATATTCACCGGTCGTTGCATCTTTCACATACCCGCTGATTGTAAATTTCTGCTTACCCTGCGAAAATGCAGTTAGGTTCATCAGCACCAGCAGCATGATTAAAAGCAAGTTCCTGGAAAAAGAAATGAACATATAAAATAACGG
>JANWID010000223.1 GCA_025450095.1 Bacteroidia bacterium | reverse complement strand
TCGGCACATATGCAATGACAGTTAATGGTAACCTGGTTATAAACGGTGGAAATGTAAATTTTGTCAGTGGGTGTATTGCCCCGGTTCAGATTACTGTAAACGGAAATACAAATATTTCAGGTGCCCCCGGAATGGTACGTTTTCTCGACGGGAACAGTGGTAACCTGACATTTGTTACCAATCACCTGAATATATCCGGAGGAACAGCGAATACTTTTATGGGCGGTAACTACTTTTTACCACACGCTACAGGTATTCCAAGCTTTACCATCAATAATGATATTAATATCAGCGGCGGAGTTTCCAACACAGTATTCCTGGATGCACCTAACAGCAATCAGAAAATACGTGTCCATGTCGGAGGAAGTGTTATCATAAATGGAATTAGCTCCAACCTGACAATTGCGAAACACAAAGGAGCTATGACTCTGAACGTGGTCAGCAATCTAACACAGACTGCAGGAAAATTTATTGGCCAGATCGATACACTCAGTACAGGTCTTGATTCGGTTGTTGTCGGAGGTGCTTACCTTATGAACACAACAAGTCTTTCGGATTACTTCCGTATTAATTACGGACTGGGAAACGCTGTCTTCAAAAGTACAGGTGCATTCACTATACAGAATTCCGGAACCGGACAAGGTATAGGATTCGCCGGGATATATAACGGTACCGGCAATATGACATTTAACGCGCTTGCAAATTTTACACTCCAGGCAGGACGCTTTTATGGAATCTATAACAATAAACCCAACAACGAAACCGGGAACTTCACTTTTACTACCGGAGTTAACTACCTTATGAGTGGTGGATTCTTCAGGGGTATAGATAACCGCACCACACCGAATGATGGTATAGTAAATTTCACTATCGGTAACCTTACTTTCAATGGTGGTAATTTCAGTGGTTATTATTCTGTTCATAATGTAGCAAACATATCTCAGTTCACAATAAATAGTTTGTTGCAGATTACCTTTAATACTGCCGCTACCGATTCATTTACTTTTATAGGGTTTACTGAAACCAGTGCAGTAGTAAGTAATATGAGACTCGGAGTTACAATTGGAGGTAACTTTAACATTACAGGCGCAGCAGGTAAATTTATTTCTTCGCTTGCCAGGGGAAAAGAAACCTTTACTGTTACAGGAAATGTGAATATTTCCGGCGGACAAAACAGCTTCAATTCATCACCAGGAACCAATCTCCCAAATCCGCATCCCGTTTATCTGAATTTCAATGCTGATCTGGCAGTTAATGGTGGTATTACATATTTATCTGCACACAGTGACACACTTGTAGCTTCTGTAATCGGAAACTTTTCCATGACTAATGGTGAAATAACTGTTCAGGCAGGAAATATGCCTGCTACATTGAATATAAACGGAGGATATACGCAATCAGCAGGAACATTTTATCTTCATAAAAATACAGCTGATCCCTCCTATAATACTATTAATGTAAGAGTCAATTATGATAACAATGCCACTGGTGATTTTAGTCATACAGGTGGAATAATCAATTTTGATAACAATGTTGCCAGTACACAATCATACCTGACTATTAACAGTCCTGTTATTACTTATGGCGGTACTGGTTCCATGACAATGGCGCTTCCAGGAACGAATTCGGTTTCCGGAGCAATTTATTACGGACGTGCAGGTTCTTCAACTTTTAACAGAACATCTACAACACATTCTATTCAGCAGGTTGAACAAAGCATATTAACAGGTACTACACTGGTAGTTGCTACAGGAAATATACAGGTTGCTTCACTCAATGTAACACCGTACTTCAACTCTCTGATAGTAAATACAGGTAGTGTATTGGATCTGCAAGGAAATCAGTTGTTCAGTAATGCGCTTCAGGCATACTCCGGTATCCGGATATCTGGAAGACTACGTACATCCAGGGCTCAGGGAATGTATGATGGTACTAATACAGCTGCTATCAATAGCACCGGGGCAATGACTTTCCTATTACTCTCCAATAGTGTTGTTGAATATTACGGCATCAACACCCAGGTGATAACAGGTATTGGAGTTGGTACAGCTACTGCTGTTCCCCAGAAATATTACAACCTTGAAATTAATAACACAGGTCCGGCCAATTCTGTATTTGCATATCCGACCAATACACCGAACGACCGTTCTGTATTTGTGCGGAATAAGCTGATATTAACCGCTGGAGAATTAAACCTGGATATTGATCATAATCCTCTTACCGGAGGTAGGTCAATTATTATTGAAAGGGATTCTCTTTCGGCTATTACACGTACAGCCGGGTATATCAGAAGTGAAGTGTATGATTCTACTGCAAGCGTTATCTGGAAAATAGGTACAAGAGTCGGAGCTCATGTTGTACCGTTTGGATATGATGCTACCCGTTACATTCCATATATTTTCGATCTTACAAGTGGTAATGCTGATACACTGTTTGTTTCTACCTACCATACTCCCCTTCCGGATAATATTCCTTTTCCACCCGGGGTAGTTCATCTACACGGATTAACAGGTGCTGACAACAGCGCAAATACGGTTGACCGTTTCTGGTTTATCAGAACTACAGGAGTCAACCCGGTTGCAAATATGAATTTTATGGTCACAGCTGCGGAGTTGGGTAGCATCGCCAATCCAAGGGCGCAGGCTTGGATTCCGCTACCAGTTCCAGGATGGCAATATCCTTATCAGGGATTACAATCCACAAGTGGTGCCGGTACATTGATGCAGGGTGCTACTTACTTCCCGTTAAATTGGTGGACGCTTTCAGGGCTGCTAAATCCCTTACCTATCTCCCTGCTCGATTTCAATGGTACCTGTAAAGGTGAAAGAACTGAATTGAAATGGTCGACCGCAACTGAAGTTAATAATAGCTTCTTCACACTTCTTCAAAGCCGTGATGGAATTTCATATGAGACTGTAGGAACTGTTCCCGGAGCCGGTAACTCCAATTCTGTAAATAACTATTCCTACACAGTCCCAGGCATTGCAGCAACTCTGTATTATTATAAGCTACGCCAGACCGATTTTGACGGAGTTGAATCTGAATTCGGTCCGATTATGGCGGCACCTTGTACTAAAACAAATGCACTCGAAGTTACCGTGATTCCGACTAACCCTGAAGAACTGAGTCTGATTATTAAGACTCCAGATTCCGGCAATTTTATGATTTACCTGTTTAGTGTGGAAGGAAAGCCAATCATTTCAAAGTCGGCCAGCCTTGATGAAGGAACAAATATTGTAACATTAAATACATCAGGTATTGCTTCAGGTGTTTATATTCTGAAAGTTCAGAGTTCCTCCGAAGCTTTCACTACCAAAGTACCGGTAGGTTTTTCACGGTAATCCATTCCTTTCTTTTTTTCAGTAAGACTCCTGGTATTTTTGAACAAGGAATCCTATTATTTATGTTATTTTTGAAGCAGGAAAAACAATCATCATGAATAGACTTTACTTAAATCTTATACTTGTTAGTTTCATAGTAAGTATAATATCTGCTACTATACCTGCAAACGCACAATGGCAACATCTGACCGGATTACAAGGAGAACCTGCGTATTGGATCAGGGGTACATCGACCGATTTGTATACGGTCACCGCCAATGGCGTTCTGGGCTCATCTAATAATGGCCTACAGTGGAATATTATACCAGACTTATACCAGACAAATACTGTTGAAAATGTGTCCGCTTCAGGAGACACTATTGTGGCTTTTGCATTTCCCCAAAGTTATCTTTCAACTGACAATGGTTTAACCTGGAACACCATTAATGATCCCCCGGCTTCGGCCCAGATCAATTCGTTAATTGTTGAAGATGGTATTCTGCTGGCTGCTACAGCAGGTGATTATATTTACCGTTCGACCGATCTGGGAGTTAACTGGAACCAGATAACTCAAAACCTGGGATCAGCTTTTATTTATGGATTTGCATCAGAAGGATCAACCGTACTTGCAGCCACTGACGATGGTATTTACAGGTCAACTGACATAGGTTCAACCTATACTCAGGTTTCCCTGCCTGCTACTACTGTAAACAGACTTTACCTGAGTGGAAATTATGCAATGGCTTACAGCTCGGTCATGGGTGTATTTAAATCATCTGATAATGGCGTTAACTGGCAGGCATTTGAACCAATGATCCCTTATGTTGAAATTCGTGATTTCTGCCTTGATGGTAACAAAATTTTTGCTGCTGCAGTTGATAATCTAATTGTGTCAGATACCGGAGCGCAAACCTGGTCGACCGTTAATTTTAACCAGGATGTAAATTTCTGTTTTAGCATTTACAAAAAAGGCACTTCTATATATGCCGGAACCAATCGTGGAGTATTTGCAAGTGCGAACCAGGGGAATATATGGACTGAAATGAATGTGGGAATAACTCCTATTTTAACAGAAGCAATGACAATGTTAAACGATACCTTGTTTGTTGGCTCAAATATTTACGGAGTTTCCAATTATACTTCTTCAGGTTGGGCATTTTCAGGTTTGGGTTTGCGAAATACGCTCGACCTGATTACTCGAGGAACTGATCTCTATACAGCAAGTGATTTTGGAATTTACAAAAGCACCGATTCCGGAAATAGCTGGACTTTGATAAATGGCACTCCCGGAAATCCTTTTATTACATTTTGCCCGAGAGTTGATGTTGCCGATTCTCTCGTTATAGGGGCTGCACTGAATAATGGGATTCTTCGTTCCGGTGATTTTGGGGTGACCTGGTCTTTTGAAAATACTGGTTTCAACAATGCTTCTGTAAGTTGTGTAGCAATAAGCGGAAGCAATATCGTTGCTGGCACATATGCTGACGGTATTTTTGTTTCTACCGATGCTGGCTTTACCTGGACACCCGCAGGGGCTGCAGGTGAATATATCGTTGATCTGACTACAATCGGAAATAACGTTATAGCTGCAAGCTATGCATTATCCGGAAATTTTATTTCAACAGACAATGGTGCTACATGGGGCCAGGGTACTGCAGATATGTTTGAGGATGTAAGCACTTCGGGGAATATTGTTCTTGGTTCTGCAACAGGGTTCATAATGCTTTCCCTGGATTCAGGACAAACTTTCCAGTATCTCACTCCGGCTCCGGTTGGTACTCAAATCACAGGATCTGTTGCTTCTCAATCTGATGTTTATGTTGGTACTAACCTTGACGGAGTCTGGAAAATCACTCTTTCAGAAATTTTATCTGTTGAAGAAAACAAGAATGCAATTTTTGCTATCATGTATCCAAATGCTTTCCGTTCTGAATCATTTATTATTCTTGATGATAAGTTTCTCGCTGATGAGCCTGAATTTATTGTTACGGATATCAGTGGAAAAACTATACAAAGAAATTTTCTTACACAATCCCGGACTATATTTAATGGCGAACATCTGAATTCCGGTCTTTATTTTTACACAGTAAAAATCAAGTCCGGTGAATCAACTTCAGGAAAATTTATAGTTTACTAAGATAATTTCTTATCGTAAAAAACAATTTTCTACACCTGTTTCACCCAGTCCGTTAAAGTTGCAAGCCGCCACACAAGGGTAGCTTTACTATTATCACCATTGCGATAGTCGTTAATAATACGGTTGGCTTTTTGCTTATCAATGAAATCAGGCAGATTGGAAGTATTCTGAAGTAAAAAAGAAAGTGGTCCGCGTAACCATTTGTTTTCACCAGGAGTGACAAAACCTTTTTTATCCTTTCGTTTATAAATGGCTTCCGGAAGCACTTTGGATAATGACTCCCGAAGAATGTATTTGGTTTCTGTTTTCCGGATTTTGTCTTCGTCATTTAAGGTGAATGCAAACTCCACCAACCTGTGATCGAGAAACGGCACGCGTGATTCAACGGAAAAAGCCATTGAATTGCGGTCTTCATAATGAAGCAGCGAAGGCAGACTCGTAGTAAATAGCAGGTGATATAAGAATTGATCGAGCCGTGTACCGGGTTTATCATCCAATACAAATGGAGCAGGATCGGGAGAAATATCAGTAAGGAACGGATAGTATCTTGCATACTCCAGCGCATATAACTGTTGTTCTGTACGTGTCATTGCCAAAAGCGATTTTCCCAGGTGTGCGGCTGACTTAAACGAACCATTTCCAATGCGCTTGTTAACCCGTACGGTTTCACTTAAAGCTGACGCCAGTTGAGCCTGTTTCATCATACCACCAATTAACCGGTAAAAGGAATGCATATAGCCAGCCAGGTACTCATCACTCCCCTGCCCGTCGAGAACTACCTTAATTCCCGCTTTCCCGATCATCTTCATCAGGAAATATTGTGATACGAATGAGCTTCCGGTAACCGGGACTTCAGCATGGTAAAAAGCACGAGGAAACTCATCCATTACTTCTTTGTCTGTCGGACAATAATAATATGGATCGATGGAGGGATATTTATTAATGACTTCCTGGACAAACGGCCGTTCATCGACGTCACCCTCCCCTTCGTAATAAACGCTGAATGATTTATATTTCATACCAGGATGCAACGTCTGTACCATGGAAACAATGGCAGAGCTATCGAGTCCGCCACTCAGGCAACTTGCTACCGGTACATCACTCCGCATGTGCAGCTTTATACTGTCGGCGAAAAGGCTGTAAAATGTGTCGCATTTTTCGCTGAAAGAAAGCCCGCTGTATTTACCGGTAAGCAGATCCCAATATGGAATAATTTTAATTCCACTACTATCAAAAATGAGATTATGTGCAGCGGGTAGTTGTTTTACCTTGGTATAAAATGTTTCATCATAATAGCCAAGCCATCCCATCTGCAAAGCCCGTGATACCTGGGCTTTGTTTATGTCGCCGGAATAGATAGGCGATTTTTTTAAGGTTTTTATTTCGGAAGCAAATACAAAACGTGGACCTTCATGAATATAATTAAACGGTTTAATACCAAACCGGTCGCGGGAAGCGAATAATGATTTGTTATTGCGATCCCAGATCACAAAAGCCCACATACCAATAAAACGCGTTACACAATCGCTTCCCCACTCTTCAAAAGCGTGCAGAATTACTTCCGAATCAGAATGTGTAACGAACTGATGACCTTTCTTAATCAGTTCCTCACGCAATTCAACATAATTGTAAATCTCCCCATTAAACACAAGCGAAAAAGCCTTGTAATGCATGGGTTGGTTGGCAGCTTCGCTGAGATCAATTATGCTAAGACGGTTATGTCCCAGAAAAATATGTTCATCAGTCCATGTACCAGTATCATCAGGTCCCCGGTGATTCTGGATCTTCAGCATAGCCTTTAACAGCTCCATGTTGCCATGGTGTGTCTGCTTTGGGTCAATTATTCCTGCGATGCCACACATGAGGGAGCTTCAATCATTCTTACCTTCGATATCCTTCTTGTGATCAGAAATAATTTCCTTTTGTTTTTCCCTGAATATTAAAAAGTCTTTCATAGTCATTGCAGGGTTGCCCATCACAATTTCATTATCAGCAACATCTTTGGTAACCACACTTCCCAGACCAACTGTGCTGTTTTTGCCCAGC
>JANWID010000222.1 GCA_025450095.1 Bacteroidia bacterium | reverse complement strand
ATAATTGAATATTCCGGTTATCAAGGTGATACATTGGCAGATCAGACAATAGATGTTTACCGGTTATCTGAAGATATGCGTACTGATAGCAGTTATTATTCTAACAGAACTTTTCAATACGACCCGACACCATTGGGCTCATTGACATTTAAGCCTCAACCAATAACCAGGATTTCTGTTGATTCAATTACTACATTGAGTGCTCATATCCGGATTCGATTAAGCAGTGCTTTGGCCGACAGTATTCTGGCGCTAAATGGTCAAGCCACCCTTTCTTCAAATGCACTCTGGCTGAATTATTTTAAGGGAATATACCTGAAGGCATCGATGCCAAATACGGGATTAGAAGGAGCTATTTCATATTTTAATTTTTTCAAATCTAAACTCTCGCTTTATTTTCATGATACTTCGGATACTTCTAATGTGAGTAAATCCTACGATTTTTCACTTACCGGTGCCCGAGTCAATCATTTTACTCATGATTACACCGGATCAGATGTGGGAATGCAGCTCACTACTCCTGACCCAAACGATTCAATCAACTATACTCAGGCTATGGCAGGGGTAAAAACTAAAATTACATTCCCATTTTTGAAACATTTTCTTGATTCAGGCAGTATCTTAATTAACCGGGCTGAGTTAACGATACCTGCAGAGAATGGAAATTTACTTTATCCTCTTCCTGTCAGGTTATTGCTCGTTACAAAAAATGAAAGCGGTGAAACAATTTTCCCGATTGACTACTATGAAACTGCAGGTTATTATGGTGGCTTTTTAAATGCAACATCGGATGGATATGCATTCAACATCGCGCGCCATCTTCAAAGATATCTGAATGGAACAGTTACCATTGGTGATTTTTACCTTATTGTTTCAGGTAGCGGAGTTGAAGCTACGAGGGCAATTGTCAAAAGCGGAGCCAATCTGAATACAAAAATGAAACTCTCGATTCAGTATACTAAATTTTATTAATCAATAAAGCATATGTGTGGAATTGTAGCTTACATCGGACATCGCGAAGTATACCCGATACTAATTAAAGGATTGCAACGCCTGGAATATCGTGGATATGACAGCGCAGGAATTGCTATCCTGAACGGCGATCTGAAAATTTATAAGAAGGCAGGCAAGGTCAGCGAACTGAATAATTTCGCGAAGGATAAAGATATTTCCGGTCACGTCGGAATGGGCCATACCCGTTGGGCAACACACGGTGAACCGAATGACAGAAACGCGCATCCGCATTATTCTCAGTCAGGGAAATTTGCAGTTATACATAATGGTATCATTGAAAACTATTCTTCTATAAAAGAGGAATTGAAAAAGAGAGGACATACTTTTAAGAGTGATACTGATACAGAAGTTTTAATTCACCTGATCGAAGACATTCATGATAATGCACATGTAACTCTTGATGAAGCCGTACGTCTCGCACTGGGAGAAGTTATCGGAGCCTATGCAATTGTTGTATTGTCAAAAGATAATCCGAATGAATTGATCTGTGCAAGGAAGGGAAGTCCGATTGGGCGTGGAGTAGGGAAAGAAAAAAATGAATACTTCGTTGCATCGGATGCAACACCGATTATAGAATACACGAACAATGTTATTTACCTGAATGACGGTGAAGTTGCTTTTATAAAAGATGGACAGCTTACCATTAAGACGATTGACAACCAGGTAAAGTCACCTTATATCCATGAACTCGAGATCAAACTCGAGTTGCTTGAAAAAGGCGGATATGAGCATTTCATGCTGAAAGAGATTTATGAGCAGCCGCGTTCCATCTGGGATAGTATGCGTGGTAGAATTGATGCCAATAAAGGTTTTCTCAGGCTGGGTGGAGTTGCAGAGTATGAAAAAAAATTCGCCAATGCTAAACGGATAGTAATCATTGGCTGCGGAACTTCGTGGCATGCCGGACTAGTCGCTGAATACCTGATCGAAGATCTGGCGCGGATTCCTGTTGAAGTTGAATATGCTTCTGAATTCCGTTATCGCAACCCGGTAATTTATGAAGATGATATCGTAATACCAATTTCTCAATCGGGAGAAACTGCCGATACGCTTGCCGCTATTGAATTGGCAAAATCCAAAGGAGCAACTATTTTCGGAGTATGTAATGTAGTTGGAGCTTCTATTCCACGAGCAACACATGCTGGCGCATACACACATGCAGGACCGGAGATCGGAGTTGCATCTACAAAAGCGTTTACTGCACAGGTGACAGTTCTTACATTAATCGCATTGCAAATTGCCCGTTACAGAGGTACAATTACAGACTCAAGATTTCACCAGCTCATTGCTGAACTTGAAGCAATTCCGGCTAAGGTTGAGAAAGTACTTAGCACGAACGAGACCATTAAAAAACTTGCGGCAAAATTCAAAGACGCACGCAATGTTTTATACTTAGGCCGGGGCTATGGTTTCCCGGTTGCACTTGAAGGAGCTTTGAAACTGAAAGAGATTTCATACATCCATGCAGAAGGATATCCTGCTGCCGAAATGAAACATGGTCCGATTGCACTCATCGATGAGGCAATGCCAGTTGTTGTTATCGCCAATAAAAACGAGACTTACGAAAAAGTAGTCAGCAATATCCAGGAAGTAAAAGCTCGTAAAGGAAAAATAATTGCTATCGTAACGGAAGGTGATACTATTGTAAAAGATTTAGCAGATTATGTAATTGAAATTCCTGAGGCCGACGATTTGCTGATGCCATTGATTGCTGTGGTTCCATTACAGTTGCTTTCCTACCACATTGCAGTAATGCGTGGATGCAATGTTGATCAGCCGAGAAATTTGGCGAAGTCGGTTACTGTTGAGTAGTTGGTTGTTAGTTGTTGGTTGTTAGTTGTTAGTTGTTTGTTGTTGGTTTGCTCCTTTTTTCTTGACTTTTGACTCTTGACTCTTGACTTTTTTTGGTTCTTGACTTTTGACAGAAAATATTCATACCTTGTTTTGCGTTTAACCAAAAAAAAGGCCATGAAAAATATTCCAATCAAATTATTTGTTTGTTTTCTTTTGCTCGCTTTTTCATCTGCTCATGCACAGGATTATATCCGTACAAAAAAAGACACCATCCAGGCAAAGGTTGTAGAAATTGGTTTGGAAGAAATTAAATATCGTGCTTACAACAACCTCGATGGGCCAGTTATAGTGATTGCAAAAACAGATGTAATAGAAATTACCTATCAAAACGGCACTAAAACTCTATTTGCACCGGACAACTATGATGTTACGGAAACTGCTACGGCAATGCGAAAAAAAACACGGTCAGTTAAATACGAATTTCTTTCACCGCTTGGTGGTGATTTGGCTTTCGGTTATGAGACCATGCTGAAAGTGGGCACCAATCTGGAATTTAAAATAGGAATTATTGGAGTTGGGTTTGGTAATAGTGCTAAAGAGGCTTCAGGAGCATTCTTTAAAGCCGGTGTTAAATTTCTGACACGCCCCAGTTATGTACAAAGAGGCGTTAAGTATTCTCATGGACTTGCAGGTTTTTATATCAAACCTGAATTTATTTTCAATTCATATAAAAAGACAATCTTTACTGGCAGTAATACTTATCCGTATAATCCACAGGAAATAAAAGCGAATATTACCAATTATGCTTTGAATATAATTTTTGGAAAACAGTATATCCTGGGTAGTTCAGTTACACTCGATTATTATGGAGGCATTGGTTATGGTATTCGATCAGATAATATAGATTATTCAAACCAGTATTTCTATTATTATGATTATAATGATGGTTATGAATACAGTCACACTTATGGAGGTGAAGATTCTCCTTTCGTCCTTTCCGGAGGAATAACCATTGGCGTCCTTTTTTGAAATCTGACCCTTAAATGAATAAGTTGCAGGGAATTCTGATTCTATAAAAATTCCTTAAAATTTCTCTTTATCATTTTTTTCTTTTGACTATTTTTATCGCCATAATTCAAACCAAGCTCATGAAAAAGAAATTAGCCTTTGTACTTACTGCAAGTATTTTACTTTTAAGCAACACAACTTATTCATTGAATCCATCCCGTGAATACAAAATAAAGCCTGAAAAATATGGCATGGTTTACAAAGAAGAAAAAATTGCAACGAAAGACGAAGCAACACTTAATGCCTGGTTTTTTGAAACTACCAAGAAGACAACCAATTGGGTAATCATTAGTGGAAGCGGTGATGGCAACATGGCTGATAACATAGAAATCTGCAACCAGTTTTTATCTGCCGGCTGGAATGTATGTATGTACGACTATCGTGGCTATGGCTCAAGCAGCGATTTTGACGTTGATTCAGGTACTTATATTTATCCCCAGTTTCTAAATGACTTAAATGCAGTGGCTGATTACCTTCGTAAATCAAGAGCGATAACTAAATTCGATTTGTATGGTCAGAATATTGGAGGCGGGCTTTCTCTCGGTGTTGGATGCAATCGAACAGAAACAAGGAAAATTATTGCTGACGGTCCATGGACCGGTCTCGAACTGATGAAAAAGAAATACAAAGAAGTAAAAGGAAAGGATGTAATTATTCCTTTTGGTTATGATAAATCGTTTGAACCGATGTATGCATGCGACAGAATGCGTCCGGGATTAAAAGGTGTAATGCTGATTGTATCGCCAAAAGATGAAATGCTGAATCCTACTGACATGAAACTTTTGAAATGCTCAACATTAACATACATAGTTCCGGCTAGTCCTTCTAATACCGAGAATTTTGCAACTGATAAGAATTTTTATTTCGAAAAGGTGAGTAAGTTTCTCATTCAGTAAATTTGAGAATTTGAGTCCCGATAAATATCGGGAGTGCTAATTTGAAAATGAAGGTATCCAGCTGTAATTTTTTTAAACAAAGTGCAGTTTCAATTTGCCAATTTTCAAATTAGCAAATTTTCAATCCCGATAGTTATCGGGACTCAAATTAGTTCTCCGGAACCGCTTCCACTCCTTTTATTTCAGGAACCATTCTTAAAATAGCCTGTTCAATTCCGGCTTTAAGTGTCATCGCACTCATCGTGCACGAACTGCAAGCGCCATGAAATCGAAGGCGTACAACCATATCGTCTGTAATATTTAATATAGAAACATTACCACTGTCTGCTTCAAGATAGGGCCGAAGTTGGCTCAATGCCTCTTCTACTCGATTATATAATTCCTGATTTTGAACCGGCATTTTACAAATGCATTAACTAGTAAGCGGCAGCCATTGTCT
>JANWID010000221.1 GCA_025450095.1 Bacteroidia bacterium | reverse complement strand
AAGGTATAAAATTCTACGAAGAAAAAATTAAACAGCAACAACTAAAATTCCTACAAAAGAAAGCAAGAGAGTTTAATTTACAACTCATTGAAAATTACCAAACTTCCTAAAATACGTCAATGGTAGCAGAGCGAGGGATCGCATCAAATTGGCAGCATGTTTTATTTGTTAAGTTGATCGGGAAAAGTAGAATGTACGAATTGGAAAATTGGATAAAGCGAGAATTTGAGAATGATATAAAGAATGTTGTCTGCTGACTGCTTACTGCCGGCTGCTTACTGCCGGCTGCTTACTGCCGGCTGCTTACTGCCAACTATCAAATATAAATCAATACTTAAAAGTCCTGATTCCCTCCAGTCTGTATTCTTTTTTACTGGCCGGGTTCAAGTGATAAAACTCAACCTTTACATCACCATTCAGCTGAAGCATGAACCGCGCTATAGTGTTATCGATTCCTCCAGAGAATTTATTTTCTCCACGATAAATCAGTTCCTCCATGATCTGTCCGTTCCATTTCCAGAACAACGCTTCACCACCTTTGTAAAATTCCATCATCGATTCGTCCGACATTTTATAAATTCCGGCCAGCTTTGAATATGCAAAATCTACCAGCTTTATTTCCTTCGACATCACGATATCGAATTTCACAACTTCTTCACCCTTCGCATTGCTTCTGATTTCAAGTATCCGGTGAATAGAATCTGGTGAATTTGCAGACGGGTCATTTGCGATATTCGGATCATCCTTAAAGTAAACCTGGGTAACAAGATCCTGGTGGCCTTCACCGGAAATGCGAAGATGAAAATGGGCAGGCCGGTTTATGGAAGGATTGCTCTGCGTAGGATAGGGGACAGGATGCGTGGTAATAAAATGATATTTACCATCGGCAACAGTTACCTGTGAGCCCCGGTAGCGGTATTCATCGGAGGTATTATCATAAATTTTGTTCTTATTACATTGCCAGATTTCTACCTGTTCACCTTTTAACGGAGTTTTACCGTCCGTTTCATAAATGGTACCTTCCAGGTGAAACAACGGACCTTTATAGTCAGAAGGATTGATGTTGATCCGTCTTGGAGCTCCAGGCCGGTAGTATGGGCCGAGAATGTCGGTAGTGGTTGGAGAATTTCCCACGAACCTGTCCTTGGACCAGGTAACATTCCCGAATACTCCCACCGCGAAGGCAGCAAGGCTGGTGTTTTTTATGAATCGACGACGGTGCATGATAATATAGATTTTCAGAATCTATTTATCATGTAATATTAAAAGAAATTAGAAGATCATCAACATCCTTCTTCTCTGGCAATCGTTTTGAATTTAACACCATCATATCTGAAAACACCATCGGATGTACCCATCCAGATGTTTCCATCGGAATCGGTGATCATGTTTAATATTCGTTTGTTGGGTAAACCTTCATTTCCGGTCATGTGTGAAAATGATTTGCCGTCGTAACTACAAATTCCCAAACCCTGTCCAAATGAATCTCTGATCCCAAGCCAGATAATTTTATTTCCATTACGGTTTGTTTCAGTTATGCAAGCCACAAAATTTTCAGGTAGCCCGTCATTTTTTGTAAATGTGTTGAAAGTTTTCCCGTCGTATGCAGTGAGTCCATCACTATGACCAATCCATAAAGTTTTATCCGAATCAATAAACAGTGTTTCAACATAACGGAATGGAAGTCCGGATGAGTTATTTAAAGTACTTAACGTTGTTCCGCTAAAATAACACAAACCTTCCTGTGTACCAACTAAAATCCTGTCATGAACAGCATCCTGCAAAAGAGTTAAAACCATATTATCGGGCAGGCCATTATCTTTATTAAAGTTTGTAAAGCCAGACCTGCCTTCGCTCATGGCATTTTCATCATAGATTGACAAACCGCTAGTCGTACCGAACCACATTCTACCGGCATTATCCTCGGTAATACAAATCACTTGATTTTCGCCAAGTCCTGTTGCTTTATCAAACTGTTGAAATTCGCGGCCATCATAACGGTACACCCCGTGATACCGGGTTCCAAACCAAATATTTTCCTTACTATCCCTGAATACACACAACACATGAAAAAACTGGAGGCTGTCGAATTGAGTAAATCGTGTTATTAATTTATCGGTTTCCAGCCTATGAGCAATTTCCTGGCTGATATAGCGATGATCGTGATTGCACGTATTTAAATTGCAGGGATTGTTTTCAAACGAGATATTGTAACGAACCATGCCATTCCAGCTTGCAAACCAGACGTTGCCATCTTTATCCGCTGTCATTTGCCGGACGAATGCAATAGGCTTAGTGGGTTTTATATCGGAAGTCCAGTTAAATAAATTCAAATCAATATTCCATTCCGGTAGCTTCTCAACAACTGGAATTACTTCAGCTGTTTGTACATCTGCAATTGCGATTTCCTTACCGGGAGTAGAAGAATTGTCCTGTCCTTTGCAGGAAGAGAACAATGCTGATAATGTCAATACGAAGAGAATCGGTTTCATGAGATTATATTTTAAGACAAAGGTACTCTTACGTATACGCCAATCCTGTTATTCGCTTGTTATAGAGTTGTTAATGACCTGTTAAAGATCTGAAATGTGGAGTTAAATTCAGTAATTTTGTGGGGCATGGGATTACAGATTCATGACCCGGCGACTGGGATTTGATTACAGATAGAGAGGCATGGGATTACAGATTCATGACCCGGCGACTGGGATTTGATTACAGATAGAGAGGCAGGGGATTACAGATTCATGACCCGGCGACTAGGATTTGATTACAGATAGAGAGGCATGGGATTACAGATTCATGAACCGGCGACTGGGATTTGATTACAGATAGAGAGGCAAGGGATTACAGATTTTAAGTCCATACGAGAGTTCCTGCCCGACCGCATCCGCAGGAGGGGATATGATTAAAGATTAATTGTCAAAATAATTTATCTGTAATCATATCCTATGTTCTGTAACCACGATCTGTAATCCCCTGCCCACACTCATCAGGTATTAATAAAAAAATGAAAACAAAAAGTAAATATAATTTCATAATTCTTTCTTCACTTGCACTGTTGATTGTACTCCTCATACAGGTTAACTGGATATGGGAATCGGCGAAAGTGAAAGAGGAACTTTTTAATGAAAAAGCCAACATGGTGCTTACACGGACAGCGGAAGCACTGGAAGCTGATAAAGAAACTTTCAAGAATGTTGAAACCGGTGCAGGTAAGGATGAAATGCATGTGATCGATTCGCTTTTCAATTATTATATGAAGCTGTACAATTTTCATATCGATTATTATTTCGAAGTGAATCCTGCAGCTACTACAACCCGGAACGTGATTGCCGGAATTACTTTAGATCCTGTAAAAACATCCTATGAATCGCCGAATGGATCCAGTCCTATGCGGGAAGGCAATTATGCAACATGCATCGGGGAGGCTCCCGGTAAAAGTGGAGTGGAGCTGAAGCTGATTTTTCCCGGGAAGGGAAAGTTTATACTCGCTGAAATGAGTACGCCGTTTATTACTTCCGTTGTATTGATTATCCTGGTTATGATAATGTCGTGGCGTACCATATTATCGCTCCTGAATGAGAAAAGAATTGCTGAGCAAACAACAGATTTTTTAAACAACATGACGCATGAACTAAAAACACCGTTAACAAATATCTCCCTTGCGGGGAAAATGTTGTTGAGAGATTCCGAAATTTCGAATCCCGGTAAAATCAGTCATTACTCGGAGATCATTCTCGAAGAAAACGAAAAATTGCGTCAACAGGTGGAGCGGGTGTTGAGCATGACCGCACTGGAACGAGGTGAAATGCCTTTGCAGAAGACGGAAGTTGATTTTCATGAACTCATAAACCAGCTCCTGAAAAGCTTTACGATTCAGTTTGAAAACAAACAGGGTAAGGTAATTCTGTCATTGGAATCTGAGAAATTTCAAATAATCGCCGATCCCTTACACCTGAAAAATTCATTGAGTAATATTCTTGATAATGCACTGAAGTACTCAGGTGAAAATCCCGAAGTGCATATCCGGACCTTTAACAGGAATGAAAATATCATCCTGGAAATAACGGATAACGGAATGGGTATCGCTAAAGAATTCCAGCATAAAATATTCAATAAATATTTCAGAGTTCCATCGGGCAATGTTCATGATGTAAAAGGATTTGGTTTGGGTCTTTCCTATTTAAAGGCTATCATTGAGCTGCATGGAGGAACTATAGATTTGGAAAGTGAACCGGGTAAGGGATCAACATTCACTATTGCATTGCCATATGCCGGATAAGCAGATTAACATTTTACTTGCCGAGGACGATCTGAATTTAGGTGTACTGCTGGTCGATTACCTGGAGTCGGCCGGTTATAATGTGAAGCTTTGTAGGAATGGTGAACTGGCGGTACTGGCATTTGAAAGAAGTCACTTTGATCTCTGCCTCCTGGATGTGATGTTGCCTAAGAAGGATGGATTTTCTGTCGCAAAAACGATCCGTGAAAGTAACAGCCAGGTGCCCATATTGTTCCTCACCGCAAAATCATTGAAAGAAGACAAGTTGAAAGGATATGAGTCTGGTGCGGATGATTATATAACAAAACCCTTTGATGAAGAAGAACTGTTATGGAAAATCAATGCACTGATCCGGCGACTGCCGGCGAAAAGAGAAACAAGTACAACTGAAATTGCAATCATTGGAAAATATTTTTTTGATTTCAAAAACCAGTCGTTGAACCTTAACGGGAAAACGAAACGCATCACCGAAAAGGAAAGTGAAATTCTTCATTACCTGTTTACGCACCGTAACCAGGTTATTAAACGCCCGCACCTTGTTAAATCGCTTTGGGGTGCCGATGATTATTTTGCCGGCAGAAGCCTGGATGTTTTTATCACAAAAATCCGGAAGTATCTGAACGAAGACCCGCAGCTTACTATAGAAAATGTTTTCGGGGTGGGGTTTATTTTTAATGTGCCGGAGTAAAAGTTATTTAATTTTTGGCAATCTGATTTTTTTCAGCACTATAAAATTTTGAAACCAATTCCTTCCTGATTCTGGCAAGTATTTGTGAACTACTATATCCCTCCATCATTAGCCAGATAAATAACCCGAACAGAATAATAATTGTGATTGAATATTCACGACAATTTGAATATATATGAATATTGCGATGAACAATCTGTATCCAGCCCGGTAAAACTAACAGGCATGCAATACCGAACGATAATTCAAATTTCATTCTCATTAAGATAGATCTTAAATATTCCTGGCCAATGGGTTCATAAATAAAGTCTATTTTTAAATATTTCCACCAATCATTGGTGAAATCCTTAAACTTCTCGTTTTTTATATGCATTTCATCATAAATATAAGCTTCGATCCGTGAGCCGATATTTTCTAACATCAAACCGACAATTATTGAAAGAAAAATTGTTAAAGGAATTGATGCAGCTAAATATTCCGATTTAAAGAATTTAAGAAAAATATTTGGATGACCATATAAAATATTCGGATGATCCGATAATATGACCAGGTATGGAAATATCAAAAAGGCCCCTGGAATTATAATATTTATTAAAACCCTGTCCAGGCTAAAATTTAAAGAAGTTATTTTGTCCATGATTTTTTCTTTCTAATAAAGTTGTTTTTTTCACCAATAGCAGTGATCATCAAAAATGTAATGAATTAAGTTCAAAGCAAGGGTATAAACACCCGTCCCGATACCCGTATTTTTCGGGGTAACAAAAGCTTTCAGAACTTTAATATTATGAAGATTAGTTCTTTGGTAGTAAATGAATGTTCAGCCTTTTGGTTGAATAGAGAATTAAAGATCCTGAAAACAATTAGACAGAAAGAAGTATTTCAGCATTTATCAATTTTCTGAGTAATCCTTTTGTTTTCTTTTTCTTTCTAATGCCTCAAAAAAAATAACACAGAGACACAGAGACACAGAGGACCACAGAGATCTCGGTGCAATTCAGTGTCTCAGGATTCATCATTGTTTAATAATTTTCCTCGTTACCCGTTCTTCATCCAGGTCAACCTGTAAAATGTAAATTCCTTTAGCAAGTATATTCAGGTCAATGGTCGATTTGAAACTACTGCTGAATACATTTTCCTGTTTCTGAAAAATAGTTTGTCCTAAAACATTTTGAATGGAGAATGTTGCTTTACCAATATTTGATTTTTGTACGACAACCGAAATTTCCGAAGTGAAAGGATTTGGATAAATAGAAACAGCAGTTTGCTGTGAATTCATATTCACAGATGAAAAATCGCATCCAACCGATAAAGTTGTATCACAAAATTGCATAAACCAGAAATCACTCCACGTATCCGATGTGTCCCAATTCGCTTCTGTTCTATAACCACCAATACCTGAACCGACATAATACTGGGCAACGACGAAGCAGTTATCTGTTAATTTTACCAGATAACCCTCTTCATCATGACCTGGAGTAAGTATAGTTTTATCCCATTGTTTGTTTCCCAAAGAATCAATTTTCACTAACCAGGTCTGTTCAAGCCCTAAATTATTTTCTGATTTGGTTCCACTGCTATCGGAATAAGAACTGCCAGATAAAAGATAACCGCCATCACATGTTTCGATGATTGAAGAAAATTCATCTTCCCCACCGTTTCCTCCAAAAACTTTATCCCATTCTTTAACTCCAAGTGAATCCGTTTTTACAACCCAATAATCAGTGCCTCCCAGCGAGCTTTGACTTTTATCACCACTTGCGTAATACCATGAATAACCACCTAAAATATAACCCTGATCTTTTGTCTGTACTACAACTTCAAGCAAATCATTATAAATACTGCCCAAGCGTTTATCCCACATTTTATTTCCCTGCGAATCAATTTTTACCATCCAGTAATCACATCCGCCGGAAGTCCATGCCGGTTGCGTTTTATCACCAGTGCTATCAGAGGCAGACCATCCACCCAAAATGTAACCCCCATCTGAAGTGGAATCTAAAGAAATTAATTGGTCGTCTTTATTACCTCCAAATCTCCTGTCCCATAGTTTATTTCCACTGGTATCAATTTTAATAATCCAATAATCCCTGGTCATATAAGTTGTATCCCAGTTTTGTTGTGTTTTGTCTCCGCTGATGCCTGAATGTGAGCTTCCCCCAATTAAAATATTTCCATCCTGGGTTATTAAGGATGCAAGAGGAACATCATTATTGAATCCCCCATAAACTTTATCCCATATTTTATTTCCCACGGAGTCAATTTTTACAATCCAGAAATCATCTGAAAGATATGGTATAGCAGCAGTATCCAGATTATTCTGAGATTTATCACCATCATTTCGTGAGGTTGAGGCTCCGATTAAAAAATAGTTTCCACCGTTTAGTTGTTGCGATGAAATCAGAATATCAATTTGTTTCCCTCCGAATCGCTTATCCCATTCTTTATTCCCTATCGAATCCGTTTTTACAATCCAGTAGTCAGAGGTTGGTAAATTTTGAAGTGTATCGTGCCAGGAATCCTGAGTTTTATCACCGCTGCTGTCTGAAAGCGATCGGCCTCCCAAAAGATATCCTCCATCGTTTGTGTGAAGAATGGAAAAAAGACTCTCGCTGGAAAATCCCCCATATCGCTTATCCCAAATTTTTGTGAAAGAGGATTGAGCGATTGCATTAGTTGTTAATGAAATTAAAAGGATGAATGTGAAAAATTGTAGTTTCATTTAATGATCGTCAGGATTTGTCAGGGTTGGCTAGCCCTGCATGGTACCATACAAATGTTTAAATTACAGAATTAAACATTATGGTACTCATGCAGGGTCAGGATTTTAGGGTTAACCAGCTTTCATTGGGAAAATTAGTTGAAATATTTTAAAATGTATAAGAAAGCATAAATAATTGTTTACAGACAAGACGGATAAAAAATACGAAAGGGTGCAGCAAGGTGAATTTTCCGAGTTAATTGATATCCCTTCGAAACTTGTCTAGTACAGACTAAGTCCGAAAAAATTGAAAAACTCTGGCTTTAAGTTGTTCGAAAATGGGGGTACTTACAGAGTACTTACAAATTTGTTACAATTATCGCTGCGACGAGAATAAATAATAAGATTTAACAATTACAGTTTAACTTCTTTATGAATATTAATAAAGTACTCAATTTGCTTATCATCTACACCAACATAATTTGAATCATTAAGTTTTACTAAATTAACATTCCTTCTGTCTTCACCGAAATCCCATATTGAACTAACATAAACACCGTCTAAAGATCTAACAACATCGCTTATTGCATATTTTGCAATTACTTTCTCATGTTCGATAATATAAACTCCTTCATATTCAAATTTTACAATGAAGTTTAAATCTTTATTTTTTTTAACTCATAATAAAAGATTGTAATATTGATTTTTTAGAAAATAATTATCAATTGAAAACTGTTTATTTACTTTAATTGAGCTTAATTTATAATTATTTAAATCTTCAATAGCTCGTCTTTCGGAAACTTCAGATTCCATTTGTTTATGCTGAAATTCATTTTTTAAATTGCGCATTACAATTAATTCTTCTTTTATCATTTCAAATTTATGTCTTTCAATTATTTTATCATTATTCATTATTTTTTGAATATATGGTGAAGCCCATTCATCATAACCAAGCTTTATGAAAAGAGCAATAGCGTTTAAAATATTATATAACAAAATTGCCACAAAAGCTATGAGAACTGGTTTAATTATCAAATCAGTTTCATGAAGACTTGAAATGTATTTATCAACTTTTGATATACGTCCGTCGATAGATAATAATGGTTCAGAATAAAATAAAATTGCATAAATTTTCCAATGTAGAATTGACCATGTGATAAAAAATGTTCCTATAAACGGGCTTTTAACCCTTTCTATTATAGTATTGCTGAACTCTTGAAGTTTATCTAACATTGTTTAATATACATTTATATACTTGTGTAATTCTTTATAAGCATATTATTTACCTATTCAGTTGGTTGTTTTAGTGTCTTAACACTCCAGGTAATTATGTAGCATAAATATCGTAGTCCGAATAAGCAAACTATTAGTGAAATAATTAATTTGTATGTAAATTTTAACTGCTCTTCAAAAGACAAGATACTGGACTCTGCAATTCGTCTTTTGTTTTCTAAATATATTATTTGCTTAACTAAAGAATCAGATTTCTTCTTATTTATTAAATCGACTTTGTTTAGAGTGTTATGTTTTCTGAAATTTTGAAGGCTGTCGAATTTACTTAAGCCTAGATTATTAAAGAATAATTTTGTGGACTTGTCCCATTTTTCCCATTTGTTTTCCCAAATCCTTTTTAATGAATCGTTCTCAATATATTCAACGGAATGATTCCACCACTTTTCACTTGTATTATATTCGGAAAGGTCAAAGTCACTATCCAAATTTTTAAAATACCATTCTTGATATTGTGTTTTGATTGTATATGATTCTAGTAAACTATCTCTT
>JANWID010000220.1 GCA_025450095.1 Bacteroidia bacterium | reverse complement strand
GTTAACACTAATTCGCACGCCGTCGCACGTGTTGAATCTAGCTTAGTTTATTTATTTCAGGCTTGTGAATAAGTTGTGTTAACCGCCGCTTCGTTACCATTATGACCGCAAGATCGTTTCCCTGTTAGTGACACCCATGGGTAAAACACAGTATCTGAAGTTTTTTTTCCCAAATTATTGTGATCTTTTTTTGTTGAAAGAATTTTGTAAAATGTTGTGCCCGGATAATCAGGTTGCTCTGCCGCTGGCAGCATCAATGATGGCTCCGAAGAAATTAGAATTTATGAAGAGCTTTGTTCCGCCCGACCAGGAGTTAGGTTTTCGGCAATATTAATCACTCTTCCATTACCTACTGTTTTTACAACAACAGCTGCGGAGCCATTCTGCATCAAGATTTTCTTTGCTTAACCATCCGCTTTGCAAAGGTTTATTGCGATAATAAAATGGAGTGGCGTAAGGATTCTTGCTTTTCTCCATAAATCCTTTGTTTGATTTAAACAAGCTGATCGTTTTTTGATTGTAACCATATGCCAGCGGATGCGACAAGTCCGCTTCGGCGCCAATGATAGCCCCGCTTACCGGCTACTGCGTTTCATTCAAAGTCCAGAAAGTGAATAAACTAATGATGCCAAGCTATTAGAATCCAGATGTCTTTCGTAACTTACCTGTCTATTTCCACTATCTATCTTCCCGACTATATCTTCCCCAATCTAGCTTGATAACGCAAGAAGTAAAGAAGAGTTTTAACTCCTATTCAACCTGAATGAAGTAACAAAATATATTTGCTGTGAAGGCAGTTGCCTTGTCATGAACTATGAAAGCGCTGTCAACATATCCCAACTTTTTTGCAAGTTACCCACTCAGATCGTCAACCACTCAGTGGCGCTGTCCAACTGGCCTCCAAATGACATAGTTTAGATTCAGCAATTCAATACCAAATCATCCACTCGATCAATTTTATTTTATCATGATTCATTAATCAGTAATAGAATTAAAATGGTTTATTCCCTCAAAGTTTACAGGCATTATAGTTAGCTTGGATTTCTCCACCACATCAAATCCTGAAAACCTTCTCTTAAATTTTTATCTGTCCATCGGAAATCTTTTTTGATAAGATGTGCCGACTTCCGTTGAAGACCAAAACATTTATGGATAATAAAATACATCTTGTACGAGGGTATTCCTGCGACAGAATCCTCAAATACAAAATTTCTTTACCCTGGCGATTGAAACACCGAAGGAAATTATTACCGGAATAAGATGGGAATTTATAAATAATACTCTTAAGAAAGACAAGGCCAAAAAATATTAAAGTATGAAAAAATTAATCTGTTTAACCGCATTACTATTATTAGTATTCGCATCTTGCAAAAAAGAGGAACTCCCCTCTCCAAGTGATGAAATTGCCAACCTCATATGCAATGGTCAAGGATGGCCAGAGGCCACTGAATATAACCCCATGGTAAAAGGTGTTCACCCATTAACTTATATCTTTTATGAGGCTAGTGTCTATAGGGATGATTTTGACCCCAATTTGCCGAAAGAATGGAGACCTACTGACCTTTCATCTGCCCAATTAATGATTTGTGGATCAGTAAGTTATGTTATTTCAGAAACATGTTTTTATTCTAATAATATAAGTTTAAATAGACTTAGAATTGAAGTTGCACTAATTCTAAAAATTGCAAAAACTGGAGAAATATTAGCCTCACAATCATTTATAGGAAGTGAACCTGGGAATTGTCCCCTTACTATTAATCAAAATTCATCACCTGATGATATATATGGAGATATTACTAAAATGCAATCTCAGATTAAAAACTGGCTTCAATTATATGTTGTAAAATAAACTTGGAACGGAGAATTCATAAAATGTTGACGCCTGTCATCAAAATATTTTTTAAATGTATGGTTACATCAACTCAGTTATTTTATAAATAATAAAGAGTACGTGAAATTGCCAATAGATTAAACTTAGAAAAATTGAAACGATGAAAAGAATGCCTCCTTTGTTTTTTGTATTTGCCATCTTTGTAGCCTGTAATAATGATGGGATTAACACTCCGAAAAAGAGTGATGCATCATCAATAAATGGTGATACTGCAAAACAAACTTCTGAAGCTGTAACTGTTCATGAACCAGACTACTGGCATAACGATTCGATAGTGTCAACATCTACCAGGAAAGTATTAGACAGTCTTGTAACAGTAAGCGGACTCACCCGCACTTTTATAGAGAATTCACCGGCGACAAAACTTCCTCAAATTTTAGCGAATGTGCAACCAAATGCAACATACCGAATAACCCTTGTACATCTTTATCTAGGACAAGAAACAAATGTGCCTGTTGAAATCCACCGATTTGGCCGCTTACTCCTTGGCTTTCGTGTGGGAACGGACAATCATGCGGAGATCAACCCTGGATGGACCGGATATGATTCAGCAGGAAAATTAGCTACCCAAGTGGATGCTTTTTATTTATCTATCCCACAATCAGACTCAAACACATTTGTCATTGGAAAACAAATCCTTGATGTATTCCCACATGATTTTGAATTTGGCACCTACGTTGCCTTATCGGCGAAAAAGTTAGGATACAAGGAAATAGTTGATACCCTCAAGTCAAGTCTCATGAAGGACTTCTTCATTCAGAATGGGAAAATGAAAAGCCTATTCTCAAATGCACTTAAGAACAAGGATTTAAATATGATTTTACCTATGGGTTCTGTACTAGCGCATCGCAAGTCTATCGGACGGCTGATTCTAAAATTATGATAGGAGGAGACCTTCTTTTCATGATAAAAACAAACATTCCAAATCAAAAAAAACTAAACCAGATGTAACCAAAACGTAAACCCTTAAGTGCCACAGTAGGATTGCTTATGCTTGTTCTCGTCCCTGGCTTCGGTCAGAGTTACTGGCAGCTATAATGCTGTCAATGTATTATCGGGAACAATGATGGTTTTATTCCTGGAAATATGAGATTTAAGGTTTATGAAAGTCCATATAGAGAACTTTTATTATTCATTAAAAGAAAGTTACAATGGCACATCAAATCCTGAAAACCTTCTCTTAAATTTTTATCTGTCCATCGGAAATCTTTTTTGATGAGATGTGCCGACTCCCGTTGAAGACCAAAACATTTATAAAATAATGAAATACATCTTGTACGAGGGTATTCCTGCAACAGATCCTCAAATACAAAATTTCTTCACCCTGGCGATTGAAACACCGAAGGAAATTTTCCCTGGATAAGATGGGAATTTATATAATACACTTAAGAAGATAAGGTCAAAAAATATTAAAGTATGAAAAAATTGATCTGTTTAACCGCATTACTATTATTAGTATTCGCATCTTGCAAAAAAACCGAAGCGCCTGCTCCAATTGTGCCGGTTTTAGCCACCATTGCCACTACAGCTATATCCGCTATAACATCAACTGCAGCAGCGTCAGGAGGTGAAATCACTAACGATGGCGGGGCTTCAATAACTCAACGGGGCATTTGCTACGACGCGACTGCTAACCCTACCATAACTAAGAGTAAAGTGGTCAATGGGAGCGGTACCGGACGTTTCACTGCAAATATGACCGGATTAACAGCCGGCACCACCTATTATGTACGTGCATATGCTACCAATAGTGCAGGCACAGCTTATGGTAATGAAGTAAGTTTTAAGACAGCTTCAACTTTAGCCACCATTACCACTACAAATGCATCTGCTATCACTTCAAACGAAGCAACATCCGGAGGTAACATCACCAGTGATGGTGGGGCTTCAATTACAGAACGGGGCATTTGCTACGACACAACTGTAAACCCTACTCCAGCCAACAATAAAGTAGTAAGTGGCATTGGTACCGGAAGCTTTACAGCTAATATGACCGGATTGTCAGCCGGGTCGACCTACTTTGTACGGGCTTATGCGATCAATAGTGCTGGCACTGCGTATGGCAACGAAACAAACTTTAAGACAGCTTCAATTTTAGCGGCTATTACCACCGAAGCGGCAACAGCTATAACTGCAACCACAGCAACATCTGGTGGTGAAATCACAAATGATGGGGGTGCTTCAATAACCGAGCGAGGAATTTGTTACGATACCTCCGCTAACCCCACTACCGCCACAAATAAAGTTATCAGTGGAAATGGCTTGGGAAGTTTTACTTCTAATATGAGCGGGTTGGTGGCCAACACCAATTACTATGTGCGGGCATATGCTATCAATAGTGCCGGCACTGCTTATGGCAACGAAGTGAGTTTTAAGACAGCTTCAACTTTTGCTACCATTACTACCATAACTGTATCTGCGATAACATCAACTTCAGCTAAATCCGGAGGTGAAATTACTAATGATGGCGGCACTTCGATAACTGAACGGGGTATTTGTTACAATACATCTGCGGCCCCGACTATACTCAACAACAAAGTGGTAAACGGTAGCGGTACCGGGAGTTTTGCAGCTGATATGACTGGATTGATAGCTGCAACTACCTATTATCTACGGGCCTATGCCAAGAATAGTACGGGCATTGCTTATGGTAACGAAGTGACCTTTAAGACAACTTCAACAATTGCTACCATTACTACTATAACTGTATCTGCGATAACGTCAACTTCAGCAACCTCCGGAGGTAATATCACCAAGGATGGTGGGGCACCAATAACAGAACGGGGCATTTGCTACAGTACAAGTGCTAACCCTACTACAGCCAACAATAAAACCATTAGCGGCAGTGGTATTGGAAATTTTATGGCCAATATGACCTCATTGGCAATGGGCACCACTTACTACGTACGTGCATATGCCACCAATAGTGCAGGCACGGCTTATGGTAACGAAGTGAGTTTTAAAACCTCATCTTTAGCCACTATTATTACTTTAGCTTCACCTGATTTTGTGACAATAGATGGAACATTTGTCATACAATCCGGTGGTAACATTACAAGCGATGGAGGCGCTTCAATAACAGAGCGAGGCATTTGTTATAGTTCGACTCCCAATCCCAATACAACCGATAGTAAAGTGGTAATTGGTTCGGGGATCGGAAGCTATACGACATCGATATACGGAGCCGGGCTAACGGCAGGCACCCTTTATTATATTCGGGCATATGCCATTAACAGTTCAGGGACTTCGTATGGAAATGAAGTGATTTCAGGAGTCAGCACATCTGTTTGTTTGACTCAAGGATGGCAAGATGCGACTCCTTATAATCCAACCAAAGCTGGAATTCATCCTATAATATATTATGCAAATCCCCTTTTACCCCAGGAATGGCAACCTTCCCCGCTTAGTTCAGTTGAATTAATAGTTTGCGAGCAGGTCACATATCAACATGTTCAAACGTGCTTTTATACCGGAGGCAAATTTTATACAAGGGACAGACGACAATTTGATTTAACGCTTCGCGAAGCAAAAACTGGAAACATAATGGCCACAAAAACATTTTACGGGAGTGAACCTGACCCTTGTCCACCTACAACAATTTTTGGTGGAGGTAGCACGGGTACTATTAACTATGATGAAATAAATAATTGGCTTAAAGGCTATGTTGTAAAATAAACCCCGACCGGGATTATTTGAAACTTTTTTATAAATGGAAGAATAAACTGTAAAGTTTTAACGGCGATGCAAGACAAAAAATATTTTCTACCCTACGTGGTTACATCAGGTTAAAAATATTATTAATTGTAAACAAAAAGAAAATGCAAACAGATAATAAGTCGAAACACACTTTCGCTAATGAGGACAAACCAACATCTGCCAATGAGATTGGATGTGGCACAACAGTCGGGAAATTCATTTCGATAATGATAACTTTTATTATAGTTGCCGTTGTCGCCGGGACGATTCGTCATTGCTCACATAGTTGAATCAACAACACTGATCAAAAAAAGTTTTTTTAAAATAAAGGGCGACCTCAAAAACTAAATAATATGAAACAAAAAGCCAGACTTTCAGGAATAATAGCAATAATATTTATAGTTGCATTTTGCAAAGTTAAAGCGCAAGTAACAGCACAAGATGACAGAACGTACAAAACAGTAAAAATTGGAAATCAAATATGGATGGCCGAAAATCTGAATGTCAGCACCTACCGAAATTTCGACAGCATACCACAGTTTCAAGAAAATGGAAAAAAAATGACATTTAAAATGAATGTTGGTTGGATTTCAGCAAGTAAAGGCGCCTGGTGCTATTATGAAACCCAAGATGTAATTGACACGACTTATGGGAAATTATACAATTGGTTTGTTGTTAACGACTCTCGCGGTCTGGCGCCCGAAGGTTGGCACATACCATCTGCTGAAGAATGGAAGCAACTGTGTGATATCCTTGGCGGAAGAAATATAGCAGGCAAAAAAATGAAATCAGCTAATGGCTGGAAAAACGACGGAAACGGGACTAACGAAAGTGGCTTTGAAGCCTTTGCTGCTGGCGTACGTAATGAACATGGCAGATTTGATGAGAGTAGTGAGGGAGCCGTTTGGTGGTCTTCAACAAATTTGTGGGAATGATTGCTTATTATTTCGCAATAAGCTATAAGTTCGACAAATTACTATTCAGCTTTGTTCATAAAAGCCCAGGCTTCAATGGATATTCGGTTCGTTGTGTAAAGGATTAAAATAACCGTTTTAACTATTTTATAATATTTAATTTTCTATTATGGCAAACATAGACAGCTTTAATATTCCCGATGTTTTCAGCATACACCTGCGGCCTGATGAACAACTGAAACATTGGGCTTATGGAATAAGGCATTCAAAAAGCCTTCTTCTTTTAATTGCACTTGTGACAGGAGCTGTTACATTTATATTGTTGTTTTTTCGCAATCAAATGGATACCCGATCCGGATAATCCGATTGAATAAGGGATAATTGCTATCATAATGGCGGTCTTGATAGTCCCCTTTATTCCAATAGTTCAAAAAGAATATTTACTTGGCCTGACAGATAAAGAATTAATTATAATCCGGATAAAAAAGTCAATATTTACTAGTTCGGTTCAGTATGCACGGTAATTAGATTTTAATGAATATGCACTCCAGAACCTACCCCAAATTAATATTAATCCGGGCGGACTAGGTACATCCCTTTTCAGCAAAATTTCCAAATGCAAAAGGGAACAGAGAGCAGTTTGAAGCTATAACTGACATATTGAATGAAAGATAGATTTTATTACTTAACTTATAACAAGACAGAATTTATTATTAAGGTTAAATCATAAAAATAGAAAAATAGAAATGAAAGAGGGCCGGGGCCGGAGTTTTTGTAATTACTAATTGTTTAAAATAAAATCAGATGAAAATATTATTCGAATTTTTAGCAATATCAATACTTTAATAAAAGAGTAGTGAAAATAAAACTTCCCTTTATCATAGCAATCCTCCTGTTTCTTCTTTGCTGCAACCAGCAAAAAGACCAAACACGACCTAACAGCTTTACGCCAAATGTAGTTGAGGCCAAAGGTTATTTAGTTCCAAAAGACAGTATGGCAACTCCAAAATCAGTTCCCGCAGGCAAACCAGAAGTTGTTATTGCAGGTAAACCAACAATAGTACCTGCCGGCACCAACATACAACTTGCAGGAATACCTAAGACAGTGATAGCAGGAACACCAAAAATTTGTACTCCCGGTAAAGACTCCTTCCCGCTTCCCAAGGTGACACGAGCCATTAACAAGTCTTTTGTTGCCGGCATCCCCGAAGTGGTGATTGCCAAAGAACCCGGCAGCAAGGATCAAAACTCACAAAACTTCAGTTCTTTTACCAAACTGCAGGGACTAAAAAACGACGCGGTAACCTGCTTGTTACAAGACAAAACTGGAAATATTTGGATCGGCACCTGGTCAGGTGGCGTATCGAGATATGACGGCAAAAACTTTACGCATTTCACCGAAACAGAAGGCTTGAGTAATTATGAGGTGGAGAGCATACTTGAGGACAGATCCGGAAATCTTTGGTTTGGCGCATATGGTTTGTCGAAATATGATGGTAAAACTTTTACGCAATTTCCCCAAAATGAAGATGTGAGTAAAAATTTTGTCCATAGCATTTTGGAGGACAGATCTGGAAATATTTGGTTCGGAATCGGGTTCGGAACCGAAGGCGGTGGCGTATTGAAATATGATGGTAAAACTTTTACGAATTATACCGAAAAAGAAGGCCTGAGTAATAATATGGTCCAGAGCATCTTTGTAGACAGATCCGGAAACCTTTGGTTTGGCACCCGTGGTGGAGTATCAAAATATAATGGTAAAAATTTTACGCATTATACCGAAAAAGAAGGCCTGAGTAATAATATCGTCTTGAGTATTTTAGAAGACAGATCCGGAAATCTTTGGTTCGGTACTTATGGCGGAGGCGTATCGAAATATGATGGTAAATATTTTACTCATTATACCGAAAAAGAAGGCCTGAGTAATAATATGGTCCGGAGCATCTTTGAAGACAGATCCGGAAATCTCTGGTTCGGCACTATTGGCGGTGGCGTATCAAAATATGATGGTAAATATTTTACTCACTTTACCGAAGAGGACGGTCTGGTTAATAATATAGTTTACAGTATTTTGGAAGACACATCAGGAGATCTTTGGTTCGGGACTGATGGTGGAGTATCGAAATACAATGGCAACACTTTTACACATTTTACACGCAAAGAAGGTTTGAGTAATGATAATATCGGGAAGATCATTGAAGACAAATCAGGAAATCTTTGGTTCAGTCGCTATTACAGAGGCGTATCGAAATATGATGGTAAATCTTTTACTCATT
>JANWID010000219.1 GCA_025450095.1 Bacteroidia bacterium | reverse complement strand
GTCTGGTAATTACCCGACTGTGTATAAATGTGATTCGGGTTTGCAGCTGTTGATGTAGTTCCATCACCAAAATCCCACAAGTAAGAATAAGAAGCTCCCTGGGGCTGCCCTGAAAACAGGACATTTAATGGAGCACACCCTATCAATGGTGTGAATGTATAATACGTTTGTGGTACCGGGCTTACCTGGACCGATGCAGTTGCAGTGTTTACACACCCGTTCTGGTAGGAAGCCGTAAGCGTTACCGTAAAGTTTCCGGGATTCACGTAGGAATGTCCTGCAACCTGGAGTGTTGAAGTGGTTGTATCACCAAAATCCCAAAAGCAATTACTGATACCGGGAGTTGATGAATATAATGTTGTGGCAAAAACCGCACATCCGCTAAGAGGACCGTTAGAAGAAATTAACGGGACAGGGTTATCAAGCACTTCAATATAATCGGATTCGGTAACCGTATCGGTACAACCCAGTTGGTTTGTAGTGACAAGTGTAACTGTGTACAACCCGGGCTGACTATAGGTATGCGAAGGATTTTGCAGGTTTGAACTAGTTCCGTCGCCGAAATTCCATTGCCATGAAACTGCATTGCTGGCGGAAGGTGTGAAGACTACAGGCGTGTTGGAAAAACAAAATGATGTGATATTTGCGGATATGGAAGCTCCAGCATTGCTCAGAATTTGAATGTATGCGGGTTTTGAATGTGATGAACTGCAGCCAAGCGCGGTGTTGAATGCGATCAGGGTCACTGTGTACGTTCCAGCAACTGCATAAATGTGAGCAGGATTTAATAGCGATGAAGTCACTCCGTCGCCGAAGTCCCATACTACTGAGTCGTAACCTGTCGAAAGGTTGGTAAATGGAATCGAACCAGCGCCCAGGCACATGGTTTGGACCGAAGCACTGAAATCAACTACAGGAGGTGTTGCTGCCTGAATATAACCGTTGCGGATAAGTGAATCGGCTTGTCCGGATGCATTGTATGCGACAAGTTTGACTGTGAAGGCACCTGTTCCCAGGTACATATTCACCGGGTTCTGTGCTGAGGAGAAATTCCCATTGCCGAAATCCCAGTACCATGAAGTGGCATTGATTGAGGTGTTGGTGAATTGAACTGTAAGTGGGATGCATCCCGATTGTTGGTTAACCGTGAAGTCAGCAACCGGTGCCTGGCCTCTAGCAAATACACTTCCCAGTAACATCATTAAGATGACCAGGAATCCAGGTAAGTAACATGTTGAATCCAGCCTATGAGGATTCATAAAATCACAGGTTTAACAGGTTTATTCAAGTTCAATTGACACAGGCTGCCGTAACAACCTTCGCCTCTTACGCATGCTTGTCAGAAAAGTTCTCGAAACGCATGTCTTATGCGCGATTGAAGGGTATTCAACGAGTCACCAACATTCATATACTATTGATATTCAATTTTATATGACTTTATCAAAATTATTTTCTTCCTTGTAAGATGCAGGTTCAAAATACCACCTACTGGCTCGTTTTGGCATTTACATTACGCGTGAGGTGAAAAATTCCCTTGTTCAGAACAACTGATCCTGATATTGTTCTAATGCTAATACCAGTACCCTGTTTGAAAAGAATCGGGTAACTATTTTTGAAATTGACTGGTAATGCATAATTTCAAACACCGTGAGAAAACGATTCACTTGTTTGTACATATTTACCATTTTCATAATGGTATACCCGGTGATTCCCTTATCGGCACAGGATACCACGTCGGATTTCTACAAGGCGATGAATCTGTATCGCTCACATCTGTTTGATGAAGCCGTTCCCCTCCTCGAACAACTCCTGGTTACCGATTCAACCAATATCACGTTGCTTAACGCAGCAGCTAATTCCCTTGCAGCACCAAACTACACGAACTTATCTTTTGAAGCACGTGAAAAAAAATACCGTCGAGCATTGGAGCTAGCCGGAAAAGCCGTAAAAATTGATCCTAAAAGTTCTATGGCGCACTATAATGTCGGACTTGCTTTGGGACGACTGAGCGAAGGGGCTTCCACCAAGGTAAAAGTTTCGCTGGCGCGCCAGATTCGGTTGTCGTGTGAAGAAGCATTGCGTTTGAATCCGTCTTTATCTTTTGCTATGCATATCATGGGTAGATGGCATCGTGAAGTGGCCGGATTTTCAATGCTCGAACAAAAAATGATCGCATTGTTTTTCGGAAAAGGAATCGAAGGTGGAACTTATGAAGAAGCAATCCGATACTTTAAGGAAGCGATGAAACTAGATCCCCAGAACCAGATACATTACCTGGAATTGGGAATCACTTACATGAAACGCGACGAAGATTTGGATTCTTCCTATGCCAAAGCCTATATTAAAAAAGCCATTGAAATGCCGATCCGTTATCCGGAGGATGCCGAGACCAGGCAAAGGGCAATAAGAGTTTTAAAGGAAATGGATGAATGAATGATGCTTTGTAATTCGCAGCATTACCTTTTAGAACATCGTAGTTATTACACAAGCGGATTCAATCAAGGCAATCAACAATAATACACTAGGTTAATCTCGTATAAGGCAGATTTTTCCAGTTTGAATATTATTACTGCTCCTTACATTGACAAAATAATAACCACTTTCTTCTATGATTTCAGCCATATTTAAAAAATATGGTTCAGAAATTTCATGTTCGATAACTTCACTGTAGATCATCCTGCCTGCAATGTCAGTTACTTCAATTGTATGTTGGTTGACTTTCTGATCAAAAAACTCAATCTTCAACAATCCATGAGTCGGGTTCGGATATAAGATCAGGTTTTGCTTGTTTCCTGGGTCAGCTACTCCCGATAAGGTACAGTTCTCTTCAATGGTGATATATTGATTCACATTCACCCCGATGTAAGCGCATATTAATCCGGAAGGCCATTCAACAATAAGCGAATCAATCAATGTAGCATTTCCGAAACCAAATTCAACATTCAGGCTATTCATGCCTGCATAACCTGTTTGGGCTGAAATAAAATTATTCTGCCACATGGATACCCCATTAACCACTGCCTTAACCTTTATCCGGGCTCCAATAGCAGATTTGTTTGATAAAGTACCAATACATTTGATATTGATCCAACTGTTGGAATTACCGTTGTTTATATACAATACATCATTCGAACCTGCTTCATTCGATACATGAAGATCAAGGTCTCCGTCCTTGTCATAATCGCCCCAGCTTGCACCCCTTCCAAAATCCATGTCGGTGGTAATAGGCGACATATTCGCAGTTGAGAATGTCCCGTTTCCATTATTGATATAAAATTCATTGTAATGTGGTGTAACGCCATTGTCACCATCAGAATTGCATACAAACAGATCCAGATCTCCATCATTATCGTAATCAGCCCAGACTGATCCTGTAGACAAGCCGGTAGCCAATGTTACAGGAATACCGGTAATGCTTGTGAAGGTGCCGTTTCCATTATTTTTATATAAAAGATTTGTCTGATTATAGCGAGCAACAAACAAATCAAGCCAACCGTCATTATCATAATCACCCCAACTAGCTCCATGTGAGTTGCTGGTTGTAGTAACAATTGCCCCGGAAGTTATTTTTGTAAAAGTCCCATTTCCATCATTTCGGTAAAGATTGTTGACAGCTCCATAATTTCCAACAAACAAGTCCAGGTCATTGTCATTGTCATAATCACCCCAAGCGGAAGAAGCAGTACTGGCAATATCGGTTACGGGTGCCCCGGATGTAATCTTGGTAAATGTGCCATTGCCATCATTATGATACAAATAATTGGCCATCATTGTAAAGTTGGATACATAAAGATCTAGTAATCCGTCATTGTCGTAATCGGCAAAAGAGGCGCCATCAGATTTACCAAGATCAGTACTAAAAGGCGGAGTATTTACAATTGTAAATGCACCTGAAACAGAATTAAGATATAAGGCATTAATATGTGCGGTAGTTTGATTACCATGAGCTACGAACACATCGATAAATCCGTCATTATTTACATCACCCCATGTTGAAGTATATGAATTGGTATTGTCATCTGTAAGGTCACCCAATAACACGATCGAAAATGTTCCGTTGTTATTGTTTTTATACATAGCATCATCTTCGTTGTAAACAGATGTTACAAACATGTCCAGGTCATCATCATTGTCGTAATCAACCCATGCCGATCCATAAGAAGATAGCCCATCATTAACCATCGGGCCAAATAACATCTTTGTGAACGTTTGACCAGAACAAGTTTGAATTATGAAAAAGCAGATGACAAATAATCTCATAATGATTTTCATATGATTTCAGTTTTAACAAATATAAAATAAAAATCTTTCCTCCAAACTACAAATTCATTAACGCATTAAAACACTAGTATATATCTAATTATCAAACATTTAACAAATCAATCTTCAAATTTATTGTTCGGTCCTTTGATGTAATAAGAAAAAACTATAGCAAGAATCACTTCTCGTAGTTGTAAAAAATTGATTCGACGAAACCTGAATGAGCTCTCGAATCAAAACTTAACTTCACCGTAGTTAATTTGAATGAAAAGACAATTTATCAAGTTTTGATTCAGGACAACAGATTGCCAATCCAACATCTTTTGGATCCTGGAGTAGCATGAATCCCTCATTCTTCCTGAATTCGTACATGCGGTAATTTCGTTCATTGAAAAAGTCAAAAACTACATTAAGGTTGTGACCGAACCTCTTCAAGTGATTTTCCATCAGTTCAATAAAAATAACCGGTTGGTCATTTTTAATTATATCCTCCATGCCTTTCAACACATTGAACTCATTCCCTTCCACATCAATTTTTACAAGGTCTACCCCACTCAACGATTGGTTTTTTATAAACCTGTCACAGGAAACAACATCAACCGAAACGCTTTCCCCGGAATAATTTTCCGGAATCCGTAAGCTTGTCATTCCGGAATTATCTGTTTTCGAAAGGTAAAGTGTGAAGTTTCCTTCAGTATCAGAAACGCCCTTGTTGACAAGTTGAATGTTAGAAAACTTATTTAATTCAATATTGACTTTTAATCGTGCAAATGTTTCTGGAGCAGGTTCAAAGGAATATATTCGGGAAGTCGGGTTTATATCAGCTGCAAGAATGGAATAATAACCAAAATTGGCACCAATATCCAGTATTAGTTTGCTTTTAGCAGCTATTGAAATCCATTCCTCCGATTCTGGTTTTTCATACTCATAAACTCCAAAAAAATACACGAGTTGCTGGACCCAGTCTTCCAGGTTAAGATATACTAAAGATCTGTTTTTTATTTTACCAATTTCAGTGATGTGCCTGAATAATCCTAACTTATTTAACAACAGCAGTAATGGCACCTTTCCCTTTCTTAAAGGAAAGTATAAGGTATAAAATCGTACTAATTTGCACAAGGTTCTTTTCACGTCGGAGAAACTTAATTAGTTAAATAATATTTTGGTATAACTTATAAAATTGCTCACCTGCAACATTTTGAAATCGCTGTTGAGCATACTGTATTATTTCATTTCTATTGTATTTGTCGTAGCCATGAATAATATGCAACAAAGAGCTTTCCAACAATTTAGTATTACCAACTTCAATCAAAACTCCACATCGATCGTTAATATACTCTTCTGGCCCCCCGCATTTTGTTGAAATAACAGGCAACCCATTCAACAAAGCTTCGGCAGTGGATATTGAAAATGTTTCAAAGTTACTGTTCATAATATAACAATGTGATTTTGCATAATAAGAACGCAACATTGAATTTTCAACATAGCCGGAAAATTCAATTTCTGAATTGCTCATTCCGCTTTCTCGTGCGAGCAAGGCAAGTTTTTCACGATCCTTGCCTTCTCCTACTATGGTAAGGTGAATGTTGATATTGCTTAATTGCTTTTTCACTTTACTGAAAGCATCAATAATTCCTGAAATATTTTTTTGCCTGTCATCCAGGTTTGCAATCACTAAAAACCTGAACTTATCTTCATTGACTAAATCTACCGGTAACAATTCCTTATTTATTGTTAAAACATTCCCAACTACAATAGTCTTATCTCCTACTGAAAATAATTCATGCAGTTTTTTACCCAGGGTTTCCGAAACCACTGTAACTGCTTTAGCTTTTCTAAAAATAAAACTGATAACTTTCCTGGCCAGGATATTTAACTTTTTATAACGACCGTCAAAGTCATAATATCCGGTCCAGTGCTCCGTGATTACAATAGGAATCCTTGTAAAAAGCAAATATGGGAAAATGTATAATCCGATATGATAAATTACATGGATATGAATCAGGTTATACCGAAATCTTCTGAACAAAAACGCTTCCTTTATGAAATAATAGTTTATGAGAATTATATTGATCAGGCTACCAAGAACACCACTTCTGTTCACTATATAAATAGTTACTTCAGTTATACTCTCATGCGTTCCGTTTTCAACAACAACCCTTTTCTGATCAACCGTTTTATCCGAAATAAACTCGAAATTTAAGATACATGCATGACAGTACTTTGTAATTTCAAAAACATGCTTTTGAATAAAAATACCAGCTCCCGGGCGACCCTTGCCAGGATACCAGCTTGGCACCATTAACACATGCGTAGTTATGTTTTTTGAATTTGAGATTTTTGAAATATTTTTATAATCGAGCTTGTTAAAATCAGCCAGGCACAAAGATCAGGAAACAGACTGGGATCATTGACAAAATTTTAACCGGATAAATATACTAATCCGGATATATAAAAAGAAAGCAGGAGTAAAAATTTACTCCTGCTTTCTTTAAATTGTTCAAATTATTTAATAACAGTCAGCTTGCCAGAAAATACCTTATCATCAACTCGTACTTGATAATAATAAATACCTGGAAGTATTTCTGAAGAATTAAACTTGATACTATATATACCACCCGATTCAACTTGCTCATCAAAGAGGCTTGCTACTTTTTGACCGGTTGTATTATAAACATCAACAGTCATGTGTGAGTT
>JANWID010000218.1 GCA_025450095.1 Bacteroidia bacterium | reverse complement strand
TTGGCAAAGAAATTTCCAATGGTCAGATAAGTATAGTTGGAATCAGCCATAAAACTGCCTCTTACCTGGTACCAATTCAGCGAATCACTAACCAATGAATCTGCGTATACCACCGCATTGTTATTCCAGTTTTGGATAGTTGATGAATCATAAGGTACGGTAGAAAACCGAATTCCCATTTTTCCGGAAGGGCATGCAAATCCAGAGAAGGATATTTTAAAAGAAGCATAATATTGTTGTCCGGCAACCAATGGCTGGGTAAGTGCGGCTCCTAAATATTCCCTCGGTGGTGCAGGTCCTCCTGATTCATTGACGAATCCGGCATACGCATTACCTGTAGCCGCATATTGGTAACCGAAATTGTTATTAGGAACACCTACAATAATACCCGGTGCACATGAATTGAAATAGTCAGGCGAATTTCCATACGAGGACCAATCCTGGCATCGGTAAAGCTCTCCTGTTTGGACCGGGCAACTGAAATAACTTTCGAATCCCGGATTAGGAACCAGATTTTGTGCATTGCTGGTATCAAATGCTGATACGATTAATGCATTGAAGATCAAAAGTATTGTCTTTTTCATTTTGATAAAGGCTAAGAAATTAAGAACTAAATAAAAGACAAAATTAGTTCGATAATCGTTGCCTAAGCGCATGGAATTAATTTCCCAAATACTGTTCTGATATAATTAAACCAAAGCCTTACCAATAAGGAATCGGTAAGGCTTTGATCTTAAAAAGGAATTATTCTATTCTGCCCTATAGAAAAAATACTCAGCAGTATAAGGAACACGTACCTGCTGACCTAAAGTTGATGCATCAGCACCTGTTACAGGAGCTAGTCCGCCGGTAGTATTTACACGCTGAATATATGTGGTACCATCAAAAACACCAGGGCCTTGGGAAGTAACAGCTCCTAGCAACAGCCATGGAATAGCTGTGGAGTTTACCGATACTCCCTGTAACCGGGTTCCTACAACGCTACTTCCACTATTACTTTCCCATGTTGGTCCCGCAAAGTGAATTCCGACACCTCCTCCATTAAAACCAGCATTTGCATAAAGGTCAGCTTCAGGAGCAGTGAATACCCATGCAAATACTCCAGGTGCGGTTTGGGTACAAGTATAAACCTGGAATCCGGTGGCATAAGTCATAAAGCTTACTACATTTCCCGCAGGAACTTCAAGTAATGCAGGCACTGCAGGGGCAACACGTTGGGTTGAATTTGTAACACTCCCACTCTTTTCGTTCGGCAAAAAGTCATCTTCTTTCTGGCAGCTGGCAAACGATATTGAAATCACTGCTATTATCGCGAGCAGCCAATTTGGGGTAAAATCAAATGTTTTCATTTAGTTTGGATTTTAAAATAGTAAGGTTGTATGTAAAAGTTAATTATGATTCTCATTGGTAATGATTAATTTCTTACGATCCATTTCCTTATTATCTACAAACAAACTGTATTTGTAAATTCCCGGTTCCAATTCGCCTGCATTCAGCAGTGCCTGGCCATAATAAGGGTCACCGACTTTAAAAATTAAGACTGTTTTGTTGTTTTCATTGCTGATACGGACTTCAGCACTTGCAAATCCTTGCGGTACAAAATATGTGATTGATATTTGTGAAGCTTGTGATGTTGGTGATACTTGTCCAAGAATTGCCTCCCCGCACTGGAAGGGATGATGTGTGGAGTTTGTACATTCGAAGCGCTTTTTTTCAGGCTTCAGGTTGTTCTGTTCAACTAATTTTTGATACTGCTCCAGCTCTTTTTTTATCATGTCGAATTTCATGACGAGTAGATCATATGCCTCATCAAGCTGTCCCTTTTCCATTGATAAAACGACATTTTGAAACTCCAATGCTCCATCAACTTTTGTAGTGTTGGACGAAGTTGGATTCTTCAGAGTGTCCTGGCTGCTATCTGCATACATTTTGCCAGTCGGAGAAATGGAACCGTTTTGGGACTTCGCTGGTTGTAGCAGAAATATGCTAACAGCTACTAACAGGATTATTTGCTTTTTCATGGCGTGGTTTTAACTAAACTAATTCACCACCAAAGTAACATCAACAGTAAATCGATGTCAACTACCGAAAGAGTGTGTTTTTTAAACCAAAAGTGAATCTCCGAAAAATCTTAAAAAAAACAACTAAACAATCCGTTGGTTAATTGCTTTGGCAACAGCTTCAGTCATGGAGGTGACATGCAGTTTATCATAAATATTTTTCATATGAAACCTCACTGTATCGTATGTAATGCTGCATGCATCAGCAATCATCTTATAGCTTTGTCCGTTAACGAGGTGTGTAAGAATTTCCTTTTCACGAACAGAGAGTGTACGACACTCATCTGTTGGTGGAACAGAAATCTTTTGAAACATCTGAAGAACTTTGTTCGCAATATTTCCAGTCAGAGGAGCACCTCCGTTATGCACTTCCCTTATAGCATCAATGAGCATAACTGGTGATGTTTTTTTAAGAATATACCCAGATGCTCCAGCACAGATTGCAGCAAATATTTTATCCTCATCTTCAAAAACAGTCTGTATCAGTATGCGAATTGCAGGATTAAAATGCCTGAGAATTTTTACTCCTTCAATTCCCGATATCCCCGGCATTTGGATATCCATAAGCACCACATGAGGTTCGGATTGCTGTATGTTTTTTAACAGCTTGTTGCAATCCCCAAAAGCACCGCTGCAACACATTCCTTCCGTTCCATTAATCAGCTGGAACAGTCCTTCACGTAAAGTTGTATAATCCTCGAATATGGCTACACGTATCATTGGCAAAATCCCTCAAAAGGGGTAAATTACATTATTCTTTTCATACCTGAACCTACCGAATCAGGTAGTCTTAATTTCTAATTCTATGACTGTTCCTTTCCCTATTGCTGAATCAATCCTGAATGAGCCTCCAATCTCTTCGGCTCTTCTTCTCATGTTAACAAGCCCATTTCCATCTTGAACAGCCTGAAGATCAAATCCCTTTCCATTATCTGCAATGGTCATTTTCAATCTCTTTTGATGTAGTGCTATAGTAACATCAACCAGTTCAGAATTGGCATATTTGGCTATATTGTTAATGGCCTCCTTGAATACCAGGTAAATGCTTTTCCTCTGTTCAATAGTTAGCTTTTGTGAAATGACATCATCACCATAAACAAAATTCAATTTGATGTTTTTTGCCGAGAGTAACTGGGCTGCAAAATTCTTCATGCGAATTAGCACATCATCAAACCGGTCGCTGCGAGGATTGAGAGTCCATACAATATCATGTATGGCTTCTGACATGCTTCTTGACGTGGTATCAATTTTTTCAAGAAAAGGTTGAATATCTTCCGCTTTGTTGCCAGTGCGCTGCCGGACCAATTCACTGAAAACAGCAATGCTGCTCAGTCCAGAACCAATATCATCATGAAGATCGCTGGCAATTTTATTCCTGACATCCTGTAACTCCCGTATCCTGGACAAACGGTTCCGGTAAATGGCGTATATGATTAGTAACACGGTAAGGGTACTTGCAAAAATGAACAGCCAGGTTTTATAAAACGGTGGAGAAATAAAAACCTTGATAGAAGTTCCTTCATCATTCCAGGTCCCATCATTGTTGCTGGCTTTGACTGTAAAAATATAAACACCGGGAGCCAAGTTTGTATAGGTAGCCGTACGCCTTGTAGCATCTGTGTATATCCAGTTATTATTAAACCCTTCCATTTTGTAGGCATACATGTTCTTGAGCGCATTGATAAAACTGATGGCTGTGAACTCGAATGAAAAAACGTTTTGCCAATAATTCAAATGGATCTCTTTAGTAACAGAAATGGAAGAGCTCAGTATGCCCGTAGAATCTCCAGGCAAGATTGACTTATTAAATATTTGAAAATCGGTGAGAATAACCGGTGGTTTGTATGGGTTATTGATCAGACTGTCTGGATAAAAACTCACCCACCCCATCTTGCAGGAGAAAATCATCTCCCCATCATTACGCTTAGTAGAAACTCCGTTATAGAATTCCATAGTTGGTAACCCGTCAGTGAAATCAAAGATCCTGCACTGCCTTAAAACAGATAATGTGTCGAAAGTCAGGCGACAAATTCCATAATCGGTACCTATCCAGAGGTTGTTACGGTCATCGCACATCAATTTTCCAATGGAATTTGTTGGCAGACCATTCTGAGTTGAATAACAATTAAAATAATTTTTCTCCCTGTCAAATGCATTCAAGCCACCACTTTCGGTGCTTATCCAAATCACACCATTTTTATCTTCACAAATGCTATTGATGAAATTACTTCCTAATGAATGAACTTCCCTGTTATCATTCCTGTATGTTTCAAGTGCACCAGTCAGTGGATTCAACTTATAAACTCCATCACCGAGGGTGCCTGCCCATATCATTCCGGTCCGGTCCTGCAAAACGCAAGTCACCTTGCTGGTTACCTTACTTCCTGGATAGGACACTGTTTTATTGTTTTTTATATCATATGATACAAGCCCTTTGTCTTCAGTCCCAAACCATAATAACCCATCGCTTCCTTGAATGACACATGTAATTGGCTCAGTCATGATGACCGTAGACATTTTCTCGGAATTAATGTTGTACCGGTACAATCCCTTTTCTGTGCAAACAATGGATTCATGAATCCCTGACATGAAAAATGCGGTAATTGTTTTCCCTTTTAAAGAATTGACAGATTCCGATGAAAATTCACCCTTTGAGTTGAAAGAGAAAAAACCTTCTCCACTGGTACCGAACCACAACGTTCCATCTATTGATTCACCAACCGATGTGATTTTTTCATTTACAGGATTACCCTGGATTACGGGATTAAAAAATTTAAATTTCAGTGACTTGGGATTAAATGCATTCAGACCACCATCCTTGGTTGCTGCCCAAAACATCCCGCTCCTGCCTTGAGAAATTGTATTGATATTATTGCTGTTGAGCGCGTTTTGCTCACCAGTTTCGTATGAATACAGGAAAAATTTTCCGCTTGAAGGATAGTAAACATTCAATCCATTATTTTTTGTTCCAACCCATACTTTTCCAGCTTTGTCCTGGTATACACTACTCAGGTCATTGCTGCAAAGTGAATATTCATCCTGATCATTATGCCTGAAGGTCTTTATCTCACCGGTTACCTGATTCAGCATGCTGAGTCCATTCGAAGTGGCAATCCATACACTTCTTCTGACAGTATCAATATAAATATCACGGATAAAGTCGGAACAAATTGAATTCTTATTTTTTTCATCATGTCGGAAATAGGTGAATGTTCCTTTTCTAAAATCAAAAACATTCACACCACCACCATCAGTTCCAATCCATAATTTACCGGAATTATCTTTTGTAACACATCGGATGGAATTATTGCTCAGCGAATTCGGATTATTCTTATCATTTCGCAAATGGTGGAATTTTGCCTCAGTCACCCTGAGCATTTCCAGCCCCTGTGAATATGTTCCAATCCAAATTACTCCTAATGTTTTGTCAGCCAGAATACATGTTACAATATCCTCGCTAATTGAAGTCAGGTTATCGGCCTTATGCTGGTAAGAAGTAAAAATTCCCGTGTATGGATCCAGTCTGTTGACACCTTTCCCTATTGTACCAATCCATACAATACCGCTCTTTTCAACACTCATACAACTGATGTCGTCGCTTGCCAGGGAATTTTTATTCTTGGGATCATGCCGGTACACAACAAAGTTGTAGCCATCAAATTTATTCAGACCCGCCCTCGTTCCATACCACATAAAACCAAGGCTGTCCTGAATGATCGATGTTACATCATTATGCGAGAGACCTTGTTGGATAGAAAAATGCCGGAAGTATAACGTATCATTTCTCGAAAAAGAGACTGAGAGAAAAAAGATCTGTAGTGTAATACAAATCCAAAGTGTCTTTACAGGCAGACTGAATTTTCCGACATAAACATCATTTGAGTTGTCTGTCATGGAAGTAAAAAATCAGACCTCTGATGCACAAGGGATAATTAAACTCTGTATTGGAATGGCGCGCTGCTCATTCCTCCTACTTAAGAATACTGAAATGTAGTAGTTTTTTGTCTGATTTTGAAATGCTTGTTGTCAGGGGGTGTTAACTACGATAACCGCCGTTGTTTCAATGCTATTGAAAAATAAAACCAACCGGTTTTAGAACTAATACAGCTTTACCGGAATTTCAAACTGAAAATCGAACAGGCAAAAGTTAAAACAACCTGAAAAAACTTGCTACCTGACCAAAGTAACCTGGCCAGTAAACTGGTGTTTCCTGTCACGCAGATCCGTAGCCCGGATCAGGTACACATATACATCTTGCATGCATTCGCTGTCGTCTTTCATATGTCGGCCATTCCACCGGTGCTCCAATGATGAGGAAGAAAAGACCGTTTGTCCCCACCTGTCGAAAATCATCATTTCCATACCGTCGATGCCTATTCCCTGCGGATAGAACTCTTCGTTAATACCGTCCCCGTTTGGCGAGAATGCATTCGGTACATAAATGGTAAAATCGCCTTCAATAATTACTTCTCCATAAGCGGTATCACGACAACCATATTGATTGGATACCATTAATGTGATCTTGTAAAATCCTGTATCCTGGTAATAGTATATAGGGAATTGTTCTGTTGAAATTCCATATCCATCACCAAAATTCCAATCCCAATACAGGGCGCCCTGGCTCTGATCGTGAAATTCAATTCTCGGGTCGAGAATGGATGTTTTTACCGGATCGGGAACAAAATCAGCAACCGGTAACGGGAACACTTCAACGGCATTTGGAATCAAATATGAATCGGTACAACCATACATATTTATTACCGTCAGGCTTACATCATAGATTCCGGGTTCATAATATGTGTGAACAGGATCATGACTCAGTGTATCATAATGTCCATCGCCAAAACTCCATTCATAATATGAATGAGGTGTGGTGATGGTTTGGTCGGTGAATGCTACCGTGAGCGGCATACAGCCGTTGGGTGGCATATGACTGAATAACACCTGGGGTTCAGGATTCACCGTTATTGTTACGATATCGGTTACAGCAGGTGTACCACAATTGTCACTCACGATAACCGAATAGGTTGTGGTTTGTGCGGGTGAGACATTTGCTGAATAGGAAGTTCCGGCATTGTTATCCCATGAATATATATATGGACCTCCATCGCCGCCCGAAGCAATAGCACTGATTGCAGTGCTGTACCCTGGACAAATGGATTTATCATCAGAAGCGATAACTGATAACGGAGGATTTACTGAAATAGTAACAGGTATCTGAGCAACAGAACAACCATGAGCATCTGTTACAAACACGTTGTACGTTGTGCTTGTTACAGGTGCCACCGTTTGCGATGTTTGTGTAATTCCGTTATTCCATTGGTATGCATAAGGCAGAGTACCTCCTGTAGCCACAGCCGAAATAACGGCCTGCTGTCCGATGCAGATTGTATCGGAACCAGTTACGTTCAGGATCAAAGGCGGTGGTTCATTAACAATGGCAGCTTTTTGGGCAATGCAACTGTTGTCGTCGGCTATAGTCAATACATAAATTCCACCCGAAAGACCCGTGATTGATTGAGTTGTTGTTCCGTTCGACCATGTGTACGCATATGGGAATGTGCCCCCGCTTACCTGCGAATTGACGGCACCGTTAGCCTGTCCGTTACAATCGACATGCGAAGGGGTAAGACTGATGATCACTTTTGTCGGCGAGATAACACTGTCGGTAACAATTGTGGAACATCCATGGCCGTCGGTAATAGTCACAGAATAAACTCCGGCCAGCAACTGAGGATTTGTTGCGGTATTAGCTCCATTCGACCAACCGTAAGCATAAGGTGATGTACCTCCAGCCGAAGCAACGGTAATCGATCCATTATGATAACCAAAACATGTAACCGGAACAGTTTGGGTAGTGCCTGTAAGCACTTGGGGTTGACCCACCGTGAGCGAAAGTGTGGATGTACACAAATTGGCGTCGGTAACCACAATAGAATAAACACCTGCAACAATTCCGCTCAGGTTTTGGGTGTTGCCAGAATTCGACCATTGGTAAACCAAGGGTGCAGTTCCTCCACTTACACTGATGGAAATGGCGCCATCGCTATATCCATAGCAACTTGCATCGGTAATGGGTCCGGGAGATGCTATTGGGGATGCA
>JANWID010000217.1 GCA_025450095.1 Bacteroidia bacterium | reverse complement strand
ATCGGGGAGATCTATTATGATGGATTTATTATGATTTAATATTCCTGAAAATAATGATTTTGAAGAAATTTTAATAAATTCTAAAATCAAAAAAATAACAGTTTAATATTAAACGTTTATTATCACTAACGTATTCAACTTAAACGTTTATAATTAGAATGAAACGGCTAATTTGAATTAACTTTGATTCGGGGAGGGCGGAGTGGTGGCCCCCGCAGCAATGGGATGAAGATTGAGCTGTCCTGTAATATAGACATACAGGAAATGGATATTCAAATATAGTACCTTTTCAGTCGCTTGCTGTATTTTAAAAAAATTTCCTCTTTAATTATTTATCATTTATCATCACGACGAAGACAAGCTTGTCGCGATGACATTGCGGCGTTCTCATGAGAGACATTTCAATTTTAAATTTTTAAAAATCTGCTTGCTATATTCGTTAATTATCTTCCATCATTTATCATCACGACGAAGACAAGCTTATCGGGATGACATCGCGGCTTCGCCAGCGAGTCAAAAGTGATACCCCAGATTTATATGCCCCGAAAAAGTCTTCGACTGATCACAATACAATAATGAAAACTGGATCGGTCCCAGGCCGGAAGCATAACTTATTGTTGCAGCATAGCCGCTGAGAAAATTATCATCACCATTCCATGAATCGGGATCAACATCTACAAAATTATAAATACCCACATTTGCTTTCAGAGTGGCATAAACGTTTTTAAAAGGGTTATACTGCACTCCCAGCAATGCTGCAGCCAGGCTGTTGGTATAGACTTCGTATTCATTCAATCCCGCAAAAGTAATCTGGTTGCGAAGGAAATGATTCAATCCACCTACGTAATAAAAATTCAGGTAAGAATTTTCTTCATTCAGATTCGCTCCCGCATTAAACGCATCCATCAGCGTGAGCTTACTGTTTAACTTTATATAATGTTCCACATTCAGATCAAAGCGTCCGTATCCATCGAAATCGAGCGTATCAATGGTCGCAGTCAACTCGGAGGCTTGCAGGAAAAGATCATTGGGACGTTGCCGGTAAATATAGCCTGCTTCCACATGCATCTTTAATCCACGCGTCGGAAATATTTTATCATCAAGTGTATTTCTTTTATAGAAGATATAGGAATGAAGATAATCATTTTCTCCTTCCACGCTGACTGTTCCAAAAACCTTTGGATCGAGGTGGAATGATTGCCAGGAGGTCCCTGTGCCCAGTACCGAACGTTGATTAAATGTATGCTGTGCCCTCAGATCGAATTCATAGAATAAATTCCGGTATACATAAGTCTGACGGAAATCGATATAAACCGGGTATTTAAATGATTCGAGGTAACCGGAAAATATCAGGTCATTATTATCGCGGGGTCCAAACGACTGCGATTGCCGGAACAGCACACGGTAATTTTCGCTCAGGTTTAATTTAACTAAAGTCCTGGAACGGTCCCAGAAAAGGTTTTTGGATTCCATGGCGGCAATCAATGCAATCTTGCTGAACGAATTATAATGCAGTGCCACTTTCGCATAGGTCAACGGGTTCTCGATCACATTCAATTTCAAATGCGCATGGCCGTTAGCAGCAGGTTCCCAGAAATAATTGATACGGTTATAATTTTTTGTGCCGAAAACTTTACGAATACCTTCAGCAACATCTTTTGCGGAACAGGTATCGCCCGCATGGATGTCGAGCAGGTGCATGAACGAACGTTTGCTGGTTTGATTCAACCCTGAAACTGAAATCGTATCCACAATAATCCCTTTAACTACAGGAAGCCGGTTTCTTTCAAATGTATACCCGGGATCCAGTGCCTTCAGTGAATCGGCAAGGTGTTTTAATTTGGGATAAAACAAATTCCCTATTTTTTTCCCGATTGCAATAATTTCTTCTGCATTTGCAAAACTACCGGCGCCATATTCTTTAACATCAGGCTCAATAATCATGTCACATAGCTTAATTTCTTCCGCAAAATCATCTGCATCTTTATAAAAACCGATTTGATATAAAATATCGATCGCACTGGTAAGCTTGTCGGCCGACGACAACGGTTGTGATACATTCACACCGATAGCATAATCAGCTCCCATATTCACGGCATCCCGCACCGGGAAGTTCCTTACCACTCCTCCATCAATCAACTTTGTGTCCTTATAATCAATAGCCGTAAAAATGGAAGGAATCGCCATGCTTGCGCGAATGGCAGTTACTACTTCACCGGTATCCAGCACAACAGGCTTACCTGTAGCTGCATCAGTGGCAATACATTTAAAAGGTATACTGAAATTATCGAAATCTTTAACATTGTAAACCGGAAGAAATAACTCCTGGAATTTCACCCAGATCTCCTGGGCTTCAATCAGCCCGGTTCCTATTTTAACTTTTCCCTTTTCAAAAGGTACTTCGACGGCATAACTTTCAAATTCGTCTTTCTCAGCAATATTCACCGTACTCAGATCAGGTGTTCCTGAAAACAGCTTCCCCCAATTCATCTCGCGGGCCAGCTCTTCAATACGGTTACCCGAATACCCAACAGCGTACAGGGCACCCATAATACTTCCCATGCTCGTGCCCGTTAGATAGTCCACTTTCAGACCTGCGCTGTCGATAGCCTGCAACACTCCGATATGGGCCAAACCTTTCGCGCCACCTCCACTGAGTGTTAAGCCAACTCTGAATTCCTTTTGCTGCGCCTGCAGCTCGAAAACAAAAAATAAGAAACAAATAAAAAGCTTTCCTTTCATACTAATGGCGATCAAAATGACCTGCTGCTAAAGTCGATAAAAATTCCGCAGGGAAAAAACTTTGCTGATGATTGGTAACGGCCGGGGTCATCGGATAAACCAAATCATTAATTTTCACATTCTGTTGTTTTCCTATTATCTTTACATAAACCCTTTAATATTCACTGTTTATGAAAAAATTAAACTTAAATTTTTTATCTGTAACCATTTTATTATCAGTGGTTTTATTTGCAATCGCGGCATGCGCGCCACAGGTTGAGTTAACCTCATCGTGGACCAACAAGCAGGCCCAGCCAAAGTCATCACCAAAAATTGTTGTCATGGTTATGGGATCCAGCCTTTCCAATCGCCAACTTGTAGAACAACATATTGTTGCAAAGTTTACTGAACTGGGTCACCATGCTGTTTCAGCACTTGAAATATTTCCACCGGATATACAGAAATACGATTCCACGAACATGGTGACTATTCTTAGAAAAAATAATGCGGACATGCTGCTTATAAACGCAGTTGTAAATATCACTGAACAGGAGAAATATGTTCCCGGAACAACAGAGCAGGTACCGGTAGGAACATATGCCACGCCTTATAATCCGTATTATAGTGAGAACTATTATTACCAGGGTGGATATAACAATTACTATGGATATTATAACAATTATTCATATCAAACAATGTATGAAACCCGCACCACTCCCGGCTACACTTACGTGGATGTTGAGGTAATCATCGAAAGTAAACTCTATGATGTACATAAACCCGAGTTACTCTGGTTCGGTCAGTCAAAAAGCATTACAATGGATCCTTCCACAGAGCTCTTCAAACAATTTGCTAAAGCAGTAGTGGATGATATTAACAAGAACCATCTCCTGGTAAAATAAGGAAACCTCAAAAAATCCGCTTTTACTGCGTTATGTGAATTTTTAGAGGTTCCCAAAATTAGTTGGCTGAATAGTTATTATCCGCAGGGTTTTTTCCTTGCGGATTTTTTTGGTTTTGCTACACCCAAAACATTTTTTACATTCACTTCCATAATTGAAACCGATTGTTGTATGGAAATTTCTAAGAACAAAAACAGGATCTATTCGCTTGATTTGTTGCGCGGGCTGGTTATGGTGATCATGGCACTGGATCATACCCGTGATTTTTTTCATTTTGATGCTTTCATTCACGATCCCCTGGATGTAAAAACAACTTCGGTATTCCTGTTTTTCACACGGTGGATCACGCATTTCTGTGCACCTGTGTTTCTTTTTCTCGCCGGCACTTCCATTTTTCTCCAGGGACTACGGAAAGGCAGTGCTGAGCTTTCTGCCTTTCTACTGAAACGGGGTGTATGGCTGATCTTCGTGGAAACGGTGCTGATAACTTTTGCATGGACATTTGATTTTTCATTTCCCGCGATCATACTCCAGGTGATATGGACAATTGGTATCTGTATGGTTTGTATGGCGCTATTGATACGATTGCCATTTAATGTATTGCTTGTACTTGGATTGATCATCACATTCGGTCATAACATCCTCGACTATGTGAAAAGCACTCATAGCGGATTGTTTTGGGACCTGGTACGAAACGGCAATTTCGCTGAGCATGAAATAGCACCAGGACACAACCTGGTGATCATTTATCCGTTCCTTCCCTGGCTTGGATTGATGCTACTGGGTTATTGCACCGGGAAAATTTACAGCCATGAAACCGGTATCGACTGGCGAAGAAAATTCCTGTTACGCTCAGGAATTGTGGTAACGCTTTTGTTTTTTGTCCTGCGACTGGCGAATAGTTATGGAAACCCTTATCAATGGGAACCTCAAAACAGTTTCATTTTTACCATGCTATCATTTCTGAATGTTCATAAATACCCGCCTTCACTCCTATTTGTATGCATGACCATTGGGCCATCATTAATTTTCCTGGGCCTTGCTGAAAATATAAATAACAGACTTATCCGCATAATCAGCATTTACGGAAGTGTACCATTCTTTTACTATCTCCTGCATTTTTATTTTCTCCACCTGTTATGTATGGTCCTATTTGTATCACGCGGGCATACAATTAGTGAAGAAACACCTTTTATATTCGGAATTCCATTCCACTATCTTATAGCCGGAGAAGGATATTCTCTGAAGATTGTTTATGTAATTTGGATTGGGATTGTTATAATTCTCTATCCGCTTTGTAAATGGTTTTCTGAATTTAAGAAGAGGAAGAGTTATTGGTGGCTTAGTTATTTATAGGTACGCCTGCCCGACGCAGGCGGGGATTACAGATTCTTTATTGACACGGAATCGGATGTACAGATTTTATAACTATTACATTTTGCTAATATAATGCGATCCCTCACTTCGTTCGGGATGACGGCTTGATTGGTAATAAAGGCGGGCGGGGGATGCGGATGATATAAATTATTTCACTGGTGTTGACATTACCGCATCCCCCGCCCGCATCTTCCCCAAAAGAGCATCGTCATTCCGAACAAAGCCCTGAAGCTAAGCGCAAGCGCATGCTTCAAGGGCGGAGTGAGGAATCGCATCAATTTAGCAGTATGTTTATTCAATCAAATAATCTGCGTTAATAATTATTTTCTGATTCCTTGATTGTTACTTTTTTGCGGGAATAAGATTCTCGACACGGATTACAAATTCCATTATTTTTTTGCGCCGGATTGTAAAATGTTGCATGTCTTCTGTAATCTGTACATCCCTGCCTGCTGTCTGATTAGAATAAATTATTAATTAATTCAAAATACTCTATTTTATCTTTTAATCATTCAGGTATGCAACCGGCAGGCAGGCGATTCCGCCGAGACTTGAATCTGTAATCCGTTCCTACCCAAATCATGTGTTTCATCTGGACATAACCCAATATTTTGGTTATATTTGAATATGGGACGCATGTTGGTTACTGGGCTGATACTTTTCATTGTTTTCCTGTTGAGTTGTGATCCGGGAAAAAATAATCGTGAGGAAAAAAATCCCTTAGCTGATGCATCACAATCAAATTGTGAGAACCCTGATGCCAATGCAGCTTGTTGCTTTGAAAACATTCCAGAATCGCTGACACCTGTTATGGTAATAGCAAAAGATTCGGAACCCGGTACCCGAATTGTAATTACAGGAACCATTTTTCGACCGGATGGGAAAACACCATTTAATGATATAGTTCTTTATGCTTATCATACGGATGCAACAGGTATTTATTCCAAAACAGGTAACGAAAAAGGTGTGCAGAAGTATCACGGTCGCCTGCATGGGTGGTGCAGAACGGGGACAGATGGTCGTTATGAGATCCGCTCCATTCGCCCTGCCTCTTACCCTGATAGCAACAATCCGGCGCATATTCATTCAGCGGTAATGATTCCCGGCACCCACAGAGCTTTTTACATAGAAGAATTCTTATTTTCAGATGACCCGGTCCTTAATGAAAAAAATTCCCGGGGAGGTGCCGTTGTGGAAATGAAACGACACGACGCATTGCAGACTGGCAAACGGGATATTATAATTAAGTAGCTTCACGTCCTGGGCTGAAACAGTTTTTCAAATATTTTAATTTATTCCATTTACACATAATACCAACCTTGATTATAAGCCTGCTTCGACGTATTTTTACATTGCCGGTTCTTCATTTAATCCCAGTAACCGACACTCACCCTGTTTTACAATTCCACCATGAAAAATTTATTTTTAAGCATCCTGGTGCTATGCCCCGGAGTATTGTTCTCGCAAAATGTCCATTGGGGAGGTGTGTTAAATATTACTTTTAATGATGCGATATACGATCTGCAGGCTGATAATGAAAACAGCCTGATTATTTGCGGACAATACAGCGGCACTGTTGATTTTGATCCGGGTCCAGGTGTTGCGAATATGGTTGCTGCAGGGACTTCCGGTGAAGATATATTCCTGGCCAAATACGACAGTGCGGGAAATTACATGTGGTCACATGGATTTGGTACGGGATTTTTTAATGATGAATGCGACCGGGTTGCTGTTGATTCATCTGGAAACATTTTTATTACCGGCATGTGGAACGGAACAATTGATTTCGATCCCGATTCTGTTCTCGTTTATAACTTGTCAAGCAACAACAACAGCCGTTCCCGGTTTCTCGCAAAATATGATCCCGATGGAATTTTCCTGGCAGCGAAAAATGTCGGTAATGCAGTAGGTTATCTGCCCTCAAGCCAGGATGGTCAATCGGGATTGGGATGTGATGCCGATGGGAATGTTTATATGGGTGGATTTTATGGAACTTCAATGACACTCGGACCCGGAGTTACTTTATCGGCATCGGGATTATCAGATAACTACTTTGCAAAATATAGCCCACAGCTCGACTTGATCTGGGCACATCGTTTAGGATCTAACGGCACTGAATATTCGCAGGGATTATATGTTCATCCTTCCGGGAAATTAGTGGTACTGGGCAGCTTCAACAACACCATTGATTTCGATCCCGATACCGGAGTGTACCTGATGTCGCAAGTGAGTTCTACACAGGAAGGATATTTTGCCTGTTACGATAGCTCCGGAGCATTTGTGTTTGCTCGTCAGCTATCTGCAGGCACTTCCGCCACTCCTATTGCTTGCCTTTTCGACAGTAATATGAATCTCATTGTATCAGGCTCATGTGCCGGCACTATGGATGCGGATCCGGGACCGGGTTCCGATTCAGTTGGTATCGGTTACAATGACCAGGCTTTTGTCGCAGCATACGATAGCATGGGAATTCACCGGTGGGCATTTGCTTTTGGGGATGTCAATTCATATAATGCCATACGTTATATCGGGGTAGATACTGCGAACAACATTTACGCTAATGGAAATTGCAACCCGATGATGGATATCGATCCGGGGCCTGACTCAGTTACATTCGGGAATATTTATGCCGATTATATTTCAAAGTTCGATACTGCAGGCAATTTTCTGTCAGCATTTCCATTACAGGAAGCGAAGATGCGAATTAAAAATAACGATATTTTCCTGGCAGATTATTTTTACGGATATGTGGATTTCGATCCGGGACCAGCCACATATTATTTGCAAAGCGATACTGCAAATGCAAGTTTTTATCTTTTGCGATTACACCAATGTGATAATGTTGCTGCAACACCAATTGGACTTACCGTTCCACCAGCGTGTGCCGGCGATACAATTATCGTATCAGTACAGGGAGGAACGCAATTTCTATGGCAGTTTACATCCGGACTTATTCCAGTCGGTCCTGTTACCGGAAACACAGTTCAATTGGCAATTGATTCCTCAGCAACTTTGGAATCAGTATTAGTTGGCTCGGTGGGGGGATGTCAAAACAGTCCATTGGCTTATGTGACTTTTAATGTTAACCTGGCAGCAGTTCCCCAGGTTTTTCAAACCGGTGATACTTTATTTACAAATGCCATTGCTGTTTCATACCAGTGGTATGTTGCAGGTAACCTTATTCCCGGGGCAGATTCCTCAATCTATGAACCACTTTCATCCGGATTGTATTCCGTTATGATTACTGATAGTAATGGTTGTTCGGCAACATCCGCTTTGTTTAATTTTATATTGATCGGTGTTGCAGAGCCCGCAGGTCTTTCGCTAAATATTTATCCCAACCCCTTTCATAATGCATTTGTGATTTCCTTTGCGGAAATTAAAGATGATGCTGTTTTAATAATATCTGATATCGTTGGCAGGGAAATGGAAAGAAAGAAAATAACATCGAATTTAAATGTGATCGAATCCGAACATTTCGCACCAGGGGTTTATACTCTGAAAATTGAAAATGAAGAAGGGGTTGTTTACAGGAAAATTATTAAAAGATGATATTACCCGGAATTTAGATTTGTAATATTGTTCGATAATTTATCTTAACGAAGGTGATTGTATTAAATATAGTCACCTTTATTTTATAAATCGCCAAATATGAAATTAAAGGAGATCATGCTATATAAATGGATACTACCACTTGTATTCCTGCTGCTTATGTTAAGATTGACAGCGCAGGCACAACAAATGTCAAAGATTGATTCGCTCATGTTTCAATTGGATAAATACAAAAATTCAGGTGACACGGGACGCATTAACCTATTGGTTGAAATTGCATATGAATTTTATAAAACCGATCCTGATTCCGGTATTATTTTCGGGCAGGAAGCATTGGTTGCTAGTGAACTTGCAGGATACGAGAAAGGCATGGCCATGGCAGGTAACAGGATCGGGTTATGCTATTGGGCGAAGGCTGATTATCCGCTGTCGATCGAATATCATTTCAGGGCATTAAAAATGGCCGAAAAAATAAATTACAATGAGGGGATCGCAATTATTTTAGGGAATCTGGGGCTGGCTTACGAAGGCCTGCAGGATTATGAAAAGGCGCTGGACTACCATAATCGCGCATTGCATCTGAATGAAGAACTGGGAAACCAGAGCGGTGTTGCCCGGAATCTCGGCAACATCGGAATCGTCTATGACGCAAAAGGTGATTTTAAAAATGCAATAGATTATTATCAACGTGCATTAAAATTGTATGAAAAGCTTAACGATCGCAACGGAGTTGCCAGGAATCTTGGAAATATCGGCTTCGCCTTCCAGCTTCAAAACATGCATGCCAAGGCGTTAGAATATAATTTCAGGGCGTTAACTATGAATCGTGAATTGGGTAACAAGATATTGATGAGCATGAACATCGCGAATATCGGTGCCGGTTATTTGAGAATATTGCAGGACACCGGCGCAACAGGGAAAAATCTTCCTGATAGTCTGCGCGGACCTTCCGTTTATAAAAAAGCAGAATATTATCTCCTGGAATCTGTTCGATTGTTCCTGGAAATTGACGACCCGAACAGCCTGCAGGAAATTTACAGTTATCTATCCGAACTCCAGGCCCTGATGGGGAATTATCGTGCAAGTCTTGAAAGCTACAAGCGGCATGTCCAATACCGGAATACTGTTTACAACGAAGCAAACAAGCAAAAAATAGCACAACTGGAAAAAAACAGGGAGACTGACATTAAGCAAAAAGAAATTGAGCTTCTGAAATCACAAAATGAAGTAGAGCAGCTTGTAGCCCAACGAAGAAGAAGCATCAATTATGGACTTGCCGGCGGTATGTTATTGCTGGGAATAGGAACATTTTCAATTTTCAGGCAAAGTAAAAAACGGATGTTAATGAACAATGAACTCCAACGGGCATATAGTGACTTGAAAGATACCCAGCAACAGCTTGTCAAGAGTGAAAAGATGGCCGCATTCGGTCTTATGGCATCGCGCATCGCACATGAAATTCAGAATCCGCTTAACTTTGTAAATAATTTCTCGGAGCTTTCCGGTGAAATGGTGGATGAAATCGCGAATGCGGAAAATGAAACAGAACGAAAGCAGGTGGAATCTCTTCTTCGTGAAAACCTGGAAAAAGTGATCTTCCATGGCCGCCGGGCAGAGGCGATTGTAAAGGAGCTTCAACAACATATCAAGACCGGAACTGCACATGAGTATTTT
>JANWID010000216.1 GCA_025450095.1 Bacteroidia bacterium | reverse complement strand
TTTTAATTTCAAGCATGTACTATTTTTAAAAAATAAGAGCGCAATGATACGACATCAATTTCTATATCACAACGAAAGAAACCCACTTGAAGAGTTTCTTTAATAATAATACTACTACCTTTTATTGATTTTTTGAAGATCGAAAATGTCAGAATTTTAAAATTATTGTTGGATTTTTCAAAGAAATTTGAAATAATTCAGAGTGTCTTCATCTTGCATTTGGATAATTTTTGTCGCTAATATTCAACACTTTGTAGCATTTTATCGACAAAACAGCATTATTTTGTTAAAAAAATGATGAGCGTCAGGATTGTGTATGATTTAAAAGAATCTTACCTTGCTATTACAAAAGGTTAAGAATCCCCATATTCTACATCTTTTAACGCACACTACTAACCTGGAATTCACTTAAAGCCTGTTAAATAACGGGAATTAACCCATTCAAACGGTTCATTCGCATTAGCTAACAGCTTGCTTATCAAATAACATTAAAAAAAATTCATGCCCGGTTTATATTTGTTAATTACAGGATCGAATCAATTCATTGCATCCTGATTTAATTGATAATCAATAAATTGATAGTAACCACATATCTAGCATGAAAAAAACAAATACTCTTTTGGTTGCACTGATACTCTTCGATTCCGCAATTTCCTACGGGCAATTCAATATTGACTGGGCAACAAGCTACCAGCATACTTCAGCCAACGATTTTTCGAATGAAGCCCGTAAAATTGTATCGGACCCTTTGTCGGGTGATATCTATGCTTTGCAGGATGTAACGTCAAACCTGGATTTGCAGGGAAATACTACCGGAAACATTTTCCATTATACTGTTCTTACAAAATATAACAGCGGTGGAAGTTTTATTCAACAGGAAGTAATAAATGTTGGAGCGCATACGGTAAACGGATTTGATTTAAGTAGTGGTTTCGGCCTGGATCTCGATGGTTCCGGAGATGTGTATGTAGGATATACTAGCCACGATGCTATTACAGGATATGATGTCAATATTGCCAAATATAACAGTGGGCTAACGTTACAATGGACCAATAGATTCAATCCTACAACTGATGATGTTGGAGTACAAATGAAATTAACCCAGAATGGAAATGCATATGCTATTGCCAAATCCTCTTCCGGCCCGAGCGTTCGTCACAAAGTGCTTAAAGCTACCGGTGCCGGAATTTCAACGGTAGCCTTATATACGTTTTCTCCATTACCAGATTACCTGAATAGTATTGCCTTAGATGCCAGTGAAAATATTTATGTTACCGGTTACCGTTGAATTTCAGGCGTAAAAAGCATTTTATATGCTTCTCTTACCCCAGGTGGCGTTATACGCTGGAGCCGCGCGGATAATTGTGGTACTGTTTCAGGTGATGATTCAGGAAATCACATAACCATCGGAGCTGACGGTATGGTTTATCTTACCGGCACCTCTGTCGGAACAATACAACATGGCGTTGATGCTGTAACATTCAAGATAAATTCTGCATCAGGAAAAAAAGTATGGGAACAATTTATTAATTATAATCTTTCTGATGGTGGTGTTTTGGTTAGCGTCCCTGATCTGGCAAATGTTTATGTTTCATGGGTAGCTTCTAATACGGTATTTCTTGACTTATACCGTGCCTCAAACGGTGGCCTGATACGACGGATTTCATATAGCCCCATACCGGTAGCGAATCATTCTTCTATTAACGGAGTTACCATAGCTGCTATGGAAGTTTCAAACAGTAAGGGAATATACATGACCGGTACAGTAAAAGCATCGGATGGAATTGCTGATTTTACCGGAAGTTATTTAATTAAAGATAATTTTTCGACTCGTGGAATGCCAATAGTAGAATATGAAATACCGGTTGAGGGTGACCCTTTCTTAAGCAGACGAGGCGCAAGTTTATGTCTCAATCATAACAATGAACATGTTTATTTTCTCCAAGATATGACGGAGACCTATTCCTCGCATGCCCAGGAAAATATAATCATTACCGGTTTTGATATGCAAAGCCCTCTCAGGATACAATCCGGGATTACTGTTCCTGAATCGATAAACAATAAAATAAAAACATGGCCTTCTCCTGTTACTGATGTGTTATATGTTACAGCAAATGGAGAAATTTCAACTATAGAGATTACCGATATTAACGGAAGACTCTATGAATGTAAAACAGAAATAACAGGAAACAGTGGCAAAGTAGATATGAGGGATGCAGCCAATGGAAATTATTTTATTAAAGTAACAGAATCCTCCGGAATAAACTCTGTAGCAAGAGTGATCCGGTAATCATTTCCTGATTCAACTAAACCTAATACAAAAACCCAACTAACAATGAAAAAATTATTTACCTTTTTTATCCTGGCGTTAACACTGAATCAAGTATCTGCACAATTCAATCAAAACTGGTCATCAAATTATATGCATACCAGTTCCCTGAATTTTTCCAATGAAAGCCGGAAAATGGTAAAAGATCCTTCCGGAAATATTTATGTTCTGGCTGATGCAACTTCGGACATCGATCCACTGGGCCAGCCCGCTTCAATTACATACCATTATACTGTTTTGCTTAAATATGATAATGCAGGAAGTCTAGTCCATTCAAGAGTGGTTAATGTGATCGATCATATGGTTTCAGGCTTTGATAACCGCGGAGCATTTGGAATTGAATACGGAACCGGTGGATTTATATATATAGGCTTTAACTCTTTTAATGCAACATCAGGGTTTGATGTGAATATCAGTAAATACAATACCAGTACAATGCAGCGCCTTTGGATCTGGACTTATAATCCAAGTACAACCGACAAAGGCATTGACATGAAACTTGGAACCAATGGAAAGGTATTCGCAATACTCCAGGCTGTAAACGCTGGTGCATCTACTTATCACATAGTTGCTGCCGAAACAACCGGGACTGCAACAACTTCATTGTACGCTTTCGATATAGATGCTGATTTTTTAAACAGTATGGTATTAGATGGCAACAATGATATTTTTGTTACCGGTTATCGTTTTATAGCAGGTGTGAAAAACTCATTGACCGCGGCCGTTAACGAAGCAGGAGCTCTGAAATGGAAGAAAACATTTAATGGCGGGACCATTGTCCGCGATGATCAGGGAAGGCAAATAATACTGGCAACAGACAATTATGTATATATATGCGGATCATCTGATCGTGGTGTACCAAACCTGACTGATGTTATGGTATTGGGATATCACAAAACAAATGGTAAATTCAAATGGGTGAATTATTTCGATTACCAGGCAACTAACGATTTTGGCTATACGCTGAAACAAACTGACGCCAACAACCTGTATGTTGCAGCTGCTACCGGGAATACTGCTATTGTAACACGCCTTACAATGGACTATGGTTCTTTAACCGGCCGGGGTATTTTCGAACCCATTCCCAGCACACCTTATAGTTCACTGAACGGGGTTTCAATTGCGGAAATGGAAGTGTCATCCGCGAAGAATATATACCTTGCAGGAACGATCCTGGCAACAGATCAGGCAATAAATCCATTCAGCGCTTCATGGCTTGTGAAATTGAAGCCGGTAAGCTATCGGAGCAATGGAATTAATGTACTCAAGTATGATTTTGATCTCGGTGTTCAGGGTAGTAATGCCGGAAGTTACCTGGCCACCGATATTTTACTGGACGGAGCTACCAATACCGTGTATATGTTACAAGATAAAATCGTGACTTATTCAAACCATTCAGAGGAAACTATTCAACTTTCAGCTCTTGGAATTTCTTCTCCCGCCAGAACAGGAATTACCGGAGAAAACGAAAATGAATTAATTACTGTAGGACCAAATCCTATTCACGATTATATCGAAATTAATGCAACTGAAGGATTAAGCCAGGTTGACATCATGGATCAGACTGGTAAGCAAATTTCCAGTCTTAGTGCCGACAATGCCCCATCTCTTAAAATTGACCTTCCCGGTCTAGCACCCGGGATATATTTTATAAATATTCAAACGGAAAGCGGAAGTACGGAAATCAGAAAATTAATCAAATACTGATTGTCCCTAAAATAGTATGCAAAGATTCGAGTAAATTGTAAATTCAATTCAAATCAATAATAACTCATCCTAAATCTGACATGCTGACAATGCTACACCACGCCATCCCTTCCGGCTAATCCCCGGCATTTGCCTGCCGTTGCAAGAAATAACGGCACGTACTACTTAAATCCATTCGGGATACTGCATCCCAGGTTTCAATAGACCCTTTGTCTTTAGAGGGATTATGATGTGCCGTCCGGATAAAATTAAAAGAACTAAAATATATTTCTCCCCAAACTCAAATTTCAAACCAAAAAAAATGACGAAACTTAACAAAATCAAAGTAGGCTCTCTTGCAGTTGCAATGGTGCTTATGAGCATTGTATTGTCTGTGGCGCAAACAACAAATCCTGCCACAGGAATGCAATCAACGAAGCCAAAGAATCCGGCTGCTGCTGAGTTAAAGAGTTTTCAGACAGATCCGGCAAATCCTGAACTGAGTAATACCAGGCTATCTCTTCTGAAAGCCAAAGCGGAATTGGAGGCCGGACAGGCTGCCAATACCCTGAGCCAGGAAGAAATTTCCAGCCTTACCCGGCGAATCGGGTTGCTCGAAACCAAAGTGAAGGAAATGTCTCCAACGGATCAGGGAACACCACAGCTCAATGCTCGTGAAAAACAGATTCAAATGAGCCAGCGTGATGCCATCATGGTCCAGATAAAAGAATCTGGAAGTATTTCCCGAGAGCAGTTTGTAAAACTGGATGCTGCCGATCAGAAATTTGCATTGTTAAACAGTGTAAAAATTTCCGATTTGGTAAATGCAACTTCTGAACAGATGAGAACCCAACAGGAAGGTATATTTTATATTCCTGCCTCGGGCTTCAGTTCTTATTCTTTTGAAAAGCAAATGCACATTCTGAATAACCCATCCACTTATCTTATTGGTTCGGGCGAAATTCAGGCAGTTTCCAGTGCTCCTGCTAAAAAAGACGCCGAATTGAATTCTTATACCTTAACACGTGCTCAGTTTAATGCTTTATCTCCTGAAAGAAGACAGGCAATAGAATCCTCAGGAAAATTTGTAGTTGTAGATTAAACACTCATCCACTTACTTAACAAAGAAAAAAAACTACTATGAAAATAATAACCAAACTACTTGCCTGTCTGCTGTTCATGACGTTCAGCATGCTCCAGGTATCAACGGTAGTGGCTCAGTGTACCAACGCATCAGCTTTCGGGTCTGGTGTGGCTCCAACAGGTACGACTCCTGTCACACTGACTACGTGTGCCTTCACAGTTGAATACTCCTCAGTATCCAGCGTTGTTGCAGGTAACCGTTATGTGGTAACTGCCACGGGCAGTCTTCCAAACTTACATATTACTGTTCGTTTTAATACACCTGCAGGAAATGTTGTAGCAGCGGGAATTTCCCCACTGCAATTCACTGCTCCCTGCTCCGGTACTTATTATGTACACTATAATGCTGACGCATTATGCAGTACAGCCAGTGCCGGTTGTGTAACAGGTACTATCGCGTGTTCATCCTGCGGTGCTGCAGCCAACCAGTGTACAAATTCTTCTTCATTTGGTTCTGTAATTGCACCGGTATCCGGAACAGTAACCATCAGTACCTGTTCATTCCAGTCAGAATATTCCACACTGAATTCCGT
>JANWID010000215.1 GCA_025450095.1 Bacteroidia bacterium | reverse complement strand
TAAGTGAAATGCCCATCATTTTCAAACGGGCAATAATTTCGTCATAAGTTAAATTTTCCCGGTCTCTCCAGTAAAATGCCTGCCTTATTTTAGGACCATCTTCGCTGATATAGCAAAGTCTTTTATCCAGGTCATTCGCCTTTTTACCAGTGGGGTAGCGTTTTTCATATCCGATTGTTGGTTTACCAACCCATTCGCCTTTTCGTAACTTATTCCGTTGCCCTTCAATTATCCTTGCTTTTCGCTGTTCATTGTCCAATTCCGCAAACAACAAATACATTTTTTGGGCGAATCTCCCACTTGGTGATTGGTCATCCACGCTTTGGGAAGATGCATGTACTTTTATTCCTTTCCCTCGCAATGTTTCCAACAGTGCAACATCACCTGTCCTGCTAAATCTGTCGTATGAATAAATTATTATATTACTTATTCGTTCATTCTCGCAAAACTGGAGCATTTTTTGGAATTCAGACCTGTTATCTGTGGTTGCCGTATGTTTTTCTCCAAAGATTTTAACAATTTCCAAATCATTTATCTTGGCATAAGTAAGGGAAGATTTCTCTTGCCACCCAAGACTATCTTGAGATGAGTCAGAGCAACGGTTATAAATAACTGCCTTTGTGTTGAAGACCCTTCTAGGCTTCGAGCCCTTCACAGCAAATTGCTGCAAATGGATCATGTTTGTATTTCCACTAGTATTCATTTTGGTATTTTTTCCCATAAATAGTTCGGAAAATTCAAAACTCTTTTTGCTGCGAAATTTGTTTCGCATAGGCATGATACAGGATCAATGAAAACTCCTTCAGGAAAATAGCCTGCTCCTGCAATTCTTTATCAGTGAGATTTTCATTACCGGGGAATTTTCTTAATTCCTCAATTGAAATCATTCCTACATCTTCCGGATTTCGGTTGTTGATTTTTTCAGACATGTTTATTGAATTAATTTCATAATAATTTATTTTTCCAACCTTCCAGCAACATAACCATTGCCATCGTATCCAATTCGCAATACCGAAGGAGAGAATCACGAATGTGTTCACGCTGTTTCGTCGGGATTTCGGAAAACTGGAGATAATTGTATGCAGTCATGGCTGCACCACCGTCGGCAACATTTTCAAATTCCACCACAAGCGAATCCAAAGTCTCAGGATCATACTCAGGAAAAACCCGTGGGAGAGTTTTATAAGGATTGTTGTTTACAGCCGGATCAATCCAAACATGATCATCAAAATTCAGGCTTTTCACTTCTTTCCCCTTACCATACACCCCCTTTCGACTGTATTTCTCTCTCAGAAATTCACTATCCGCAATGATGGCTGGCAAAATTGCCTTCAACGAATTGGAGCCTTTGGCATGTGGTGGATAGTAATATCGAATGACTAGGTCATACAGATCCACCATATCTCTTTTGCCTTTCCTTTCCGCTCCTTCTCTTGTTATTTCCAGGATAAAATTCACAAGTTGGTTTTTGTTGGGTGGTGGAATGGTGCAGGTTTGAATCTGGTTTAGGATGAAATTCAGATACGTGTTTTCATGGTTATGGTAACGAAAAATGGTGCCATTGTCATTGGACAAAGCAACACGAAGTGCTTCTACAAACTTGAAATTTGGAAATGCTCCGATTTCAAAGGACAAAAACTGGGTTGCATGCCGGATGTTCCAGTCTTTGTCAATAATGTGATGCGAAAACTGAAATGCAATCCCTTCATACGGATGCGCACCTTTGAAAAAAGGAATTGCAACTGCAGAGGTCTCGAAATCGATTAAATGTAATGGGTATTTCCAATTCTGCATTTCATTCTTCAATCCATCCGCATCAAAATAGCTCTGATTGTTGCCAGATTTTATCCTATTTATTTGTTCCATTCGTCTTTCATGAGGAATTAATCCAGGAATGCTCCGTTCCTTGATGCTTTTAGCAGCTATGTCCTGCTCTTCAATTAAGTGAAGGAAATGTTTATCCAGGTGCACCAGTTCATCAGTGTAGCTTCGGCCTCCTGCAAGGCCATTCCAAAGTTCAGTAACCAAAGGTTTGTCCAGTAATTTCAATCCTGTCGCATTCAGCCAGCACTCATGGAAGCCACTTTTTAAACCATTTTGTTCATTTGATCCCGTAGTGAATGAGCATCTTTTGCATTTGGAGCCGACAGGAGTGAAAAGTCGCTCATCCTTGTAATATAAGTCAGCGGACTTCCACACAAAGTCCTCAAACGATATGGTGTCACTTATATCAGTAGGGAAAGCGAATTCATTGATTATTTTGTCACATTCATCATCGGTAGGTATTGCTACCAGAATCTGATTACCCAGATCTTTTTTCTTTAATCCGGGTCGTACTACGACTTTCTTCCGCTTCCCTTCTGCATAGACCCTGAAAAATTGGTTCAATCCATCAACACTGGTGGCCTTGCTTTTATCCACCAGCATGAGATATGTTTTAATCGTTAACCCGGAATCAGCAAGGGCATTGGTGATAACGAACCTTTGAAAAGCAACATCATAAACGTATTCTCTCCATTCTCCAAGTATTCCGGTGCCTTTTTTATTCAAAAAATCTTCACCAGGTTCATATGATTTTGCCTTAACTTCATATACATGCAGGGTGTTACCTTCGCGAACCACGAGATCAGTTCTCACGAATAAGTTTTTATATCGGAAAGCTGCTTCCACTATGACAATTTTTCCTGGTTGCCTAAGTCTTCTTTCAGTTTCTTTCAATGAAGTTTCATAATCCAGGGAGTCGATAATAATCCCATCTTTAACCGGATCATCACAGAAATAATACTTTGCGAGTTCTCCTACCTGGTAACCACCTTTGGCTAATGCTTCTAAAAATTCATCATTCAGGCTTTGATCAGTATACTCTTTAGGCTTGCCTGTATAATACAACTGTGTGATGCACGAAAGGGCCAGTTTGAACCGGGATTTTGTCAGGTACCTATTCTGTTTTGAATTCATTTCACAGAGATTTTATCCTAAAATAATTTGTATCCGATTGTAAAATAAGAAAACTATCGTATTGTTAGAATACATTAACCAGTAACTGAATATAAACTGGTCACAGGTTATTTTGCACAAATAAAATTCAGCCTGTTTGGTGTAGATATCCAGATAAACTTCAATTAATTCCTGGGAATCATTAAAAGCAGACTCGAAATCTTCCTGACTTACCTGTTTTGTTTCTGGCCAGTCTTTGAAGTTTGCAAACTTTGACAACAATAACTTGTAAACTAATTTACTTAATTCAAAAGTTATTGGCGATGACCTTGGAATAAACCTCGTAACCCGCCCGATATGCCACATTGTGTTTCGTTTCGCCATTTGAAAAAAGCATTTTAAATTTCTAAAACCTTTGCTTCACGATAAAAGAGCAACGCAATCCATGTACTTTTTTTCATAATATAATACTGGAAAACACGGTTTTCTAAACTTATGGTGCATTTATAAAAAATGGCCTTCCTTGAGTATTCATCCAGATAAGCGTTTACGAGATCCTCCTCACCACGAAGTAGTTTTTCAAACTCATCCCTTTCGATTTTTTCAGTTTCAGACCATTTTTCAAAATTTTCAAATTGATTTGAAAGAATCAGGTATAAAGCAGGACTTGTAGAATGATTGATCGGGCTGAAGGGCTCAAATCTTTTTGAAACTTGCCCGATCTGTTTAAATTTAACGTGTTTTTCCATTGTTGTTTGATTAAATCAAAGGCAAATCTATGAAAATTGTTTGATATAACCATACTTTAATCATATAATATATGTAACCAATTGTATTACTGGATGTTAAATTTAATGCAAAATTCTCATTTTAACACAAATATGTTATTTGAAAAGCTACTTTAGCCAATTCTATTCATAGGACAGAATAATATGGGGAAAGCAACAAAACGAACTGGACGAGGTGGTGCAAGAAAAGGATCAGGGAGAAAACCTGCTGAAGATCCAAAAGTAGCAGTGACTATTTACGTCGAAGGCTCTATTGTTAAATCGTTGGGGGGAATTGAAGGAGTGAGGGAAGCATGTTATGCTTTCTTAAAAACAAAATAATATTAAATGACTATCCGCATATCTGAACCCAAAAATAGGGCTTTCTAAGGAAATTGTAACATTTTTCGGGACTTTTCGTTTAAAGGAATATTAACCCCTAACCCCCTGAAAATGAAAAATCTCATTTACATTCTTATTGGAACCTTCTTGGTATTTACATCATGCGATAAGGATGAAGATACAACCGTAAACAACTATTACATTACTCCTCCTCCAACAGGTTATCAAACGCCAAAACCACATGGTCAATATCGCCTGGATACTCTATCAAATAGAGATTCTAATTATGTTACTTTAGTTAATTTGATAGTGTATAATCAAGATTCAACAGATTACATTTATTATGATTCTAATGGTGAATTTTTAAAAGGTGTTCATACAAACTTATCAGAATGCTATCCAACTTTGAATGATTATATGGCACTTGGTGCGGTAAGTATTATGGCATCAATAACACCATATGATTCTACAATATATGATTCAACATCTAATTCGATTATAATAACCTATCAACTCTGGGATAATTATTATGTTTTTCATTACTCAAAATCAAATTACGCTCCGGCTGATACCATTCCTTGTAATTAACCACACAACACTATGAAAAACCTATTCTATATTCTTATCGGAACATTACTGGTATTTGCATCATGTAAAAAAGATGAAGAAGCCAAGCCACAAACAGTATCAACAGATGGATATTACTTTGCATACATGGAAATACCACACAGTGGTCCATTTGTCGGAGATACATTTTATCACGATTCGACAGCCATTATTAAAAATTACGAAAGAATAACTAATAATATTTATGTCGGACATGTTAGAAATTCAATACAAGACACTCTGACATTTCAATGTTATTCAACATCTGATTTTGTTATTGTTGAATCTGAATTTGTAACTCCTCCATTTTTTATGAAGATTAATACAACTCCACAAGGAACAACTTCAACTTATATAACCTATTACATGATAAAATCAAATTTGAACTTTGATTATTTGCCATGTAATTAGTGACTGCAATCACAATTTCGTATTGACATGAACTTATTTAACTACGTTAAACGGTTTCCAAACGAACAAGCCTGTGTAAAGTATCTGAGAGCAAAACGTGAGGATGCCGGTATCACATGCAAAAAGTGCAGGAAAATACACAACCACTATTGGTTTG
>JANWID010000214.1 GCA_025450095.1 Bacteroidia bacterium | reverse complement strand
TTAAGAGTAAAACCAACATTCACAGGAATGAGACCTGAAAAAGCAGTTACAGGTACAGTTACCGTATTCAGGATGGGGCCATTTTGTGCATCACGCAGGTTGATCGTGATATTACCTGTAGAAATACCCGGTGAAACAAATACCCGTTCAAGTACACATTGTTGTACGACATCGAATTGCAAACCAAAGTCGTTGCCAATGAGAGAAAGTTGTGATCCGAAACCAAGATTTGCCGGTCCGGTTGGATAGATACCACCTGCTGAAGCCTGAACATAATACGTTGTGGTTGCAGAAATATTAGGTGAATAATTGTTACCTGAAGCAACTGGTATTCCTCCCGAAGAAGTCGTAAACCAGTTTAACACTCCGGCACCCGATGCTGAAAGATTTGCAACTCCGGGAGCACAAATTGTATCATTCACTGTTGTGGGATCCACAATCGAAAGTACATCCAGGTTCAGCATTCCTGTTGTATCAGGATCACATCCACCACTGGTAACTACTGCACGATATTGGGTATTTACAATTGGTGCTACTGTGTAATTTGCATTCGTGTTACCCGAACCTGTTTCATCAAACCAACCTGAACCGGTATTTCCCTGCCATTGTATGTTTCCGGTAAATCCGCTGAGGGTTAAGAACGCATTTGTGCCAACGCAGATCGTATCGGTCGAAATAGCTGCAGTTCCTGCAACAGAAGCCGGTCCCACATCCATAAACACACTGTCGATTGCACCACATGTTCCGTCATCTGCTATGATGGTATATGTTATGGGCGCGTTGGGTGTAGCTGTGTTGGTAGTTCCCGTTGTTCCGCTCAAGCCTGTTGCCGGCGACCAGGTGTATGTGTATGATGAATTGCTGCTCGATACGGTAATCACAGATGACTGCCCTGAGCATAATGCGGGTGGTACGGCGTTGATCGAAATGGACGGTGCGGTAGTGACTGTTGCTACGGTTGGTGTCCGGCTGCTTTCACATCCCACTTCATAATCAAATAAAATGCGGCCTCTCTGTCCGGTTCCAATTACAATATACACTCCCACTATCTGAGGATCAAATCCTGTAAGGTTACTCTGCATTCCGCCCCGGTTGAGATCAACAACATTACCATCGATGGTGGTTGAAAATGCTGCTCCACCATCATAAGAATTGATTGCTGTAAAATCACTGATCGCGTCATTTCCCCTGTTGCCAATAATAAGAATATGTTCACCAGCCAATACGGGAATACTCACCGGTATAGGACCAACTGCAGGATCATTTTGCGTCATAAATAATGTGGTAAATCCGAAAACGTTCAACCCTGCGGGAGGTGGCACACCTGCCGGAAAACTCATAACGGCTATACTCTGGTTGTCGGTACTTGCATCGGTTGGAACAAATAGGCTGGTAATAGTGAAGTCAATGGGAGCTGTGAACCAATAGCCCCTGGAATAACCGGTATAGATTGATGAATGTGGCAGAATAGGAGCAGTTGCAGTACCTCCGCCATTTGAAGATGCGGCAGCATAAAAGGTCGTGGTGGTGGAAACGTTCGTTGTAAATGAAGTTCCGGTATATAATAACGATCCTCCTGATGGTGAATCATACCAGCGAATAGTACCTCCTCCGGAAGCATTTAGAGTAACCGGTCCAAATCCACAACGGGTGTCGCCGGTTGTTCCGGGCGCACTCATTCCAATAGTTATTGTAATCACGTTTGAAGTATCAGGAGGAAATCCTACGTCTGTAACTACAGCCCTATAATCGGTTGTGGTTGCAGGAGTAACAGTATAATTATCGGTTGTTGAGCCGGGTCCTGTTTCGTCAAACCATCCCGAACCATTATTTCCTTGCCATTGAATGACTCCTATATAACCGGTAAGGAGTAATGTCGTCGAATTTCCCGGGCAAATTGAATCCTCAGACGTACTTGCAGTACCTGCATCCGAAATCACTGCCGCTTTCGAAATACCAGCAAACGACATAACTGCTGCTATTATCATCCATTTCGTAACCGATGTCTTCATTGTTTTCAGTTTTATGACCATAAGGTTAGTAATTCTGATTCAGATTTCCAAGAAGGAGTCCTATCGGTTTACCATTTTCCACTTAAAGGCGTTGAGTCCCTGAAAGAAAATATTCCTGTGTATTGTTTACAATTTCCGGTACTTTTATCTTTAGACTTCATACCTGAATTATAATTCAGGTATGATTTCCAAACCAAATCCAAACACCAAACTCGAATGGATCCCAGAGTTAAAAACGTAATTGCAGTCGTTGCCGGCCTGATTGCCGGTGCGGTACTGAATGGTGCAATTATCAATATCAGTGGTAAGATTATTCCTCCTCCAAACGGAGCTGATGTTACAACCATGGAAGGTCTGAAAGCAACAATTCATCTCTTTGAACCAAAACATTTTATTATGCCTTTCCTGGCTCATGCGCTGGGTACGGTACTCGGGGCGTTCCTTGCAGCGCGTTTTGGTGCAACATCAAACATGACCCTCGCTTTTATAGTAGGTGCATTTTTTATGGTGGGTGGAATTACCAATGTTATCCTACTTCCTGCGCCAATGTGGTTTAATGTGGTTGACCTGGTTGGTGCCTATATTCCCATGGCATGGATCGGTGGCAAATTAGCCGGGAAATAAAGTTACATGTTCAATAATATAAAATATATAACGCTGAAATTGAAATTGCTTTTTGGAAATTCTTCTATTGAAAAACTGATACGCATACTAATTTTTGTCGGAGTATGCTCTTCACATTTTGCCGGTGCACAGGCGTTCGTTGAAATACATTCAAATTATAACCTGAATTACTATACAAGTGACCGAGAGAATATTTCAGCCTATTCTCTTTTAATCGATAAAGGATTTACAGAAGTAAAAGATTTTTTCCAGGCAAAGGACTTAAAAAAGTTTGATGTTTTTATTTTCCCGGACCGCAAATCGCTCGATAGTTCGTGGCAAAAAAGCTGGAATATGCCGGAATTCAAATCAGAATGCTGGATGGTTGCAAGTGGGGTAAGTAATCGTTTCGATCTGATCTCACCTGCTGCCTGGAAAACGGATGCCTGTGAACATGATTTTTCAGATAAGGAAAAAACGCAAAAGCTGATTACCCATGAGCTGGTGCATGTTTATCACGGACAGCAAAATGCCAGTCCTGATTTCAGTGCTACCGAAGGTATCGACTGGTTCGTGGAAGGATTGGCAACGTACGCATCAGGCCAGTGCGATTCGCTGAGAATGGCCCAGGTGCGAAAGGCAATTGCCGAAAATCAGGTTCCCATGAAACTCGATGCATTCTGGACCGGGAAAAACAAGTATGGTTTATCCGGATCGATGGTGATGTTTATCGATAAAAAATACGGCCGCAAAAAACTTCTTGAACTATTACCATTTTCAAAAAAGTCTGAGATCCTTTTATCACTTGGAGTTTCAGAAGAAGTATTATTGGAGGCGTGGAAAAAATTTATGATGAAATAACTTTCTGAAGAAGGAGAATTTTCCATATATCAATAAATCCCGCAGGGACTTAATATGAATAACCCCGGATAAAATCAGGGGTTAAGCGCACCTCCAATACGCAACGCTGTAAGGATTGAATTTGATTTATTGCATCTCGAAAATTTATTGATTTGAATAAAATAAAAAAGCCCCGTTTCCGGAGCTTAAAGGGATTTTCTCAAATTTATATTATTTCACCACAATTTTTTCATGCCGCCACTGCTCGCCCTGACGAAGCTGTAACAAGTAAGTACCGCGGGCACCGCTTTCAATTGAATAATCCTTGTTAAAAAAACCACCCGGCGCTTCAACAGTTTCATCCACCAATACTCTGCCTGAGGTATCCAATAACTTTACTTCAATAGGTCCTTCCTGTTCTGTACGGAATGATACGGTGATTTTACCTTCGGTTGGATTTGGATATAATCGAAAATCATTTGCAGCGAGTTCATGTGAATCGGTAGTTCTTTTTGGAGCATTCGTTGGAACTGAGACGACTTCAGTAATTTCCGGTTCAGTAGTATTCAGTGGGGATCTCATTTTCATTTCTTCTGCAGGTTCACCGGTAACTTTTATTTTCCGAATGACTTTCACTTTATCATTTCCTTCCATGGTGCTGTCGCAATAAACTGCCACGATACATTTCTTACCGGCATTTTCACCACTGGTACCATCGATCATGAATTTATATCCTATGGCTCCTTCATCGCAATTGTGCAAAATCACCTTGTAATTTTCATCACCCGAGATCAGTTCATCGTTATTCATTACAAAATTGAATTCTTTTTGGGCAACTTCATTATCGTTCACATCAATCCGTATCATCCGGACTTCCTTATTGATCTTTTTCATCTCTTCTTTATTGCGCTCAAGCTCTTCACGGCTCTTCTCCATTTCTTTGCGGCTTTTCTCCCACTCCACATGGTTTATTTTCATTTCTTTTTTTGCCTTGAGCATTTCCTGTTTAGCGGCTTCCATTTCTTTTTTCAGCTCTGCTTTTTCCTGGTCGGAAAGTATGGTATCATCCAGTTCTATGATGATCTTTTCCATATCTGGCAATTCAGGCAAATCGGGTATGCGAGGCAGTTCTGGAAGAGCTGGTAGTTCGGGAAGCTCTGGCATTTCGGTCCTGAAGCCGTTATCGGCCATGAACGCTTCCATATCTTCGCGGGAGCTGAAACTGGTGTCGATGTTGGTTTCCTTACCATTTTCAACCGTGTTAATTTTAATCCTGAATTTTTTAGCTTCCTGCGCAATGACTCCTGTCGCAAGACAGATCAACAGCAGCATCAATGTTCCTTTTGTTTTCATGGTATTTTTTTTAAAATATTGGAATTAGTGGTTTGTTTGATTTGATGAACCAAAATTACGCTCACATGGAACTGGTAATGGTTAATGGTGGGTTAAAGACCGTTAATGAAATGTTAAGGGAACCTCTAAAAATCTACTTATACTGCGTTATGTTAATTTTTTAAAATCCTCATTTACCTTTAGTAAACTCCGGTTTTAAAAAATTAACATGCCTTGTCTAAGCGATTTTTAGAGATTCCCTTATTTTATAACGATGGTAAATCTCCTGGAAGATTTAATATGATCATTTTGAAAATTCAACTTTTCTGTTTACTTTCGGTAGTACAGTTCAATTCAGCTTTTGGAGTCATCTCCACCCATAAATTTTATTTTCATACTGAAATGAAAAAAGTATTTCAAAATCTCCGGGATATTTTTGTTGCAGGCCTGATTTTCCTGCTACCACTGGTGGTGGTTATTGTATTGCTTTCGAAGGTGTTTAAATTACTTACAGGCTTCGCCACAAAAATTGCTGCGTTATTCGGATTGGAAAGTATTGGCGGAATTTCAGGAGGTACTATTGTAAGTGCATTCGGTATCATATTAATTTGCATTGTATGCGGTTACCTGGTACGAATTTCTTTTTTCAAATCAGCCCGCGACTGGGTCGATCAAAAGCTGATGGCACACATCCCGGGTTATGCGGTTTACCGTGAAATGGCATTAACAAAGCTGGAAGAAAGGGAAGAAGCACTGCCTTATGAAAGCGCGGCATGGGTGAGTATTGATAATGTACAGCAACCGGCTTTTCTTATGGAAAGAATGTCGGATGGTAAAATGATTGTGTTTATACCCACTGCCGGGAATGTTAAGGAAGGTACTTTGCTGAAACTTCCTGCTTCTTCGGTGGAACTTTGTCCGGATAAGGATATGAAAGCTTTCCGTATCGCAATTGAGAACCTTGGTATTGGAATGTCGAAGGTTTAAAATATCGGATTGAAAATCCTCAGATTTTTTAGCCCGGGATTACAAATCATTACTGTTCGAAACCTCATGAATCATTGAATAAATGGGCCATCTTGCTGGGTTTCCCTCCACAAATTAAGACTATATCCTTGATTATTGCAGATTCCAGTTCCCTTGCAAATTTCAGCTT
>JANWID010000213.1 GCA_025450095.1 Bacteroidia bacterium | reverse complement strand
CTATTATCATCGGTAACAGAAACTGTATAAGTACCCGGGCTCAATCCGGAAATATCTTCCAGCGTTTCACCACCCGACCAAAGAAAATCTAAAGTTCCGGTTCCGCCTGTCGACGTCAGGTCGATGGAACCATCATCCAATCCATTGCAGGTTACATTGGAAACTGCTGCAAATGTTACATCTATTGCTGACGGTTCTGTTATTACAGTATCAGCACTGACTAAACAACTATTATCATCGGTAACGGATACTGTATAAGTACCCGGGCTCAATCCGGAAATATCTTCCAGTGTTTCACCACCTGACCAAAGAAAATTTAAAGTTCCGGTTCCTCCTGTTGACGTAAGGTCGATGGAACCATCATCCAATCCATTGCAGGTTATATTTGAAACTGCAGCAAAAGTCACATCAATTGCAGACGGTTCTGTAATTACAGTATCCGCACTGACTAAACAACTATTATCGTCGGTAACGGATACTGTATAAGTACCCGGGTTCAATCCGGAAATATCTTCCAGCGTTTCCCCACCTGACCAAAGAAAATCTAAAGTTCCGGTTCCTCCTGTTGACGTCAGGTCGATGGAACCATCTGCGAGTCCGTTACAAGTCACATTGGAAACTGCGCTAAATGTCACATCTATTGCAGCCGGCTCAGTAACCTCAACGGAATCAATCGTAGTATCCTGAACTGCATCAATAACGGTTACCACATATGTTCCTGCTGTGATGCCTGAGATATCTTCTGTAATATCGCCGGAAGACCAAAGAATGTTATATGGTGCGATTCCTCCGTTAACAGACATATCAACCGAACCATCAGAAGCTCCGTTGCAGGAAACTCCAAATCCGTTGTAATCACTTACCTGGAAACTAATCGGAAATGAAGCTGAAGAACGAATCCTGTTTTTCCCCGCAACAATAAAACATTGAAAAATCGTTAATACCCCAAAAAATAAAGGCAAAACGAGTTTCATGAATTTCCGTACCACTTCCCTGAACATTAAACGATCCGTTGTAAATTACTGCTTTAGCGGTGATTATAAAATACCGCAATCGCAGATTCCGGCAAACAAATATAGAAAATTTAACCGAATGGGTCTAAGTGAAAAGGCTTAAAAACAGTAAAATACCTGCTCCACCCGGAACTCAGGATATTGATCTGGAATATTTTGCAGGTATTTAATTTTGAGATACTTACATTAATTTTAACAGGAAACCAGGTAAAATTCCAAGTATAACAGTAAGTATGAATGCCAACCAAAGCACGATATGGTGAACGGGTGATAAGCGCAATTGAAGCGATTCCCTATCAGCAGGCTGATACATGTTGATGATTACACGGAAATAATAATAAACACCGATCAGCGAACTGATTACAGCCAGAAGAACAAGCCAGGTATAATTACTTTTTAATGCAGCAGTGAATACAAAATACTTCGCGAAGAATCCTGCCACGGGAGGTATTCCGGCAAGTGATAACATCGTGGCGGAAATCAAAAAAGCCCCGGTTTTGTTCACCGATGAAAATCCCTTTAATACCGATAATGATTCACTTCCTGCATTGGTCATGGTAATAACCAGGGTAAACACTGCTATACTACCTGCCGAATATGCGGCAGTATAAAGGAGTAATGAAATTGTCGAAATGTCGTTCATTGCAACAATTGCCATCAGCATATAGCCAGCATGCGCGATGCTGGAATATGCAAGCATTCGTTTAATGCTTTTCTGGTAAACCGCCAGTATATTTCCGGCAAGCATACTAAGCGCAGAACATACAGCAAGAACAGGGCTCCACCAGTCACTGATGCCGCCAAAGCAAATAAACAACCGCAGGAATGCAGCAAATGCGGCGGTTTTCACCACAGTTGACATATAGGCGGTAACGGGAGATGGTGCTCCTTCGTAAACATCCGGTGCCCAAAAGTGGAATGGCGCCGCTGAAATTTTGAAAACCAATCCGATCATCATTAATACAACACCGGTTTTAAATATCAGGGGAAGATTTGAACGGTTTGAAGAAACATACGCTGTAATTTCCTGGAGATTAAATGTACCGGAAGCGCCATATATAAGTGCAATACCAAATAACAGAAATCCCGTGGCAAATGCTCCCAGCATGAAATATTTAAATCCCGCTTCATTTGACCGAAGTTCCGCTTTGTTCGCAGCAGCCATAATATACATGGCAATTGATAAAATTTCGAGACCGATAAACAACATAGTCAGATCCGCAAAGCTGACCATCACAATTCCTCCTGCCAGTGAAAATATGATCAGGCTTGTGAACTCTGTCTGGTGACTACTGTCATTCACAAACCCGGAACCCAGGAGAAACCACAATAAAGTAGTGATGAGCATTACCACTGAAAATGCAATAGCATAATTATCAAAGAACATCATATCACTGTAATACCGGGTTGCGGTATCCCAGTCAGCAATTGCACAACCGATAGCCAGTCCAAGGCCTGCCAACACTAACGGGAACAATGCCTTCCGGAACCTGAAGATTTCCGCAAGCATGGCCAGAATGCCAATTCCGGATATAGTGATGAGCGTGTTCATTAATTTTATTTTTATTCTATCCTGTTGCGTTTACCTTTTTATAATCCTCCGTTTTATTTTTTTTACATCAAACTGTTTCTCCTGCTTTTTCAAGAATCAATTTAATGGAAGGCTCCGCCAGGTCTAGTAACGGTTTGGGATATACGCCCAGAATAATAACAAGCACTGCGATAACCAGCAGGATAATTTTTTCATTTAGTTGAAGTGGTTTGAAGGCACCGGAAGACTTTGACTCATTTCCCAGCATGATGTTACGGTAAGCCCTTAACATATATACTGCACCGAAAATAATAGTGAGCCCTCCGAAAAATGCAAGCCAGCAGCTGTATTTATAGAGCCCCGCCAGCAACATGAATTCACCAACAAAACCACTGGTAAGTGGAAGCGCCACACTTCCGAGCATAATAATCATGAAGCCTGTTGCAAAAATATTCGAGCGATGTGCCAATCCTCCCATTTCTGGCATTTCTGAACTTTTGTATCGGGCCTGCAGAATATCAGCAATAAAGAATAAACCAACTGCAGTGATACCGTGACTGAGCATCTGGAAAACCGCACCCTGGACACCGATCATTGATAATGAAAAAATTCCTGCTGTAATAAGTCCAACGTGTGCAAGGGAAGAATACGCCACCATTCTCTTAAAATCTGTTTGCGCGATTGCCATTGCCGAGCCATACACAATTCCTGCAACGGCCAGTAAAATAGCCAGCCATGACCATTGATCGATGCCGAGTGGTACAACAGGAAGCATCCAGCGAATTATTCCGTAAAGACCCATTTTCAACATGATCCCGGAAAGAAGCATCGTGCCTTGTGAAGGTGCTATCGTGTACGTATCGGGTTGCCATGTATGCAGCGGGAAAACCGGAATCTTAATTGCGAATGCAGCAAAAAATGCCCAAAACAACCAGGATTGTTGTTCCGGAGTCAGGCTTATAGCATAGATGCTATCAATATCGAAAGAATGTGTGCCGGGTGTCTGGAGATACAGGTAAATAAGTCCAACAAGCATTAATAGACTTCCCGATAAAGTATATATGAAGAATTTAAGTGTGATGCGAATCCTGTCGTGTCCACCCCATAAAAGACAGATAAACCAGATGGGTATCAGCGCAAGCTCCCAGAAAACATAAAAAAGGAATCCATCCAGGGCACTGAACACTCCAATCAGCGCAAGCTGCATTAAAAATATCAGGCTATAGAAATTTTTGTAATCACTGATATCCCTATTCCGTGTTGAATAAATAATCAATGGAACCAGTGCGTTGGTAAGCAACACCATCAGTATACCAATTCCATCGAGACCAAACTTCAGGCTGATTCCAAGATTTTCAATCCAATACTGATCAAAAACAAACTGGAATCCTCCATTCGGATCAAACATGGATAGTTTCCAAATAGTATCAACAAGAGTCACCAGTGAAAGCAGCAATGCCGCCTGGTCAGCAGATTTTCTGCCTGAAAGCAGTCTTACCACCAGCATCCCTGCAAAGGGAAAAAGAAAGAGCAGCAGTGTTTGCATCCGGGATCAGATTACAAGCATTGTTATTAAAAGGAACATTATTGCGAAAACCATTGCGAACAGGTAGAACCCTAAATTTCCCTGCTGACTAAGCCGAAGCAGGGAGGATGTACTGTTTGTAACCATACCAAATGAATTCACGATTTTATCAATAAATCCCTGTTCAATCCATTTGTATGAAAAACGACTCAGTGAATCCATCGGGCGTGTAATGACTGCATCGTAAAACTCATCGAAATAAAATTTACGAGAAAGCACTTTTTGCATCCCGCTCAGTGAGACATCCGCAGCGGGAATATGTTCTCCTTTAACATACTTGTTATATACGAGGAAGATCGCCAATAACAGCACTGTTACCGTACTTCCCATCATAACATATTCGAACGTGTGGGAAACATGTCCTGTGAAATATGCATCTGAGAACTTTGTTACCGGTTCAAGAAAGTTATTGAAATAATGTGGTGCATGGAAAATTTCAGGCATTCCCATAAAACCTCCAGCTGTACTTAGTGCTGCGAGAATAATGAGCGGGATGGTCATGGTTGCCGGTGATTCATGAAGATGTTCCTGCTGGTGGCGTGTTCCGCGGAATAAACCTGCGAACGTGAGAAAATACAAACGAAACATATAAACAGCAGTGATCACCGAAGTAATTGCGAGCACAGCGAATATTAACGGCGAACGCATGTATGCTGCAGCCAGGATCTCGTCTTTTGAAAAGAATCCTGCGAATGGCGGAATGCCGGAAATAGCAAGTGTTGCAACCAGGAACGTGATATGCGTTACCGGAAGTGCCTTTTTCAGTCCGCCCATTTTCCGGATATCCTGCTCTCCTCCCATTGCATGAATCACGCTTCCTGCACCGAGGAATAACAGCGCTTTGAAGAACGCATGGGTTACCACATGAAACAACGCAGTTGAATATGCTCCCACTCCGAGTGCCACTACCATAAAACCAAGCTGGCTGACTGTAGAATATGCCAGCACTTTCTTAATATCATTTTGTTTCAATCCGATCAAAGCTGCAATCAGTGCCGTAAGTAAACCGATTACTGCTACGATATCGGAACTGAATGGTGCCATAGCATAAAGCACATTGGAACGTACCACCATATAAATTCCTGCCGTAACCATTGTCGCCGCATGGATCAGAGCCGACACAGGTGTAGGACCTGCCATAGCGTCAGGCAACCATGTAAACAATGGTATCTGGGCGCTCTTTCCAATTGCACCAACAAATAACAAAAGTGTAATGGCTGTAAATACGGGAAGATCGTAAGGTAATGCGGCTGCTCCTGCAAATACTTTTTCGTATTCAAGCGAACCAAAGGTTTGAAAAATCAAAAACATTCCGAGCAGGAATCCCAAATCCCCGATACGGTTCATGATGAATGCCTTGTTCGCAGCTTCGTTATATGAATTGTTTGTAAACCAAAATCCAATGAGAAGATAAGAACAAAGCCCTACCCCTTCCCAACCTACAAACATGAGCAGATAACCGGAACCCAGAACCAGGATCAGCATGAAGAATACAAAAAGGTTCAGGTACGAGAAATACCTGGCATAATCTGTTTCATGACCCATGTATCCGATTGAATACATGTGAATGAGAAAACCCACTCCGGTAATTACCAGCAGCATTACTATGGAAAGCCTGTCGACAAGGAAACCGAAATTCACTGAAAAAGAACCTGCATGCATCCATTGAAAATAATCCGCTTTAATGGTAAGTGCGGGATCCGCACACAATTGCATGAATAAATCCAGTGATACAATAAAGCTACCCAGCACCATTAGCGAAGCAATCCACCCGCTTACATTACGGGGAATTTTCTTGTTGCCAATTCCGTTAACCAGGAATCCCAGCAATGGCAAAACCGGGATAAGCCACAACAAATTGTTCACTTCAGCAACTTTTTATTAATAATATTAATTACCACTTCAGCTTATTAAGAAGATTGATATCAACACCACCCACATTTCGGAAAATCATAACCAGGATTGCCAGGCCCACTGCAACTTCTGCAGCTGCAACCGCCATTATAAAGAATACCATTACCTGGCCTCCCGGATCACCATGCATTACTGAAAATGCAACCATCAATAAATTCACTGCATTCAGCATAATTTCAATACACATAAATATGATGATGGTATTCCTGCGGAATAATACTCCCATAACACCAATTGTAAACAGGATCACCGATAGAATGACGTAATTATTTACATGCAGTGAATCGAGGATAGAATGATTCATTTCAGTTAACTTCTTTTTTACCAATCATAGTTGCTCCTATCATTGCGGTCAGGAACAATAATGCCGAGACTTCAAATGGTAACATGTATTTATCGTAGAGTACCATTCCCAGAATTTCAACCATACCAATCTGACCTGAGCCACTTCCGGTGTTCTGCAATCCATCAGCGCTTTTCAAAATGCTGACCAGCACAATGAGCAGCAATCCTCCTGAAATTACAGCAACAGTTTTTATCATTCCCGGCTTATGAGGTTCCCCCTCGGAATTCAGGTTGAGCATCATGATGACGTACAGGAACAAAACCATTATCGCTCCGGAATAAACGATTACGTGCACCGCTGCAAGAAACTGTGCATTAAGCAGAATATAATGACCGGCGATGGTAAAAAAACAGAAGATGATATACAGAACACTGTGTACTGGTTTTTTTGAGAACACTACCATGAGTGCACTGAATATGCTAAGAAAAGCCAGTATGTAAAATGCGTAAATTGACATAAAACGGTAACGATTACCAGAGCTGTTTTTCCTGTTGTTTCCGGGTGTGCGAAATTAGCAATTCGCCACGATTCCTTCTAATTTTT
>JANWID010000212.1 GCA_025450095.1 Bacteroidia bacterium | reverse complement strand
CCGCAAACGTAATTTCTTCCGGACCTACTTATGTCTTGAAGAATAGCCTCAACCAGGTTGTTACAGGAACACCTCCGGGAGGCACCTACTATATTCATCCTGGCAATGCACAACTGGTTCCTCCTTCCAATTATGTTTTGGGATATGAAATCGGCACGTTTGTACAACCTGCTCTTCTTGGTTTGACTGCTACAGCTACACAACCTAATTGTTTCAATCAAACAGGTAGTGTGGTGTTGTCTGCAACCGGCGGAACTGGTGCATACACTTACAGTGGTTCAGCAACAACAAACCTGGGCGCCGGCACATATTCATACACCGTTACAGATGCTAACGGATGTACAAAAACAACATCTGCAACGATAACAGTTCCTACAGCTATCAGTACAACTCCATCATCCACTCCTTCGGGTTGTGGTGTTTCAACTGGAAGCGCCAGCGTAGTTGCTAGCGGAGGAACTCCACCGTACACATATTTATGGACACCTGGAGGACAAACAACTTCTTCCCGTACAGGAATACCTGCCGGAACTTACACGGTTGTGGTTACGGATAGCAAGGGTTGCACAAAATCCACAACAATTGTTGTGGGTGTTACCGGAAGCGTTCCAGCCATGCCGGTTTGGAGTCCGGGAGGTGGCGACAATCCAACAATAGGTACTTGTGGAGGTGGAACATATGATTATGAAATTGCACCGCAGAGTGGTGTGTTGAGTCGTACCTGGTCCGCTCCAGCGGGAAGTATCATTAGTGATGGACAGGGTCATACTGGAAATCCATTAACTGTTGTTGGATTAAATCCACAAAATGGAGAGTATGAAGTTTTTGTTACTCTTCCTTCAGGATTTGTTTCCGGTAACATTACAGTTTATTCAACCAATGCATGTGGAAACAGTCCGGTCGCAACATTAGCCATTCAGGCAAAACCGAATGCGCCCGGACCTATTTCGGGTCCTGTGGTTAACCTTTGTAATAAGACTAACCAGATTTATAGTATTGCGGCTGTTCCAGGAGCAACATCCTATACCTGGACGAAACCCTCAGGAGTTAATATTGTCCTCAACACAGGAACTACATTTAAAGTGACATTCACATCCAGTTTCACCGGTTCTGGAGCTATTACCGTAAAGGCAAATAACTCATGTGGATCGAGTGCTGTTACTTCTCTCACAGTTTCAGCTGATCCCGCTCAACCTGGTTCCATTTCAGGATCCACCAGTGTTTGTAAGAGCCAGGCAGCGGTGCCATATTCCATTACAGCAGTGACCGGTGCCACATCATACACCTGGACTGTTACGGGCGGTGCTACCTTTGTTGGAGGTACCAGCGGAAATTCGGTTACTGTGAAATATACCACATCCAGTTCCACATCCGCAACGCTTTCAGTAACTGCTAATAATGCATGCGGGCCAGGTCCGGTTCGATCAACAACCATTGCTATCAATCCTCTTTGCAGAGTTTCTGGAGTAACTGAAGATTTGATAACTGACATTACTGTACAACCTAATCCGACCCGAGGTATTGTTACCGTTAAATCAGGAAGAGAATTTGGCAGTGATGTTCGGGTTGAAGTAACTGATCTGTTGGGTAAAAAATATGATATTTCATATAGCCACCTGGGTGATGTTTTTGATTCATTCGATATGGATTTATCAGCATTGAAATCTGGTATTTACATGCTTAAAATATCTGATATCAATGGGGAGCAAGTACTCCGGATTGTCAAATTATAATTGATCAACGACCGAAAAAGAGGGAGCCAAAATACTCCCTCTTTTTTTTTACTTTTATCCCGGGCACCATCATGAAACCGGGTAAAATTTCAATGAAGAACAAATTCACAATTTTGGGAATATTTTTTCTGCTTTTCCAGGTGCATGGTTTGTTTGCGCAGGAAGATAGTCTCCTTAATGCTCTGCGCCATGCAAAAACTGATTCTACAAAAACTGCAGTTCTTATTGAGTTAAGCAAACTTGCAATGGACACCGATTTGAAGAAGTCGGAAGTTTATGCACAACAGGCAGTGGATGTCAGCCGGAGAAACAAAGATAAAGCAGGGCTTGCTGCGGCATACCGGTTCCTGGGTCTTGCACAATTATATGGTTCCCGGTACAAAGAGTCGGTTGAAAGCTGGGAATACAGTCTTGCGTATTATGATTCCATTAACGATCGTGCAAACGTTGCTCGGATCTATAGTAACCTCGGAGCTGTATATGAAAATCAAAGCCAGGATGTAAAAGCTTTGGAATACATGCTCAAGTCGCAAAAAGTAGCCGAGGAAATCGGCGATACTTCACGACTGATGGCAGCGCTTACCAATATTGCTGTAATCTACGGTAAAAAGCCTCAAACGTATAAGAAAGGAATTGAATACAGTCTGCAGGCATTGAAATATGCCGATCAACTTCAGCATGTGGAAATGCAAAGTAAAATATCCACCAACCTGGGAGAGCTTTATTTTGCGATGGGCCGGGATACTCTTGCGCTGGAATATTTTGAAAGGGCGGTAACTGGTTATGAGGGTGCCGAATCACTTGTGCCGGCACTGCTTAATATTGGTAAGGTATATACTGCCAGGTCCGATTATGCTTCCGCAGAAAAATACCAGCAGGAAGCACTTGCGATTGCTGAAAAGGTCGACTCCAAGAGAGATATTGCCAGCGCATTGCTCGCGCTCGCGGAAACCAACCTGAAACGCGGAGACCAGAAGAAAGCATTATCTGCATACGAACGTGCACGCAAGATTGGAGAGGCCATTACTGTACCGGAAGAACTTAAAGTTGCTTACACCGGGCTTTCACAGATTTATGCCACTCGGAAAGAATTCGAGAAGGCATATAAATACCAGGCACTGCTTACACAAGTAAAAGATACACTTTATAATATCGATTACCAGCAAAAACTGGAAGGCCAGTTATTTACTTTTGAAATTGAGAAAAAACAAAATCAAATAACAATTCTGAATAAAGATAAGGAGTTGCAGGAAATTGATTTGCAGAATCAGAAGTTAGCAAAAAACGCTTTCATGACGGGTCTTATTCTGATTTTCATTATCGCTTTCATCATTTTCAGGAACTACCGTGCGAAAGTTAGAACCAACAAGATCCTCGACCGTCAGAAAGTGGAAATTGAAAACCTGTTGTTGAACATACTTCCCGAAGAGGTGGCGCACGAGCTTAAAACAGATGGACAGGCCACTCCCCGTTCGTATGAAAGTGTATCGGTATTATTCACCGACTTTAAAGGTTTCACCACCATCGCCGAAGGAATGACACCGACCGAGCTGGTAGCTGAGCTGAATGATTTTTTCGTGGCTTTTGATGATATCATTGAGAAAAACAACCTGGAAAAAATAAAGACTATCGGTGATGCCTATATGTGCGCCGGAGGGATACCCACAGCGAATACAACACATCCTTTTGATATCATCAGGGCAGGATTGCAGATCCAGGAATTCATGGAACAACACAACCAGGCCAGGAAACAAAAGGGATTACCGGTTTGGGGATTGCGCGTGGGCGTTCATACCGGCCCAATAACGGCCGGGGTTGTGGGAAGAAAAAAATACGCCTACGATATCTGGGGCAGTGCAGTGAATATTGCAAGCAGGATGGAAAGCAATGGAGAAGTCGGTAAAGTCAATATTTCAGCAGCAACATACGATCTCGTTAAGGATAAATTCAACTGTGTACACCGGGGAAAAATCTCCGCCAAGAACATCGGCGAGATTGATATGTACTTTGTGGAAGCACGCGTACCAGCTGGGGTACAGATTACAGATGCCGCGCAGGATTTGTAATCCGGTGCAAAAAAATAAAAAGATTTGAAATCCCTGATGAGGATCGCATGCGTTTTCGGAATGCCAAAAGGAATCTCATCATGTTTCCTGACTCTACATTGATTTAATTTTGGAATTATGATTCTGTAATATGCAGTTCATGATATTTTCGTTTTCAACTGATGCGATCCCTCGCTCCGTCCTGAAGTTGACCTGCGGTCACTTCATGACTTCGTTCGGGATGACGATGTGGGCTGTGTATAGAGCGGGCGGGGGATGCGGATAATGTATATTTATTCACTGGTGTTGACGATACCGCATCCCCCGCCCGCACTTTCACAATAATGCATCGTCATCCCGATCGCAGTGAGGGATCGCATCTATTTGGCAGCGCTTAAGAAAATTACAGCAGGGAGAAAAAATAAATCCCTGATTGATGTCAGGGATTTTACAATAATTTAAGCTGTAAATTAATTTTTTATATTTTTTTCTCCAGCAATTGCCGAATCATCTCAATATGCTTTTCCTTTTGAGCACCACGAAGTTTCCTGGAGGTTTCCGTAAAGTAATGGTGTGCTGTCAGGAAACTAACCTGTAATTCATTCCAGTCGCGTTCGCCCGATACCATATCTCGTGCTTTGAATTCCTGGTAAATATTATTTCCGGTTGTAAAAAAATCATCCCTGCCAAGGTAATCGAGATCCGCATCACATATAATTTTTTCCAGGTGATTTTTCGGCTGCTGGGGAACACAAGTTGCCATGATAAGACCACAGATGGTTTCGATTTCTTCTCCATTAAAACCTGCTTCCGGCAAATAGGATCTTGCAATTTCACAACTGCGAGCTTCGTGGTTTTCAGTGCTGATCATGTACCCGCTGTCGTGAAAAAGAACGGCGACTTTCAGTAGTTCCATTTCCGAATCACTAACCCCTTCCAATTTACCGATCATTTCGGCGGCATGGTAAACGTCCATCACATGAGTGGTATTGTGATAATGCATGGTACGGTTCAGCTCGCTACTCATGCGATCCATAATGTACTTACCTGCCTGTTCTGCCCGTCCCATAAATTTTAATTGAGTTCGATCGGTATTCCCCGGGAATGTAAAATTATTATTTATCGTCATTTCTGGATGTTCCTGATTACTTTTTCACGCAGTTCCTGTGGTGTAAAGGGTTTCATCATATAATCATCCATGCCGCTGGTGAAACAAGCATCAATTTCTTCCCTGGTAACATTGGCGGTCATGGCACAAATTCTTATTTTCTGACGTTCCCCTGAAAATTCCCTACGAATGAAACGCGTTGTTTCGTATCCATCCATTCCGGGCATTTGTATATCCATGAAAATAAAATCAAAGTTCTCACTACGGAGTTTTTCAACCGCTATCTCACCTGTTTCAGCAACTTCTACATGTAGTCCCGGGAAAATGTCGAGCAGCGTATCAACAGCAACCATCTGATTGAATTCATTATCTTCTACAAGCAGTATTTTTTTACCGTTTACAGAAAGCGCATCCAATGCAGGATCGGTTTCTTCAATAACCGGAGCTTCACAAGCGGTATACGGAATCACAAAATAAAAATCAGATCCTTCGCCGGGAACACTACTGACCAGGATTTGTCCGCCATGCATTTCCACGAGCTGTTTTGAAATGGTAAGTCCAAGCCCGGTTCCACCGAATTTTCGGGTTGTATCCGACGAAGCCTGTCCGAAGCTTTCAAATATCCGGTCAATTTTATCTGCCGGTATTCCGATGCCGGTATCCCGTATGCTGAACTTCAGGGCATATTCATTTCCTTCGTTGTATTCTACACTTACTTTGATGGTAACGCTCCCTTTTTCTGTAAACTTGATCGCGTTTCCGGTGAGATTCATCAGCACCTGTGTGATCCTGGTTTCATCACCACAAACAAATTGCGGAACATCGGGTTGAATATCCGCAATAATCTTAATTCCCTTTTCATTTGCCTTCAGACCGAGAATGGTGTGAACATTATGGATGGAGTTCATAAGCCCGAAAGGTACATTCTCAAGATCCATTTTCCCGCTTTCAATTTTGGCAAGGTCCAGGATATCGTTAATGATCACAAGGAGATTATTTCCACTATTACGAATCACACCAAGATATTTTTCCTGTAGTTCATTTACGGTGGTTTTCAACAGCAGGCTCGTCAAACCCACAATGGCATTCATGGGTGTTCTGATTTCATGACTCATGTTTGCCAGGAATTGCTGCCGGAACTTTTGGGTTTCAATTAGACTGTCGCGGGTTTCAGAAAGCTCCTTGTTGGTTGCCTGCAGGGCTTCAAGTGCCAAATTCAATTCGCTGGTGCGTTCGTTTACCAACACTTCAAGTCGTGCTTCACGTTCACGTGCTTCCAACAGTGCTTTTTCATTCGATAAACGTAACCGCTGATGATATAATGAAAAAATATTCAGGATGAGCTTCGGATATTTATCGCTGATTTCAAAAAATATATTCCTTGGAAATTCACGGGTAACTACGGGTGTGGTGGCAATTATTGTAGCACTTGCGGAAGCATCAGCTAAAAAACCTTCACCAAAAATGGCATTAGCGCCTAATTCCAACAGCAGCACGTCTTCATTATAAACTCCGACAGTTCCCTCACAAAGCAGGAATAATTTGCCTGGAATAGTATTCTTCCTGATGAGCACCGCCCCCGGTTCATAGGTATGTATTTCTGCCCTGTTAATAATCTCATCTATTACTGTAGGGGAAAGATTTTTAAACAGCGCTATCGTGGAAGTATCTATCGTTTTGGGTATCATCCTCGCCGGTCCGGATATTTAAGAAACCTCTGAAAACCTCCCTGGAGAACAGGGAATGATTTCAGAGGTTCCTATGGATTAGAATCCTGATTTGATTTCTAAAGATAGTAAAAAGTTATTCGCACAATACCAGCAGGAAAAACCCGATAATTTTCATTATTCATTCATTTTCAACAACTCCCAAACCAGGTCCGGTTCATAACCCCGGTTGATTGCATACTGTGCCAACAAATTATTCCGGTTCCAGTCAGGTTGTTTTGCCAGTTTCTTACTTCGTTCGGAAATTATTTTCGACAAAGTTTTCCGGTAATCATCATCCGTTATTTGTTTTAATGCTGATTTTATACAGGGCTCTGAAACATTCCGGGCTTTTAATGCCAGTCTTATTTTAACCCTCCCCCATTTTAAAATCCTGAATTTCCCACCGGTGAAAGCAATTGCAAACCGTTGTTCATTTAAAAATCCTTCTTCAATTAAAACAACAATTCCTTTTTCAACATCATTGCGGTGTAATCCGAATCCATACAATTTTTCCCTGACTTCCTGTTGTGATCGTTCCTGGTAAGCACAGTATTTACGCGCTTTTATAAGCGCAGTATTTAAAGTGTATGTTTTCGCAATGCCTGGCATCTGTCAAAATTAAAGAAAATCGCAATCGCAGTATCAGATTATTCGCGGTAAAAGCGGTCGATGGATTCATACATTACACCTTGCGCGGTTTGGTTACTTTTCCATAATTCGCAACCCCGGAACCGGATATCCTCTCCCGAAACATTTAATAGTTCAGGAATGGTCCCGGTACGTATCCGCGCAAGCGTGATATGCGGGACCGGTTCCGGAAAACGCGACGCTGCAACACCTATTGACGACAGCCTATTTCCCATGGAACCCACTAATGAAGTAAATTCGTCGTTTTTAAAAAACCGTACCCATACCATTTTGGGTTTTTGCATGGGGCCCTGCAGTGCTATTCCATCAAATTTTAATTCAAATGCTCCCGATTCCAAAACACATTCTTTCATTATTTCCGTTACTTCAGGTATTAAAGAAGAATTAATATTCCCGATAAAAAAAACAGTTACATGAAGGTTCTCTTTCTTTACCCATCGTATTCCGTCAATTTCACGATTACTATACTGTAATGATGTCAGGACACCATGGAAAGTGACCGGAACAGGTAACGCAATGAAAAGCCTGCTTATGTCCATATAATCGATGGAAGTGCTCATTGAACCAATTTACGAAAAAGGATTAGGAATTTGTAATTAAACACGCTGCCAATTTGATGCGATCCCTCACACCGTTCGGGATGACGATGCAATGTGTTGGGAAAGTGCGGGCGGGGGATGCGGCAACGTCAACGCCAGAGAAATTATTCACAACATCCGGATCCCCCGCCCGCATTAATCATACACCAGACTGTCATCCCGGGCGAAGTCCTGAAGTGACCGCAGGTCTACATCAGGGCGAAGCGAGGGACCTCATCAAACTAACAGAAAGCAGAAGTGTAAGAATCTGTAATCCGTACATCCGTTCCGGTAAAATAAAGAATCCGTAATCCGTACCCATCCGTAATCCGTACCTCGTATCTTCGCACCGTTTTGAGAGAAAAAATCAAATTAATTCCTCTTAGTTCCGGTGCCCATCATATGTTGGTGGCAACTTTCTTTTTTGCCCTGATGAATATCTTCATCAAGGCCGTTAGTCATTTACCTGTGATGGAGCTCGTTTTTTTCAGGTGTGGTGTCTCTCTCATTATTTGCCTTATTGAAATGCAACGTGCCGGTGTGGACTGGCGTGGCACTAACAGGAGATTATTATTTTTAAGAGGCGCCATCGGAACTGCATCACTCTATCTCTACTTTATCACGATCGCCCATATGCCGCTCGGAATCGCGGTTGTTATCCAGTATCTCTCCCCGATTTTTACTACAATCCTGGGAATATTTATTTTAAAAGAGCATGTTAAACCGATTTCGTGGTTGTTTTTCATGGTTTCTTTTACAGGAGTGTTCCTCATTAAAGGACTTGACGGAAATGTAGAGATGTTATACCTGCTGATCGGAATCGCATCCGCAATCGGTTCGGCATTCGCTTACATAACTATCCGGACTTTAAAAGAAAATGAGCATCCGCTGGTAGTTGTTTTTCATTTCCAGTTGGTGGGAACCATAACAGGCATGGCCTTTTCAGCGCCGGTGTTTGAAATTCCACATGGAATGGAATGGTTATACCTTTTCTTAATCGGCTTATTCACGCAACTGGGCCAGGTTAATTTAACCAAAGCCCTGCAGCAGGAAAAAGTTGCCAAAGTTTCGATAATAAATTATACGGGGATAATCTATGCGGTGCTGGCCGGATTCCTTTTATTTAATGAAACTTACGGAACAGGAACACTCTTCGGAATTCTGATGGTTATTGGTGGAGTGTTGTTGAGTATGTTGTTCCACTAACGGAATTTCATGCGCGGATATTGAATAACACTTAACAAGAAATGAATATTGAATAAATTATAATTCTGATTTTTACCTTCCTTATTCAATTATCAGTAAGTGTTAAATGTTATTCAATAAATAAGTCAGATATTAATGTCCATGCATCCCGGTGTGTGCATGACCATGCTGAATTTCTTCATTTGATGCATCGCGAACGTCGATAACTTCTCCGCTGAAATGCAGGTCGTGGCCAGCAAGGGGATGGTTGAAATCCATTTTTACTTTATCACCACTAATGGCAACAACTTTCCCATCCAGCCTGTTCCCTTCATGATCATTCATTGGTATCAAATTACCCGTTTTCAATAACGACATATCCACAATACCATCCACCTTAAAAATGTCAATTGGTAGTTCTACAAGAGCATCATTAATTATTTCACCATATGCATTTGAGGCATCAATACTGAACGAAAATTTATCGCCAATAGTTTTGCCCAACAGGTTTTCTTCAAAGGCCGGGATCAGTCCGCCTGCACCGAAAAGAAAAACCAGGGGCCTGTCGTGACCAGCTGTTTCAATATGAGATTTACTACCACCCTGCTGGTTGGATTCAAGCCGGTAAGTAACTGATACTACTTTGTTCAGTTCAATTTTCATTATTATTCCAAGATTAAAATTAATTTCCCGGCATTACCGGCTTCACCGAAAAAAAGCTTCCAAATGGCAGAAAGCAGTTGATACGGACTGCAAATTTCGGCTAATAAAATCTGAAAATCAATCTGAAAAGGCCTTAGTTCAATATTTCCTTTAGATTTCCCTGGTCAATCTTTTTTTTAACCATTTCCCGGAACGGAATTGCCAGGTACTTTGCCTCCACCCAGGTGATGAAATCAAAATATTCGAATACGCTTTTCTCAAAAGGATCTTTAACCAGGGATTGCAATTCAGGCCGGAGTACCTGGTAACAATTTTTAACCGCCTGAGGAGCGTTTGCCCTGGAAAGCTTATTGATAAACTGCAGGAAAACACTTTCGAACCGGTAGATCCGCTTACGTTTTGATAAATAACGTTGCGTAGAGCGAATGGTATAAGGTATGAGATCGTTATTGCCGATTTCAAGATGAATGATCAGGTTAAAGATTCTGCCCATGCAATGTATATCCTGGCTGGAATCGATATCGCTGTCGTTCAGTAAACGATTGATCCATTTAAGTGCACCGGTATGATCGCCCAACGCGAAAAACACGATCGATAAATTAAAATAAAAATACGCGATCCGGATCTTGCTGATCTTGTTATGGTATTTGTGAAGCCCATTTTCAATTTCATCAACCAGTGAAAATGCCTGTTCAAACTCTCCGGTCTGCATATACAGACTGAGTTCAGCGCTGTATGTGCTTGAAAAGAGTTTGATCATCAGGTCCTCATTCATTTTCTTGACATTACTTTTCGGAATATCCTTAAGCTTTCCAAGGTAGAGGGGTATTTCATCAAACTTGCGCAGTTGTGTACAGAGATAAATCATATTACTCAGCACGGCAAAATATTTATTGGGTTCTTCATCGAAAAGTTCCGAATGCGATTCGATCCATTCGAGGTGTTTTTTAATATAGGTGTATGAATTCTTGTAATCGCCAATTCCAAAATAATACGCGCTGTATATGTGATAATACAGGTATCGTGTTTCATATGATAACGCCTTGCCTTCGTTTTTCAAAAGCGTATTATCAATAATCGTTTTGAAATTGTTTAACTCTTCATTATCGCGGACCTTGCCTTTTTTATTCAGGAGAAGGAAAAGGCGGCTTTTGATATACCAGAAATCCACATAATTATTCATCTTGTTCAGCAGGTCGAGATCCTGCTTATGCATCCCGGAGATGTCTTCTATATTGCTGCTGGCATATGAATCTTTTTCAATCAGCTTTTTCTCCCATTTCTGAATTTCAAGCAGCATGAAATATTTTTCATACTTCACCGCCAGTTTACGGGCCCTGTTCAGTACCTTACGACAATCTTCATAAAGTGATTTTTTAAACAGTATTTCGGTAGAATGCATCAGACGCTGGAGCTCCACATCCACTGAGCTGTCTGCATGAAAGGCATGCAGGCTTTTCAGAATTGTTTCATACAACCTGTTTTTGGCAATAGCGGGAGAATGTCCGAAAGTCGAATCCTGGAACATGGTAATCAATCGCGCTTCATTGTATTTTTCCTGTTTGTCGATGGCATCAAACAGGTTCACGTATTCATTTTTATCCCCAATAGTATGGCGCCCTGCGAAAATCTTGAAATACCGTTTTTCAGTGGTAGTCAGGGATTTTATCAACCGGAACAGGTGATCCGACGATTGCTTTGACATGTATAAAATTCAGTTAAAATGGTGGAGTCAGTGTATCATTAAATTTACGAATCTACACGTATATGGTTTTTCTTCCAGTTTTCATGATTTCGTAAAATAGCTATAATCATTACTGTTTAGCGACATTTCCAGGCAATTCCCTTCTGTTGCAGTCAATTTACGTAAATAATTCCCTTTCTACCCCGATAATGTGATAATTGCGAATATTTCAAAATTGACAGACTTGTTAAAAGTCATAGAAAAGTGGTCATGATGAATTTTCTGTTAAATGGAAATTCAATTT
>JANWID010000211.1 GCA_025450095.1 Bacteroidia bacterium | reverse complement strand
GAAGATTCAAATTCATTTGACATACTTTCGATTTTCTACTCGTCAGGAAATTTATTTCTGGACCTCCGAAATACAGAGAATCCTGACCTGGAATGTTCAATTTATGATTCAGCAGGCAGGCTGGTATTTATAAGAAAACTGGCATCCTTGGCTGTGGGTAGAAATAGAATACCATTATCCGGAGAACTAGCTCCTGGTTTATACCATATTGGGGTTCGAAGCTCAAAAACTCAATTCTATAAAAAGCTACTGGTTCCAGGATACTAGCAGCAGATCGAGTCCTCCTTGCGGAATCCTTACATAGCATTTATCCATTATATGCCGCTAGTTTGCAACAGTTTTCATCCGAAACCCATCCTGAACTCGATTTCCTCTAAAAACGAGTTCAACTTCATCCGATCGTCCGGATTCTATGATAGCATCAATTTGGGTCTTGCATACCGGGTAATAAACCGGATCAATTTGAATTTTTTCAACCGAGTACTGAGCAACCTCGTGCTTCAGTTTTTCAGTTGCATACGTATCGATTGGCAACGGTTTTATGATAGTCTGCGCCAGTTGATTTCTTAATCCGATAACATCTTTCAATGGAAATCCCAGGCTAACCAGTATAAATAAAATTCCCAAAGCGTTCAGAATAATCCTGATTCGCGGTTTTGATTCAATACCGGGTTTCAGAAACAATAGAAATGATAACGTAAAAACAAGGATAAATGGAAATCCAAACCGCGGATCCGGTGCACTAAAAAACCAGAATAACACACCAGCAAAGCTAACCATCCACATCGTCAAAATGTCTTTATAACCTCCTTCATTTCTTCGTTTCCCATATAATGAAGCTACAAGTAATGGCGACACCAGCCCAAAGCAAAGAAACACCTTCCAAAAAGCCGATAATTTTGAAAACCAAAATGGCATCCATTCCGGAATCGACATATTTTCCACTTTTTCAGCACCGAGTCTTGGCCATTTAGCCCAATTATAAATAATGTCTTTATCGAAGTTCACCGCCCATGCCGGAACTTTCCAGTCAGGATTGAACAGATCCGGTATTGTTGATGGAAAAACCAGGTATCCACCCAGAAAATAATTCCGGACCAACCAGGGTATTGCGATGAACATTCCACATACTCCAACCATTAAATATTGACGTACAGATATCCTGTCCTTGAATTTCCAAAGCAAAATCAAAGGGACAAATACAATGAAAACGGTACTGATTTTTACTGTAAAAAGGTAAATGCCGAGTATGGTTAACATAAAGATAAATCCATATCCAGTTTTCCTGTCAGCGTCGATGTCTTTTGTAGCATCCTCAATAAATCTCATGAAAATATACAACGGCAATAACCCGGCTACAAGGTCAGGTGTCGGCGACGATAAACGCAGCATCATGTATTGCACCGAGAGCATACCAATGAGCATAAAGAAGATTTGTGTTCCGGCCTCAAAGTCATTTCGATTCCGATAAAGCGAATACAGATACCAGAAAAAAAAGAAACAGAAAAAGGCATTCACGGCAAATACCGGATAACCGGTGATTCCGGTAAATGCAAATCCCGCCATCAGGTTAAAAATATTCGGGTTGAAAGCAAACCGACCGTGAAGATTCCCGAGTCCGGGAACTACAGCATATTCCTGTATCCACCGTATTGCGGGTATATGATAAGATAAGCTGTCACCATTTCTTGGACCATCAGCAGCTATGATACAGATCAGTATGCCAAACAGAACCATTACACCCATTGCACTTCTTTCCATTGACACTTTAAACAAGCCCTGGTACCACTTCATTTTCAGACTAATTATAACTGCCATAATTAGTATTATTATAACAGGCCAGTCACTTGTCGGAAAAAAAATAGAATACCCTGAAAATATAGTGTTGATAAAAGCTGCACCAGTAAAAAGGTAATCAGTAATCGGAATATTTTTATTTTTTCCAGTAAATTCAAGTACAACTTTCCCGGCTGGAAATGCAACAAGGAATAATAGAATTGAGACAATAACTATAGATATCATCCGGTATTTATTGGGGCTCAAAAGAAGCTCCAGCACCCGATAAATGTAGCGCATTAAGAATGGGAACCGGAACATTTTCCATTGAATGTGTCAACAACCAAACGTTAATTTCCAGCTTACCGGTTTTTTTCGTGCGTTTACCGGTATTCAATGTGAAACTGCCGAATTTCTGTTTCTGTGCTCTGCAAGCCCTCATACATTTGTTAAAAAATTAACAAAATGGAAATTATCGATCCCAATCAAAAACGTGAATTTGAAGAACGTCATTACCAACATTCCCGATATGGCCGGCACGATGGCAAAGGCCGGGTCATGGCCGGACTAGTGATAATCATAATTGGTGGTTTATTATTAGCTCAGAAGCTAGGCGCCTGGTTCCCCGATTGGTTGTTCTCGTGGCAAACACTGCTTATAGCTATTGGAATTTTTGTGGGCGCAAAACATAACTTCCGTCCCGGTGGTTGGCTTATACCCATATTCATCGGGATGTTGTTCCTTTATGACCGTTTTTTTCCGGAAATTAACCTTCGTCCATATTTTATTCCGCTAATTCTAATTGCTATCGGAGCTGTAATGATTCTGGTCCCCAGACATCTTCGCGGAACCTCTCGCTGGCACCGACGCAACGAGGATACTCAGACGGTTAATGATACGCAAATTGGAATTGACACAAGTAATGAAGTGATGGATTCTGTTACTATTTTCGGAGGGGTGAAGAAAAATGTGATTTCAAAAAGCTTTAAAGGCGGTGAGCTGGTGACTATTTTTGGAGGTACAGAAATTAACCTGATGCAAGCCGATATTAAGGGTAAGGTGAAACTGGAGATTGTCCAGGTATTTGGTGGCACCAAACTTATCATTCCGGCAAACTGGAATATCCAGTCGGAAATGGTTTCCATTCTGGGCGATATTCAGGATAGTCGGATGACATCTAAGGATTCAGTCGATCCCAATAAGATTCTCGTTATTGATGGATTTTCAATGTTCGGAGGAATCAGTATAAAAAGTTACTGAACCGGTTCATTCGCAATGTTACCTTTATGTTTGGTTCCTGTAAATATTAAATAGGATTCTTCCTTAATATAAATGCTCCGATCCCGCATCCTGTTCCCGGTTTTCTGGATTGCCTGGACCGCTTTTCATATTTGGTTCCTGGTTTTCCAGGGATGGGATCGTTACACAGCACTTACTGATAGTTTATGCAGTAATATTTTACTCATGGCCATCTGCCTGGGTGTTTTTTATTCGGCAAGATATAACCGGCCCGGTGAGAAAAGAATTGTTTATTACCTCGGTGGATTGCTGATTGCCGCAGGACTCTATAGCTGGTTGTCCCGGGAACTGCTGATCGAATTTCACAAAGAAAACTCAGCCTATCTGGCATACCTGGAAAGTTCCTTTGCCATCCGGTTTATTACAGGGTTTATACTGATCGCTTTATTCGCTATGACAGGTTGGTTGCAACAGTTTGTCAAAGAACAAAAGGACGAAATGAACCGAAAAGCAGAAAATGAAAAGCTATCAAAGGAATCGGAACTGTTGCACCTGCGTAGACAGTTACAACCCCATTTTCTTTTTAACACACTCAATTCAGTCAATGCTCTTATTGGTACCAATCCTTCAGCTGCGAAATATATGATACAACAGCTATCTGATTTTTTAAGAAGCACCATTAAGAGGGATGATTTTTCTCTTGTGGCATTTTCAGAAGAAATCCATTTACTGAAATTGTATCTGGATATCGAAAAAGTCCGGTTTGGCAATAGGTTACAAGTGGAATTTGAATTTGGTCCCGATACGGGGAACATGAATATCCCGGTATTTCTTTTACAGCCTTTAGTTGAGAATGCCGTTAAATACGGGCTGTATGATACTTTGGAAGCTGTTACCATTACAATAAAATGCAATTTTCAAAATCCTTTTCTGAAGGTCAGTATTTCCAATCCTTTTGACACGGTTACGAGTGTTTCTGTTCCAGGTGCTGGTTTCGGACTTGAATCAGTAAAACGACGACTCTTTCTGCTTTATAACCGGAATGATCTGGTTGAAATATCATCCGGTGAAAATATCTTTACGGTGACTCTAAAAATTCCGCAAACAGTTTGATAAAAGTTGTCATTATAGATGATGAACCACTTGCCCGTTCAGTGATCCGGGATTATTTATCAGGTTACCCTGATATTGATGTTGTAGCGGAATGTGCAAACGGTTTTGAAGGATTGAAAGCAATAAGTGCTTTTGCTCCTGACCTGGTTTTCCTCGATATCCAGATGCCGAAAATAACCGGCTTTGAAATGCTTGAACTTATAGACAATCCACCCGGCGTGATCTTTACTACAGCTTTCGATGATTATGCCATTCGCGCTTTCGAATCTAACGCCATTGACTATCTTTTGAAACCCTTCAGCAAAGACCGGTTCGTTAAGGCTTTTCATAAATGGATGGAACTCCGCAAAAGCAAAGATGCCGGTAAATCAATAAAAAAATTAATCGATAAGGAAAATCAAGTCACAGAACCAGTGAACCGGATCGTGGTGAAAAATGGAAATGAGATCCGGATTATCCCAACCAGCGATGTTTTTTATATTGAAGCTTACGACGATTATATCAAAATTCATATTCGGCAGGATTGTTTTCTGAAAACTCAAACGTTAAACAAAACTGAATTGCTGCTTGATCCCCGGCAATTTGTCCGTGCACATCGCTCTTATATTATTAATCTCAATGAGATTACCCGGATTGAACTTATTGCGAAGGACAGCTATGAAGCTATTTTGCGTGACGGGGCACGGATTCCTCTTAGCCGTACAGGATATTCACGTCTGAAATCGAAGCTATCGGGATAATTGTTTTTACTTGTGATTGCGTCGTGGACCTTTTGAAAAATTCCGCTTTTTTGAAAATTGTTGCCTCTTACGCTTCTCTCCATGCATTTCATGATGTGATGGTGATGCAGCAGGTATGCCTTCCGGATTATGAATTACCGAAATATGTATTCCTGTTAGCTCTTCAATTCTGCGAAGCTTGTGATGGTCGGCCGGGTTCACAAATGTAATTGCAGTGCCGGTTCTTTCCGCTCGTGCAGTACGGCCGATACGGTGAACATAGTCTTCCGGATCAGGGGGTACATCATAATTCACCACCAGGTCGATACCTTCCACATCGATCCCGCGTGAAAGTACATCCGTTCCGATAAGCATTGGCACCTGTCGGTTACGGAATTCACGCATGAGGGCTTCCCGTTCAGGTTGTTCCAGGTCTGAATGAAATGCCTTACAATGAAATCCAGCCTTGCGCATGGTATTATCAAGTTGCTTTACCTTTTCCTTGGTGGAAGCGAAAATGAGAATGCTTTTATAGGGATTCCCATTCAATATGTTAGTTATCAGGTCCAGCTTGTGACCGTCTCCTACTTTATAAACTTGCTGCAAAATCCCTTCAGCCGGTTTGGCAAGGGCAATGTTGATCTGTTCGGGGTTATTCAGAATCCTTGTTGCCAGCGCGCGGATTTTAGGCGGCATGGTTGCCGAGAAAAGCAGTGTTTGCCGTTTTTTGGGAAGGTAGCTGATGATCCTTAGAATATCATCATAAAAACCCATGTCCAGCATTCGGTCAGCTTCATCAAGTATAAGGTGTTCCAGGTGTGGCATTTTAAGATCACCAGATGCTAAATGTGAAATCAGTCGTCCCGGAGTTGCTATCACTACGTCAATACCTTCACGGATGGCTTTTTTCTGTTGTTCCCAGGTAGCTCCGTCTCCCCCACCGTACACCGGCATGGAACTAACCCCGGTAAAGTACCCCAATGCTTCCACCTGCTGATCTATCTGCTGAGCCAGTTCCCGGGTTGGGGCCAGGATTAGTGTGTTGGAATGATGACGGGGAGAAGTTATGATTTTCTGAATTATTGGCAGAACATAAGCTGCTGTTTTACCAGTTCCAGTCTGAGCACATGCTATCAGGTCCCTGTCGTTAAGAATCACCGGAATAGCCTGTACCTGGATGGGTGTCGGTTTATCGAAACCCATAGAAAGAATTCCTTCCATCAGGCCGGAATCAAATGCAAAATCGTGAAATGTCAAGTGCTAAAATTTGGGACCGCAAGATACGTCTTTTAATGCTTCGGACAGGGTCATTGACGTTCATACAGAACTCCTTAATGCAAAAAAATCAGTGAATACCCTGAAATATTATTTTTGTTGGCTGTTGCCTTTAAAAAAATGTTATCTTTGCCGAATTATATTAATAACAAATTATTATGCAAAAAGGTACAGTAAAGTTCTTCAATGACACAAAAGGATTTGGCTTCATTAAGCCAGAAAACGCAGGTGAGGACATCTTCGTTCATTCATCTGGTCTGGTTGACCATATTCGTGAAAACGATAAAGTAACATTCGAAGTACAAAACGGCCGTAAAGGACTGAACGCAGTGAATGTAAAGCTGCTCCAGGAATAACCGACCGATTAAAAACGATCTGAAACATGCCCCATTGCGGCATGTTTTTTTTTGCCTTATTTTTCAGGAATGAACCCTGTGAAAATCTCTGTCCTTCTGCCATTTTATAATCCCGGATCTTTTTTCAGGGAAGCGATCGACTCCGTACTCAGTCAGGATTTCCAGGATTTTGAGTTAATCCTTGTCAACAATAATTCCGACACTGCTTCGATACAAACGGCCCGGGAATATGCGAAATCAGATCGACGGATTATTTTATTAAATGAACCTGTCCAGGGAATTTCACAAGCATTAAATACCGGTCTTCTACATAGTAATGGAACTTTTATCGCCCGTATGGATGCCGATGATATCTGTCTTCCGGGAAGATTAAAAATCCAACATGAATACCTCCTTCATAATCCGGGGGTTGGCGTGATATCAGGATTAGTAAGGCCGTTATTGGAAGAGGCTAATGAAGGTATGATGCATTATATCAGGCAGAATAATGCGCTGATCTCACCGGAAAAAATTTATAATCATCGTTTCGTGGAAACGCCTTTTATACATCCTACAGTCATGTTCTGCAAAAAACTGATTGAAGATTATGGAAGCTATTCTACCGACAGCGTTCCTGAGGATTATGAACTATGGCTTCGCTGGTTTTCGAAAAATGTTAAAATGCATAAGTTGCCAGTTGATGTGCTTGCCTGGCGAGACCATTCTGCAAGGTTAACGCGAATACATTCTGATTATGCCCGTGAAGCGTTCCGTAGAGTCAGGATTCATTACCTGGCGGAATGGTTAAAAAAACAAACAAACCTTCCTCCTATCTGGATCTGGGGAGGAGGGAAATATTCCCGACAGGGAGCTGCTCTTTTATTGAAGAAAGGAATAAATATTCACGGTTTTATCGATGTAGATCCAGAACGGAAAATCGAAGGTTTCCGGGTTTTGCACTTTACCTCACTCCCACCCCAGGGTTGTGCATTTATTATTTCAATGGTCTCCAACCGGGATAAATTCAGTGAGGTTTACGATTACCTGTATGCCCGAAACTACGTATCCGATCAGGATTTTATACTTGCTTCCTGAATAGGCTCTAAAATTTTCCAAAGAAGGATAAGCTCTACGATTTTTCAGACAAATAGATCAAATTCGTGTTAAATAAAGAATTCTTGTTTAACATAATAGTTCGCAAATGAGACAACTCTCCTACTTTAGCTTTCTACTTTGTAAATTTCAACTTTAAATCGATTTGGAAACCACCGATTACAATTTGTGGCAGCTTTTTGCCGGCATTGGGATGTTCATCTACGGGATGCAACTGCTGGAGCATGCCATCCATCATTTGGCAGGCCGTTCCTTCAAAGTTTTTTTAAGGGATCAAACCAAACATCCTTTCAAAGCTGTGATAGCAGGATTGGTGGTTACCGCCTTGCTTCAAAGCAGCTCTATCGTAAACCTGTTAGTGCTCGCTTTTGTAGGTGCAAGGATTCTCACCATGCAAAACGCCCTTGCCATTTTCCTGGGTAGTAATGTCGGCAGTACAGTCTACAACTGGATTGTAGTATTCCTGGGCTTTAAATTCGATATCCAATCTTTCGCCTTTCCCATGCTGGCTCTTTCAGCGATCGGTTTGATTTTTTTCCAGGAACATAAAAAAATTAAACACTGGACTCACCTGGTCATCGGCATGTCGTTACTTTTCCTCGGACTTGCAAATATCAAATCAGGAGTTGAGTCAATGGTAATGGCTACTGATTTTTCGATGATCAATAAATATGGGAATTATCTTTTTGTAATCGCAGGTTTCCTTATTACAGCATTGGTTCAATCGAGTTCTACTCTCGTAGTGATTGCACTTTCAGCACTAAATGCCGGTGTGATCAGTTTCGAGGCTGCGGCCTGTCTTGTTATCGGATCAGAACCCGGTACCGCACTTAAGACAATCCTTGTTTCAACAGGATCGGATGCAGATAAAAAAAGAGTTGCGGTGGGAAATCTGATCTTAAATGTTGTCGCTTCCGGCGCTGCGTTTATTCTGTTAAAATGGCTTGTATTGTTAATCCAGGATGTTTTCACAGTAAAAGACCCACTCATTGGCCTGGTACTATTCCAGACAATGATCAATATAATCTGCGTACTCATTTTCTATCCTTTTCTTTCACCCTTTGCCAGGTGGCTTGATAGCAGATTCCGCGATATCAATACACGCGTGAGCCTTTATTTGAACAATTTACTATTTAATGATTCCGATGAAGCCGTAAATGCAATTATAAAAGAAAGCACGCGACTCATTCAAAATATCATTCACCTGAACATTCGGGCACTGGAATTGGAAAATAAAGTAACAACCTTTGAGCAAAAGAATGTGCTGATTAAAGAAGCGGATGAAATAGGTTATTCTGAGTACTACGAGATGGTCAAACAGCTTAATGGAGAGATCATTGATTTTTGCCTGGAGTTAAAGGAAAAAGATCCCGGACCTGCGATAAACAAACGTCTTGATTACATCATTAACACACTTCGTTTTACTATGAACTCAGCCAAATCAATGAAGGATATTCGTCATAATGTGAAGGAATATCGTGATTCGGCAGATGACACATTGCATGAAATTTATATCCAGTTCCGTAAAAGAGAAGAACCGTTTTATTCGGAATTATCGGAATTTGTGAATCATATGCCTGAAAACAGCCGGGAAACTTTTAGTAAGATGAGGTCAGAAAACACAACTCGTCACGAAAGTGCAATGCATGAAATTTATATGCTTTCGTCCCATAACAAGATTCAGCATTCTGAGCTTTCAACGCTTTTCAATGTTTTTGAATCTATTCGTTTGTCAAATGAATCGTTGCTGATCGCAATCGGCGATTTATTCATGCCGCAGGAAAGCAACCGTGAATTTCTGGTTAATAAATTGGTCTGATACCCGGTTAATTGGAACAAAAGCAACTGGTCAGTTATTATCACTTAAAATAATATTCCCATATAAAAATGTAAATGCCCATAACCAGGATAAACCATCCGAAAGCTTTTTTGAGCTTTGCATTATCGATTCCATGAGAAAGTTTGTTACCGACAAAAATCCCTGCAATGGCCAAAGCGGTAAAAAGTACCAGTAATTTCCAATCGATGTTCATATGCACCAGGTCACCCGTGAAACCAATCAGTGATTTCGCGGCAATAATAATCAGTGAAGTTCCCACCGCTATTTTCATAGGTAACCGAGCCAGGAGAACCAATGCAGGAATGATAAGGAAGCCTCCCCCGGCACCCACAATTCCGGTTAAAATTCCGACTACAGAACCTTCCAGGAATATCAGTGGATAATTATAGCTGATCGGTTTTTCCGGACGGGGTTCCGTTTTTACCGACCCCTGATACATCATCGATATAGATGCCGCTACCATGAGCACCGCGAAAAAGATCATGATGAAAACATCTTTGGTTATAGCGTGATCTCCTGTTCCAAAAATTACTTCAGGGAGTGCAGGAACCAGATACATCCTGGTTATAAAAACTGCGATTATGGAAGGAATTCCAAAGAAAATCACTGAATTCGTGTCAACTGTACCCTGCATATATTTTTGAATTCCACCGACCAGGCTGGTAGATCCTACGATGAAAAGCGAATAGGCCGTTGCGGTCAAAGGATCGATTTTCAACAGGTAAACAAGTACCGGTACCGTTAGTATGGAACCTCCTCCTCCTATCAGCCCAAGTGATAAGCCAATTAATACAGCTGATAAATATCCCAGGAATTCCATTTGAGTCGGTAAAAGTGCCAAGGAATTAGCTCCTTGACAACTTTTTTCAAAAAAAGAGTACAGATTACATAAAAAGCACGGATTACAGATTCTTAATTAATACGGAATCAGATATACAGATTACAGATATAGCTTAAAAGTTATTAATCTGTAATCTGTACATCCGATTCGCCGCGTCTCGAATCTGTAATCCGTACCTATCTGATATAAAAAATCCTCAATTTTGCACTCAAATATGCTTCCCATGAAAACAGGTTTAACCGGATTACTCGTACTATGTATTTCCTTTGCCATTTCAGCGCAACAAGTTAAAAGTTCTGATCCTATAGCTAAAAATGTAAATGCAAAGGAATTCAGTCTATTGATGAAAGAAAAGCCAGGCCTTTTACTGGATGTCAGAACCCAGGGAGAAATAGATAAGGGTGCCATCAGTGGCTATAAACATCTTGATTTTTTTGCTGATAACTTCAGTTCCGAGCTTGACAAATTCGATAAGTCAAAACCTGTATATGTTTATTGTGCAAGTGGAGGACGCAGTGGTGAAGCAATGGAAATGATGCAAAAAAAAGGCTTTAAGGAAGTTTATAACCTGGAGGGTGGTTACAATTCCTGGAAGAAAACTTTTTCAAACAACTAATCAGGAGACTTCATGACCCTGAAGGATCTGGCCTTTGTGATTGCCCAGGTACTTCTTTTGCTTATTTTTATTGCTATCCCGGGTGGTATTGCTTCAAACTTCGGCATACAACTTTTCGCTTTTATTCTTGTAATTTCCGGAACTGTGCTTTCCTCCGCGGCTATGATCCGGCTTGGTCCCGGTTTAACACCTTTGCCCCGACCTTCTGAAAAATCAAGGTTAATTACCTCCGGCATTTACAAATATATCCGTCACCCAATATATACCGGACTGATCTTAATAATGATCGGAATAACCGTAAACTCACTCAATATTCCCAAGGGAATTATAACTGTTTTTCTTTGGGTGTTATTGTTTTATAAAACACAGTATGAAGAACACTTATTATTGAAGCGGTTTCCTGAATATGATTCATATAAAAAACGAACGGGAAGATTTATTCCATTCTTGAGAAAAAAAAGTATAAGGCGTAATTATTAACTTTGGTTTAAAATAAAATACATGGAAACGGATTATGTAGTATCAGTTCCTTTATGGTATAGAAGTTATGTAGATACTTTAAAAGACAGGGAATACATGGACGTGTTGCGTGAGCACTATGACACAATGCCCGGTATGCTGCTTGCCATGCCGGAGGAAAAATGGAATTATGCTTACGCACCTGCCAAATGGACTGTTGCAGAATTATTGATGCACCTGATCGATAGCGAACGGGTTTTTGCATACCGGGCAATGCGTTTTTCAAGAAACGATAAAACTGAGTTGCCTGGCTTTGATGAAAATGAATATATCCCTGTAATTCATGCCGAGCGCAGGACCGGAGTTTCGATCATCGATGAGTATAAGGCTGTCAGGCATGCCACCATAGTGATGTTTGAAAATTTTGATGAGGAAATGTTGTTGAGAACCGGAATTGCCAATGGAAATGAATTTTCAGTAAAATTATTGGGAGCGATCATCGCTGGCCATGAGTCTCATCATCTTAGGATTCTTAAGGAACGCTACAGTGCTATTTGATGGAACCTCGAAAAATCTACTAATACTGCATTATGCAAATTTTTTAAAATCCTCATTTACCTTAAAAAAATTCGCAAGCCTTTTATAAGCGATTTTTGGAGGTTCCCTTGCTTTGTTCCAGAATGATACTTTAACCAGATATAATCAGGGAAGTTTCCCCTGTAAAGGCTCGTTTCTTTTCGCTAATTTTGTAACCTGTTTTAATCATCAGTAAATTTCTTTATGCCTTATACTTCCGAGATCAGGAAACGCCGAACCTTTGCTATTATCAGCCATCCGGATGCCGGTAAAACTACTTTAACAGAAAAATTCCTCCTGTTTGGCGGTGCCATCCAGGTTGCAGGAGCTGTTAAATCCAATAAGATTAAAAAAACTGCGACTTCCGATTTTATGGAAATTGAGAAACAGCGTGGTATTTCTGTGGCAACTTCGGTTATGAATTTTGAATATCGTGGATTGAATATTAACCTGCTGGATACTCCAGGCCATAAGGATTTTGCTGAAGATACCTATCGTACTTTGACAGCAGT
>JANWID010000210.1 GCA_025450095.1 Bacteroidia bacterium | reverse complement strand
TAATCAATTGTCGGCGGGAATGGAGTAAAAATATTTGTGATGGCAGGGAAGGTGTCAAGGATTGAAATATTTTCGGCGCTGTCAATCTTTAGAATGGCATTTGCTCCTGCGTCAGCTGCATAGATATTTCCGCTTGAATCCCATACGGCGCTGTAAACATTGGATTCCTCAAAACCTTGTGAAAGAACCCAAGGCTGAATCATGATAGTATTAACCGTATCGGAAATGGTAATGGAATCAGTACCTAGATTAACTGAAGTCAAATCGAATTGCATGATTGAGCCAGCTAAAGAATCGGAACCCCGGCCAACAATAACCCAGAGTATATCATTCCACACATAGGGTCTCCATGGTCCAAGCACCTCAAGTGTGGAAGTATCCATTTCGGAGGGTAATCCGTGTACCACAGTATGAGGCATTCCCATTGAATCGATCATTGAAATCTTTCCATCATTATTCCCGGTACCGACTTCGGCGACAAATAAATGTCCGTTATACATGGTGATACCAATAGGCGCTGAAAGTCCCGTCGCAACGGTAGCAGTTTGGGCTTTCGTAAAAGCAATAATGGCAATAAATGCCAGGCAAAATAGTAATGTTCTTTTCATGGTTTTTTAATTTAGAGAGAATCTCAAAACCTGAAAAAATATGTGCCAGAGGTTTTATTTTTTCTGAGGGAAAAATGAATTCTGTTGTGACTTCTGAAATACAATACAATACAATAAATTAAAAGTGCAGGTTAAAAAGGAATTCACCCGCACGCTTTCAAAATTTATTTTCTGATTAAAATTAGAGGCAAGGACATGGCTGCAGATGTTCCATCATATTTTCGCCATTGGCGCTATCGAAGACACTGATAAGCCCTTATCATATTTGACGTCGGCGCCGAGGGATAATAATTTAGCGCCGATCCCGATTTGTCCTTCAATATCAAATCCGTTTGCAGCCACGTATTATGATTTTTGCAGAAATTCTAGTTTAATACAATTAGCTTTCCACAGGAAAAATTGTTTACTGAAATGAACTTATACACGTAAATTCCAGACGGTAAATTTTCTATCGACAATTGTTGTTTGTCTAATATATTATTTTCGCTGATAAGTTTCCCTTCTGCTGAATAAATTATTATTTGAACCTGGTGCATATAAGAAGGCCAGCGAAAATTTACAAAGTTGGCAGATGGATTTGGATAAACTTCTATTTGAAAAGTATTTTGTTCTTCAACGTAAGGTGGTACGCAATTGGTCAGCATTCCTAAAGCATTAAATTTTCCGTATCCCCAATAATTATTTGGAAGTTGAGTTCCGGTGAAACTATCCTGGATGGGGCAACTGATGATTGCATTCTTAACGTCAAGCCATGTTGCGTTTGGATATTTTTCGAAGAACAATGCAATTCCTCCTGCTACCAGTGGTGCTGCCATCGAAGAACCTCCTTGTAAATTGTGCCATCCACCTGAATCGATACGGTAAGGTTCGTTGGCAATCATATAGGGCCTCCTTAATAATGGATAAGCTGTCATAATGTAATTGGCCACTCCTATTATGTCAGGTTTTATTACACCCCAATTTGTAGGTCCATGTGATGAAGTACCCATTAAATTACCACTGATAAGATTTGAATCAACATAAACATTTCCATTGTAATCAATATGCCAATTTCGGTTTTGGGCGTAACCGACAGAAATTACTTTATCTGAGATACTGTAACAACTGGTCTGAAACAAATTATCATTGAACATGTAATTTTGAAATTCAGGAAATAATACCGGCGATGGAATGGCGTCAATAGTTTCTGAATGCGCACGATTTATTTCCGCATTTCCATTTCCTGTTACCGAAATTTTCCAATAGTAGGTACTGGTAGAGTCACAATCGGGTCTTCCAACTTCGTATAAAGTCATTACACCATAAGTGCCAATTGAATCAGCAACGAGTCCAACAATGTTACGATGATGCAGTGTGTCTGCGCACATGATCCGAAGGTCGCCTGATAAAGCCTGTGAAAAATTATAATATGGTGTTGTAAATGCGGGTGAGGGATTTAACATTGAATCCTTATATGCAGAGAGAGAAAAATAGATATTTTGCAAGTCTGAAATCTGACCGGCAAGAGAAACATTTTTGCCACAACCATAACACCCATAAGAGGAATTTTCTCTGAAGAAGCTGATCATTGTATCTGAAGTTCCGCGATATGAATAATGCATATTTATATTTCCCGAGTTACCGGTAGCAACAGCAATAGCTCTCCCGGGCTTTGCAGTTATAAGTGAATCCATAATAATATTTATTGGATTTTTATTCTGCATTGGCTCAAAGTTCCCACCCATCGAAATACTGATTACACACGGTTGTCCCAGATCAGTTGCTTTATCGAATATATACTTTATTCCATCTGCCATATTTCCAGTACCGGCAATAATAATATTGGCATCAGGTGCCATCCCGCGATTCAAGCCATTTGCCCTTCCATTACCACATGCAATTCCGGCACATGCAGTTCCATGACCGAAACTATCTACAATCGTTGAATCAGCAAGACCACTATCAATCTGGGTTGAATTGTATTCAGAGCCATACCCAAGCGAAGAAGGAGGAGTGCCGGTGTGATCGCTCCCTGACCAGTAGTAAAGAATCCTCGTTCTGCCCAAAGAATCTAAAAAATCAGGATGCCTGTAGTCGATTAGTTCAACAAAACCGATGATGACATTTTTTCCGGTGTATGGTTGAGTAAGAGGAGATATACCGGCATGAACTTTATCAATGTTGCATTTTACAGCTGCGCTGTCATTACAATACTTTAAATTTTTCATGTCAGAAAAAAAGAGCTCGCTTATAGATTTATTATTTTCAAACTGCGATAAATGATTTAAGGCTAATCTCACAGAAGATATGTTGCCAATCGAATACTTAAATAATCCATTATTATCTGTTACAATCTGTTTTGCTACAGATGGATCTCCGATTACAAAAAAATCAACTATTGAGTCAAGTGTTGCTGTGCTATTAAGAAGATCTAAAAAATCACGATTTATTTTTTGACCATGCGACTGTGCGAACGCAGTTGAACACAAAATGAAAAAATAAAAAAATATCCGGAAATGTCGCATTGAATAATTCTGGTAGTATAATGTAAGTATCAGTCTGAGTTTAAGTAGCAGCGTGAGTGAACAGCCAAGACCTGTTCACTCACACTCAAACAGCTTAATGGCCGTCTGAGATCAAAAATAAAGACAAAGTCCCGCCTGCAGATGTTCCGTCATATTTTCATCGCCATTGACGCTATCGAAAACGCTGATGAGCCCCTTGTTATACTTGACCTCAGCGCCGAGGAATAAAAATTTAGCGCCGAGTCCGATCTGTCCGCCGACATCGAATCCGTTTATGTCAAAAGCATCGCCAGGATCCTGTCCGGCAATCGTAACATCTTCGGAGATTTTGAATGAGGGGTTGAATCCGCCGAAGGCGTAAACAGGTCCAATCTGAACCCTGAGGTTTATCGGAAGACTGATGTAGCCAAGTATGATTTCGTTGTTGTCATCCTCCGATGCTCCGGTCTGATAATATTCCAATCCGGTATAAAGAGAAAGCAATTTACCGGCGCCTAATTTCTTAACCGCAAAGATGCCGGCATAAAAGCTGGTAAGGTCGCCCCAATCCGAATTACTGAAGTTACTACTCTGGTAGCCGAAGCGTATACCTTTATATAATTTTTTGTTTTCATCTGACTTGGCGGGGGCTTCTTTCTCGGCTGGTGGAGGTGCCTGGGCAGGTACAGAATCTGTCTGAGCGATAACAAAAGTTGTTGGGATCAGCAGTAGTGCAAAAACGAATAAGTGTAAAAGAGTTTTCATGGCTTTTAGATTTTGGTATAGTAAATTTAAGAATTTTCGTAACCTATCAAAGATTTATTTGATTGCATTGCTCTCTCGCTCTTGTGGCGGATCCGGAAGGTTTTTGTGAGGTAGATGCGTCAGTCTAATCCCAATGGTTATCGGGGGAAAAGCAGTTCGATTCGAAAAATTTCTTTAATGTCTTTACCCTTAAAACGAATGTCCGGATGAATTAATACTGATATGACAATTTGATATTCAAGTTTCATCTAAATTTAGATTGAGAAAACAAATCAAGGTTAAGTTTTAGGTTAAGAAAACGCAATAAACGCGATTCATCTATAAATAATGTTAAAAGTTTGTTTATCCTGTAATTATTCTTCAATTTTAATAGCTTAGAATGGATTCTTTGAATTCCCTTTGACACCAGTTTTGTTGGATTTTTTTCTACTTGATAAAACACACGAACATGAAAAGAGCCAGTTTCTTTCTAGTTCCATTTGCTTTTCTTATTTCGTCGACTGCAATTTCGCAAACATCCTTGAATCAACAGGAGCCGGACTTTTCTTTCGAAGATTCAAATAGGAATACCACCATCACTTATCAACTAATTCCAGTGTCAAACAATTCCTGGGGATATGATATTTACATCGATGAAAGATTGACAATTCATCAACCCATTATTCCGGGCATTTCCGGCAACGAAGGATTTAAAACTCAAACGGATGCTAAAAAAGTGGCCGAACTGGTAATTAGTAAAATGAGAATGGGTGAAATGCCTCCGAGAATTTCAATTGACGAGTTGAAAAAATTAAGGATTATATAATCCCTTTATACCTGAACAATGTAAAACCCATCTATTGATATTACAGAAAACATACTTGTCTGATTCAATGGATTCAGTTCAAAAAATTTCATTGATAGTTCTTTCGGCAATATTTACTTCAGTGGTATTTGAACAATTCATTTTTTGGGCGGGATGGATTTGCATGGTGCCATTTATTATCTGCCTGAAAAACCAATCTCCAAGAATTGCATTTCGTTATGGATTTCTTTTTGGAATAATTGTCTCTTCTAATATTTTTTTCTGGATGATACAGGGTGCAAGCAGTTATTCAGGGGGGAATATGATGATCGGGATTTCGGCTTTCATACTTTCATCCCTGGTCTTTACGGTTTTCATTGCATTAGTCGTTTGGTTGATTAATAAAATGAACACAACCACTTCCTTTCATTCCGCCACAATAAAAAGTGCAATAGTATTTTCGGCTATGTGGATGTTGATGGAAGTTACTCGCATCTTCGTTTTAGAGGGCTTCCCATTTTTGGGTTTTCAGACAGGATATTCAATTGCCGGAAATCTGTATGCTATTCAGCCAGTCTCAATTGCCGGGTATGGAATTCTCACGTTAGTTGTTTTGTTTGTCAATTATTTATTTGCTGAATATGTAAATCAAAGGCAATGGAAAAAAATATTTATTCCGTTCTCAACCATTTTTCTTTACATGATTGCAGGGTATTTTATTCTTGTGTTGAATGAAAATAAATTTCAAAACGACAAGAAATTTAAGATTGCTCTCGTCACTCATAATATACCTCCTGAGGTAACATGGAATAAATACAACGAAAATGAACTTGCAAAAATCTATATCGATCTGAATAAGGCGGCAGTTAAACTAAATCCGGATTTAATTGTATGGACGGAATCTGCGATTCCCTGGAGATATACATCAAGCGATCCCCTGATGAATATTTTGACAAGTGAGACTAACAAAAGAAATATCCAAACTCTGATCGGAGTAAACAGAAGTGTTGCCGGTGATTCAAAGACCATTTATGATTCTGCCTTGCTCTTAAATCCTGATGGCAGCTCTTCCGTATATGATAAACATCGTCTACTAACGTTGCTCGAAGAACCGATTGGAGGAAAAAACTCCAATCTGATTTTGCCTTTTGTTAATGAGGATGGAATTAAAATAATTCCCGGACCTAACCATCAACCTTTACCAACCATCGCAGGAAAAGCAGGCATTATGATCTGCAATGAATCGATGTTGCCTGCATATGATTTGGCAAATAAGGGCGCGACATATCTTCTAACAATCGGAAATGATGGTTGGTTTAATCAATCTTACTTAATGGATCAGCATTTTTATTGTAGTCGTCTGCGCGCCGTTGAAACCCGCAAGGATATTATCATCAATACAAATCTTGGATACGTTGGGATGATCGAATCATCAGGAGAAATAATTTTTAAGAGTCGAAGTAAAAATCCGGAAGTAAATTCGGCACAGATAACTGCTAATTCGGATTTAACTCTTGCGACAAAATTTCCGAATTGGCTGACGTTTTCAGGCATCATCGTAATTATCATTTTAAAAATATTTAAATGACAGCTTAATACACCAATCTCATGAAAAGAAACATTCTTTTAGTTCTGGTTTTCTTCGTTGGATTATGTTCGAAGCTTCTCGCAATCAATTGCCATTCTGCATATATGCCTTTTTTATATACATCAACGCCAACAATATGCAGTGGCAGCAGTGCCACATTATACGCATCCGGAGATTTGCAGGATAATTTTGCCTGGGGCTGGTCACCTGGTGGATGCGATGACATTAGTTCAATGCTTGGTATCGGATTTTCAATGACAGTTTCACCGACAACTACTACCACTTATTACGTTAATGGAAGAGGTGGAGGATGTTCTAACGGTCCGTGCAGTCAAATAACTATAACTGTTATACCGGGAATTGCTGCTCCCGTTGGACACGATGCATTTCAATGTAATCCCGGATCAGTTACTATTTCTGCAACGCCAGAAAGCGGAGGAATAATTGATTGGTATTTTTTAGCTTCCGGTGGAAGTCCTTTGCCCGGAGGAACAGGAACCAACTCTTTTTCAACTCCTGTTATTAATGCAACTACAACTTATTATGCCCAATCAAGAAATATTGCCGGTGGTTGTGTTTCACCAACACGAACTCCTGTCAAAGCACACATAGGATATCTCGCAAATAATTTATGGACACAAAAAGCCGGCTTCGCAGGAACAGCACGATTGGGAGGAGTGGGCTTTAGTATTGATAACAAGGGATACATCGGCACCGGTACAGATAATGGAGCCAATTATTATAGTGATTTTTGGGAATACGATCCGGTTCTAAATTCATGGACACAGAAGGCCGACGTCGGCGGAGCAGCGCGTGCCCAGGCAATAGGTTTCAGCATAGGTTCCAAGGGATATATTGGAACCGGATTCGATGGAACATCATATAAGAGAGACTTCTGGGCATACGATCCAGTGTCAAATACCTGGACGCAAAAGACAAACTTTGGTGGAACCGCTCGTTACTTGTCAGTAGGGTTTAGTATCGGAACCAAGGGATATGTAGGAACGGGACAAGATGGAAATGCAAAGAGAGATTTCTGGGAATACAATCCGGGTAAAAATGAATGGGTACAAAAGGCCAACTTCGGTGGCTCTGCGCGTTTTGGTGCAATAGGTTACAGTATTGGCAACAATGGATATATTGGTACGGGCAATGATGGAACATATCAAAAAGATATCTGGAAATACGATCCAGGTTCAGATACTTGGAATCATGAAAGTGATTTGGGCGGGACAGCACGTGCTTTTGCAACTGCTTTTAGTATAGGTGCAAGAGGATACATCGGAACTGGATTTGACGGAGGAAATTATAAACAAGATTTCTGGGAATATGATCCAAGGTTCGGATGGACGCAAAAAACAAATTTTGACGGAACCGCCCGAGGCAATGCAGTAGGTTTCAGTATTGGCGATAAAGGATATATTGGAACAGGAATAGATGTCAACGCGACGAATGATTTTTGGGAATACAATCCTGAACAATCAATACAAACTCTTCCGATTTCCCTCAGCAACTACTGCGCTGGTTCAAGTTTAAATATTCCCTTTACCATAGCAGGTGTTTATGGTGAATGTTCGGGAAGCAACACATTTACTGCTCAGCTTTCAAATGCTTCGGGCAATTTTGGTAATCCGATAAATATCGGAAGTGTAATAAGTTTGTCCGGCGGAAGTATTGCATGTAATATTCCCGCGCTTACCCCATCAGGTACTGGTTATAGAATAAGAGTTATAAGCAGCGATCCCGTAATCACCGGAATTGATAATGGTTCAAATATTACTATAGGCACATCTTATAATTTCTGGACACAAAAAAATGATCTTGGAGGAGTAGCAAGATACTATGCCGTCAGCTTCAGCATCGGTGATAAGGGATATATTGGAACCGGAATTGATAATGTAAATAATTATTTGGATGATTTTTGGGAGTATGATCCGGCGAACAATACATGGACGCAAAAAGCAAACTTCGGTGGAACGGCTCGCGCTGGTGCTGTTGGCTTTTGTATAAATACCAAAGGTTATATAGGAACTGGATTCAATGGGACTTCACGTAAGAAAGATTTCTGGGAATACGATCCGGGGTCAAATATGTGGTTACAAAAAACCAACTTCGGAGGAACAGCACGCGAGAATGCAGTAGGTTTCAGCATAGGCGACGATGGATATATCGGAACGGGATATGACGGAAATTATCAGAAAGATTTCTGGAAATATAATCCTGATATAGATTTATGGATACAAAAAGCCGACGTGGGCGGCATCCCGCGTATGAATGCAACAGGTTTCAGTATTGGTACAAATGGATTTATCGGTACGGGATATAATAATGGAACATATATGCAAGACTTCTGGATATATGACCCGGGGTCAAATTACTGGGTACGTTTAGCTGACTTCCAGGGCGGGCCACGCAACTTGGCTGCAGGTTTCAGTATAGGCAATAAAGGATATCTCGGAACGGGCTATGATGGAACATCCATTAAACAAGATTTCTGGGAATTCAATCCTGCATCAAATGTATGGACACAAAAAGTCAACTTTGGTGGCTCTGCTTGTAAAGGAGCAACAGGTTTTAGTATCGAAGGTAAAGGATATATCGGAACTGGATTTGATGGAACAAACTCCAGCAAGGATTT
>JANWID010000209.1 GCA_025450095.1 Bacteroidia bacterium | reverse complement strand
AAAGGAAATACTTATTTAAGCAAAGCAAATTCACTTTTCTTTTCAGCGGAATCTACCTGCGCATACATCGTAGTAGTGATCATGCAGGTAATGCCAACCCAGATTAATGCTTTCATTTTAAATTATTTTTATTTATTAAGTTATTTTACTGAAAATTTTGTGCCATCCGATTCTGCAGAGGAAATTGTATTTATGTATTGTGGAAAAAGTGGTTCATTGAGGAATTCAATGCCCATCACTACTCAAAATCGTTTACCCGGAACCGTTCTGAATATTAATTGCAATAGCCTAACAACATCCAGATGATAACAAAAACCAAAATGGTTCCAAAACAGCCGCCACCCAGCTTATTTGCGCCATATGCGGAAATAATTCCTCTTAAAAAATTGTTCATTTGCTATTAAATTTATTTAAACACAGAAGGAAATTATTGTGCCAATTGAAAAATAATTCAAAAAAGATAAAGAAGAAATTTTCTTAATTAACGAAAGCAATTTCATATAAAAAAGGGGTTTTAAACGAAGCGTATATTTATCCCAGCAAGTAATATTTGTAGATAATTATTTGAACAGGTTTAAAAATCCTTTTTTAGTAGACGCATTATCATTGTCATCAGTAAATTCCACAATCCAAAAATATACCCCATCGGCACAGTAATTCTGATTATCCTTCCCATTCCATCCGGTGTTGATATCATCAGTTTCAAATAAAATCTGATTCCACCTGTTAATAATAAACAAACGGGCCAGTTTTATACCTTCCATTTGTATAGGATGAAAGTTATCATTTAAGCCATCCCCGTTGGGAGTAAATACATTCGGCATTTCGAGGATAATATTACAGGATTCAGGTCCAACTTCAAGAGTATCGGATGCGTTATCACAAACATTTGAAACCACTACCCAATAAGTTCCGGGTTGTGTTACCGTAAAATCCGGGTTTGTCGAATTATCCTGCCATACATAAAAACTGTTTTGAAAAGTGGCATTTAATGTAAAACTCTCTCCCGGGCATATCGTTGTATCATTTCCTAAATTAATAGCTGGTGGGATGGTATAATTTACATTGATAGAATCAACAACGCTACCGCATATGTTGGTTACTGTTACCCAATAAGTTCCTTGTTGTGTTACAGTATATGTCGGATTAATTGAATTGTCATTCCATAAATAGGTTGCATTGGGGTTGAGTGCGGTTAATGTCAGTGTTGAACCCAGGCAAATGAGCGTATCATTACCAATATCCACTACAGGAAGTGGGATATAATTTACATATATGGAGTCCGTGACGCTGCCACAAATATTTGTAACGACAACCCAATAAGTACCCTGCTGTGTTACTGTATATGCAGAACCAGTGGAGTTATCGCTCCACAAATAAGTTGCGTTTTGACCCGAAGCATTCAGTGTGATAGTTCCTCCCTGGCAAAGAGAAGTATCATTACCTAAATTCACAATCGGTGGCTGCAAATAACTTACACTGATGGAATCACTGGCACTGCCACAGATGTTTGTCACCTGGACCCAATAAGTTCCTTGCTGAGTTACAATGAAAGTCGGGTTGGTTGAATTATCATTCCACAAATAAGTCGCATTCGGATTTGTAGCATTCAGTGTGAGCGTGGCACCCTGGCAAATTGTAGTGTCATTTCCAAGTATTGCTGTTGGAAGTGAAATGTAATTCACATCTATGGAATCCGTAACACTACCACAATACCCGGTTACTTCTACCCAATAAATTCCTGGCTGCGTAACAATATAAGTTGAATCGGTTGAATTATCATTCCATAAATACGTAACGTTTGAGCTTGTGGCATCCAAAGTAAGTACATTCCCCTGGCACAGGGTGGTGTCATTTCCTAAGTTTACAACCGGAGGTTGCAAATAATTTACAGTTATAGAATCAGTGTCACTGCCACAGATGTTCGTCACCTGCACCCAATATGTACCTGGCTGTGTTACAGGAAAAGTGGGGTTAGTTGAATTATCACTCCACAAATAAGTTGCATTCGGATTTGATGCATTCAGTGTGAGTGTTGCACCCTGGCAAAGTATGGTATCATTTCCGAAATTTATAGCAGGCGGAATAATATAACTTACATTAATTGAATCTATAACACTGCCACAAAATCCGGTTACTTCAACCCAGTAAATTCCTGGCTGTGTAACCGTAAAAGTTGAATCGATAGAATTGTCATTCCATAAATAAGCAGCATTTGGATTTGTGGCATCCAGCATGAGTACATTTCCCTGGCACATGGTGGTATCATTTCCTAAGTTTACAATTGGGGGTTGCAAATAATTTACGGTTATAGAATCCGTTGTACTACCGCATATGTTTGTTACCTGGACCCAATAAGTTCCTTGCTGGTTTACAGTAAAAGTCGGGTTGGTTGAATTATCACTCCATAAATAAGTCGCGTTGGTGTTTGATGCATTTAGCATCAATGTTGTTCCCTGGCATAAAGTGGTATCATTTCCAAGGCTAATTGTTGGCAATGGAATAATGGTTACTGAATGCGTTATTGTATCAGTGTTTCCGGAAAGAAATACAACAAGTGAAACTACAAAAGTGCCGGTATCGGTATAAAGATGAAGAGGAGTAACAGCTGTTGATGTATTATTTAAGCCACTGTTCACATCGCCAAAATTCCATAAAAGAGAATCATATGGAGAAGCATTGGTATTAAAAGCTGTTGAATCACCCAGGCAAAAATTATTGGCTGATATCACATTTTGTGGAGAAACGAATGTCAGTGGCAATCCGAATTGCGAAATCGGGCCACCCAGAAAAAATCCATTTCCAACATAATTGCAGGCAAGCCCGATTGAGTCAGGATCAGTTATGACCCCAATCGAAGTTTGTAAGTATCGTGCATGATAAATTTTGTAATCAGGACCCAGTTGCAGGGCACCACCCCAGCCATTGAAAACCCCAACGGTTACCCTGGAATTTGCAATGTCAACAGGCGTTCCGGCCAGGAGATTATATTGGTAAACATTACTTATGGGGCTGGAACCTTCAGAAATATACAGCAGATTATCATTGGGTGAAAATTCTACACCATACACGCCGGGACCGGTAAAGTTGTTGAAAGCAATCGGATTCGTGAGCACCCCGGTTGCATTATCAAAATCAAAAAGTTCAACATTATCAATTGACCGGTTTGCTATTGCTAACCGGCTCCCGTTATGCGATGCTTTCATATAGCCGATCGCAGCGCCACCTCCTATCACAGTTCCAACATTGCTGATTACAGGCGTTAATGATAATCCGGAAGATGTTAGTAAATAACTATGAAACGCATTGGATCCATCCAAATGAGTGACAATCCAAAAGTCATTGTTATTTTGATGTTTTACTGCAGTTTGCTTTTCACATGTTGGCAATGCAACCAGAATATTTTTGTTAATGTTTATATCGCCCAATCCACCCTGCAGGGTCATATCCACTTCTGAGTATCTGAGTCCGGCACCTCCGGTATTTACTGTGAAAACATAATAGATAGAATTAACTCCGGGTTGTTTTACAATGATGGCAGATTGAGAACTGCTGACACCACCCATTAATCCGGTTCCGTTCGGCATCGCCTGGTGATTTTGATTCCAAATTGTTAAACCATCTGTGTAAAATAATAAGGCTCCGGTATTGTCACTTATGGATGCAACGCCTTCTGTAGTATTCAATGCGCCGTTAGTCAATGGAACGGGTGCTCCACCATTAAAATCCATCCCTGCATTACTTCCAAAATACCAAACATTGAATTCATTCTGGCCAAACAGAGTGAAAGGAAGAAACAGAAGTATAAAAATTTTAAAAAATTTGTTCATAACAAAGAGCTTTTGATACGTTTAATAAATCAGGTTTGCATTCTGCAACTGTAAAATTGTATGGGTCGAGAAGTCCTCTAATAGCTAAGGTAGTCGGTAATTTGTAATAGACAAATAAATTTTGACCAATTAAGGAAATTAAAGGTGGGAAACTAATAACCAAGCAACCGGCCTGGCAATCCCAAAATCAATCGGGGTGAACAAATAAACTAAAAAGATACCCGATTCACAAGGTGTTTGCCATATACAATACCAAAAATATTATTCCCGACTTCTGGTCTGTAATGACTCGATTCATAATAATTTCTAATCGAATCTGTGAACATATTTTTTCCTGAAAAATCATAAAAATTACTGCCAAAAAGCTCCAGAAACTTGTTATGATCATTTTTGCTAAGTGGTACCTGGTCATACAGTGGACTTACCACAACACGGTATTTTGTGTTGTGCCTGGTGAGTATCCGATGTATCTCTTTCAACATAAATAAATGGCGGTCTTTTATACAGTCGGTAACAACCGTTTTATAGGATTGCCTGTCAAAAAAAATAATTTGTCTTTTCTTGTAATAGCTGTCTTCATTAAGCGCTATTTCGGAATCAATATCTAATAATTTAATGTCATTGGTAACCGGATCTTGCCAGATGTTACGCTTATCAAGATACACTTCCATAAATGGGGTAATCCGGTGTGTGATGAGATAGGTGTAATATGCAATCAGGAATTTCGGGTCAAAATATGCGTTTAGAAACGTAAAATAAAACTTTATGCGGCTACTTCCTGATACCAAAGGGTGTTTGATGTAAAGATGACTATCAGGATTGTCAACGTCCGCAAAAGTAGCATCCCTGCAAATCAATATGAACGCATTATCGATTCTGGCATTAATAGAGTCAAGGAAAAGTAATTTCCTGTAAATTCCAAATAAAGTTTCCGCAGAAGCATCGAATAAAAACGGGTTGTCTTTTTCATTCAGAAAACGCTTCCAGGAAGAAGGTTTAAAAGCAATTGTTCTTGAACTTCCGAAAATATATGAATTATACTGATATCTCTCCTTATTCTTGAGGAACATTTCTGTTGAAACGTAATCCCTGTTGTAATAAATGCGGGAAAAGGAATAGTCTTCATATTTATATAACACTTTAAACGGATCAAATACAACATAACCTGCAAGAAGCAATACTACAATTGCTACAATAGTAATGAGGAATTGCAATAAACGGTAAATAAAACTCCTCATACCTGCTATCTTAATTAAAAAATTAAATCCTTCCCGGTATTAAAACTGGAAATAAATAAACTGTTGCTCGGCACCATAAAAATACCATATTGTAAATATTAATAAATAATAAAATGACCATCGGGTGATTTTTTGCCATTCTATTCCTAATCCCGCAATCGCATACTGACTTTCACGTCCCAGCCATTCTATCGCCAGGAACATTCCAAGCAGGGGCATTAATAGTGTGCGGGGAGAAATATCGGGTGCTGAAAACAGGGATTTAGAAAAAATTTCATCAATAAATTGAAATGAATGTGAGATGCTCTCCGCCCTGAAAAATATCCAGGCAAAAACCGTCAGGCTGAATGTAAGTGTTATTTCAGCCAATTCGCGCAAAGAAGGAAACACTTTTCCTTGTGCCGCGATATCCAGGTTAACGCGATTGGTTTTGAAAAATACTGATGGTAAAATATACAATGCATTTAACGCACCCCAAACGATAAAAGTCCAGTTAGCCCCATGCCAGAATCCGCTCACAAGAAATATTATAAACACATTCCGGACAGTTTTTAACGTACTCCCTTTGCTGCCACCCAGGGGAATATAAAGGTAATCTCTGAACCATGAGGATAAGGAAATGTGCCATCGACGCCAAAACTCAGCAATATCACGACTGAAATAGGGAAATGCAAAATTTCTTAATAGTTCTATCCCAAATAATCTTGCAGTACCCAGTGCAATGTCAGAGTAACCCGAAAAATCACAGTAAATCTGAAATGCAAAGAGGATGGCTGCCAAAACATGAGTACTTCCTGTATGAGCTGCAGAATTATCGAAGACCAGGTTAACATATTCAGCACACTGATCTGCAATTACTATTTTTTTGAACAACCCCCAGATTATTTGTCGCAGTCCGTCAACAGCCTTCCTGTAATCAAACGTCCGTGGACGTATAATTTGAGGAAGCAAATGGGTTGCTCTTTCAATCGGCCCGGCAACTAACAAAGGGAAAAAACTTACAAATACCGAATAATTTATAAAATTTCGTTCGGGCTTTATTCTTCCGTTGAAAATATCAATTACATATGAAAGTCCGTGAAAAGTATAAAATGAAATTCCTACCGGAAGAATTACATTAATTGACCAGGGGTTAATGTGCATTCCCAGGTTATCCAACGCAACCGCAAAAGAATCTGCGAAAAAATTAAAATACTTAAACACTCCCAGAAATCCGAGATTAATCACAACACTTAACCAAAACCAAAACCGCCGGGATCGGGTTGAAGCTGACTCCGATATTTTTATCCCGGTAAAATAATCAAGAGAAGTTGAAAAAATTAAAAGGAACAGAAATCTCCAGTCCCAACAAGAATAAAAAAAGTAGCTGGCAAAAAGTAACAGCCAGTTTTGGATGCGATGATTCTTCCCTGCGACAAACCAGTAGAAAATGAAAACAACAAGAAGAAAAACTGCAAAACTGACAGAATTGAAGAGCATACCTCCCGATTTATTATAGAGATTTTACTGCGATCCAGGCCATCAATCCCATACCGGTTTCAAGAGATTTTTCGTCGATATCAAAAGTAGGAGTATGAACCGAAGATGTGATACCGCGTGATTCGTTTCGAGTCCCCAACCGGTAAAAACACGCTTTCGCCTTTTGCGAAAAAAATGCGAAATCTTCGGCTGCCATCCAGATATCCAGATCCAGCACATTCTCTTTCCCAAGGTAAGCTTCAGCATGCATTCGTGAAGAAGCAGTTAACTCGGGATTATTTACCAGTGCCGGATAACCTTTCCTGATTTCAAAATCAACCTTCCCTCCCATTCCTTCTACAACAGCCGTGGCCATATGAAGAATTTTTTTGTGAGCATCTTCCCGCCATTTTTCGTCAAGTGTACGGAATGTTCCTTCAAGATAAACACTATCCGGTATCACATTGGTTGCACCGTTGGCGATCACTTTTCCGAATGATAATACAGTTGGCATCGTTGGATTGGAATTGCGGCTCACTACCTGTTGCAGGGCCAGCATCATGTGTGAGGCAATCAGTACCGGATCAATATTCATGTGCGGCATAGCTCCGTGGCCACCTTTTCCTTTTACGGTAACATAAATTTCATCGGTTGATGCCATGTATATTCCTGAACGAAAGCCGACCTTGCCAGTATCAATCCATGGCATTACATGCTGCCCTATGACTCCATTTGGAACAGGATTTTCAAGTACACCCTCCCGTATCATCATAGAAGCGCCTCCGGGAAGCTTTTCTTCACCCGGTTGAAATATCAGTTTTATAGATCCTTCAAAATCATCCTTAATGCTATTCAGAATTTTTGCAGCACCGAGAAGTGAAGAAGTATGAGCATCGTGACCACAGGCATGCATCACGCCTTCATTACGCGATTTGTATTCCGTTTCATTTGTTTCCAGGATTGGCAACGCATCCATATCAGCCCGCAACGCCATCGTTTTACTTCCGGGATTTTTTCCGTGGATCATGGCAACAATACCAGTATTGGCCATTTTCCGTTTTTCAGAAATCCCGGCATTATCAAGCTGCTCCCATACGTACGCTGAGGTCTTTTCCTCTTTGAACGACAGCTCAGGGTACATGTGAAGGTGACGGCGCATGGAAGTTATCTCCGGTAAAAAATTACCAGCCAGGAGCTTTATTTCTTCCTTCAGATCTTTTGATGGCATAACGGATCAGGCAAAAATTACGATAGGCAATGATACAATGTAAAATGATAAATATCCACTATTTATCATTCATCGTTCATCATTTTTCATTTAAAAGTCGAGACCCAGTGACAAATAGAAAATTACATCCCTAACCACACCATCCTCATAACCCCAGGCCCAGTCGGCACGGAGGAAATAACCAAACAGCCGGCTTCGAAGACCTCCCCCGAATCCTGCAACAATTGGATTCACCTGGCGGTCGAGAACAACCGTAACCGGATTTCCCGGGATTACTTCGGTATTAAAACTGTTTTTCTTTGAATATGGGTTATTGCCATTCCAGGCTGTTCCCACATCAAGGAAAGTTACAATCTGGGTATTCCTGATAAAATCGGAGCGAATTGGTTTGTTCAGTAAATATTGAAAAATCGGGATGCGGATCTCATTGTTGATAAGAGCGAAATTATTCCCGTTACGGATATTCTGAAGGAATCCGCGCATGTTAGTGGCCAGGGCCTGGAATCCATAATTCTGTGTATAATCGATCGGAATGGTATAATCAAAAATATCGGTTGGAATGATCGCGTTATCCTGTGAACCGAGATAATAGATGAGCTTTTGTTCACCGAATGAAGAGCTGGCTGCAAACCGTGATGCAAGTATGATCTGCCTGTGCACTTTCAGGTAATGCCGCACATCGATTCCATAAACCGCCATCCAGTTTTTGCTTTCATTCAGCTGGTAGAATGATTCGGCAAATAATTTATAACGCAGACCGTTCCATAAATTCAAACCGGTACTCAGTGTGTTATCATAAACATATTCAAGCTTAACGCTGCTCCAGTAATTGTTAACAGTTGGTTCACGAAGTGTAAAATTATCGGTGGCGAGAGTTGCAATGCGGTCGGTGCGGAATGACATAGAGCCACGCACCGAAGTAATATCATTAAAAGGCAAACGCAACTGGCCTTTCAGCTCATGGGTATGAACTTTTACATATGAATACCCGGATACATATTCACGTGCCTGGCGATAGAATGAAACGGTTTTATCGACTCGTTTTTTCAGGTTATCGTATCCAAGAAAATATTCATTTGAATTCAAGTCACCTGAAACCCGGAATCCTCCTGTAATCTTGTAATCATTCATCAGGTCGGCAACACCAATTTTAAAGAGAATGTTGAGTCCGGGATCAAAATAAAATGCGCTACCTGTAAATGCCTGGTAAGTTGAATTCTGCAGACTATTATCGAGCTGTGTTACAAAATAATCGGTAGCAAAGGCGATATCATAGTTACGCAGCTTCGGAAGCCGGAACGAATCCGCGGGAATTTCAGTAACGGCCTTGCCTGTGGGAATTAAGGGGGATATATCAGGAAGCTGAGTGGGAGGTGGTTTCGTTTCATTTTTCGGTGCCTCCTTCTTCGGCTTAGGCTTCATGAATTCACTCTGAAAAATATAATTGTTAATGTCAATTTTGGATGAATCTTTTACTTCTGGTTGCTGTTTGGATGGCTCATGAGATGTTGTAATAGTGGAATCGGGAACTGGTCGCACAGGTTTTGGCACTTGTACAGCAGAGCTTTTTTGATTGGAATATCGTTTCGCTGACAGCTGCCTGGTTTGTGTATTTTCAAGGAACATTGCTCCTGCTGTCAGCCTCGGCGGTACCGGGTTTACATGAATATGATATCTGCCCTTCAGGTAAACCAGTTCGGCATATTTATTCTGCCTGAAACTGAGACTGTGATCTTCAACGCTTCTTGAATAATTACTTTGCGGATACGACTCTACGTAATAACGATAATGTTCAACGGTATCTATATATGAAATCGTGCTGTCGATGGTCGCCATGTAACGGTTAACAATCCCGTTAGCATCACTCAGGTATAATATTCTTCCGGAATCAGCAGGTATCGGTTGCGATTCATTAACCAGGGGAGTATTCGTAATTCTTTTCAGCACACTGTTACCGGCAGGGTAATCCATATGGAAAAGATCGAGGTTGCTTCCCTGCGGCATCATATCGCTTTTATCGACATGCAGTGTATCATTCACGCGGTTCGAAACAAACAAAATTCCTTTTCCGTCAGCAGTGAATGAAGGTTGCAGGTCATCATAAAAATCGTCGGTAAGATTTTGTGAAGTGCGGCTTCGTGTATTGTACACATAAATATCCGACTGTCCGTTCTGATTTCCGGAAAGTACAATTTCCTGTCCGTTGGGTGAATATGAAAAATCAAGCACCTTATCAAAATAAAAAAACTTGTTCTTTTCAGGCCTTCTTTTACCGGGCTTATAATACTCCATCCATATCTTACCCTTTTTTTCACGCATAACGGTAAGAAACTGTCCCGATGGATGCCATGCAAGCAACGGGAAGCTGTAATCAGCCCGTTGCTGCAGTGATTTATAACCGCCCTTCAGAACTTTGCGCTTTTTATCACGGCGCATGTCATACATGTAAACCTTGTATTTTCCAATTTCGTTTTTAACAAAAGCTGTATAACTGCCATCAGGACTTAGGCGCACTTTGCTGTAGTTAACACCACGCTTTGTTTTTTTCAGCAAGGGTTCTCCGGGTGGCAGAGAACGGTTTTTCTCTTCATTACCGTAGTATTTCTGGTTATAAGCAAGCCAGTTTGAAGTAAGCTTTTTCAGATTTACCCCCAGCACATACATAAAACCGTTTTCTATGCTGCGGTTTACACGAGTCATGTACAGCAGGTTTGCTATGGATGTTGCGCCATATGTTT
>JANWID010000208.1 GCA_025450095.1 Bacteroidia bacterium | reverse complement strand
CTTCGAATGATAAAAAGAGTAATAATTATATTGATATCATTTTGCAGGGTCCTGCCGATAACAGAAATGCAATAGGAGCAAAAGTGTTATTGTTCTCCGGTAATAAAATTGAACGCTATGAGAAGTTTCCTGTAAGAGGATTTCTTTCGAGCATGGAAGTGCCATTGCATATCGGGATGAATGGATCTAAGATTGATTCCGCTATCCTTATCTGGCCGGATTATTCTTACGAAAAATTAAATTTACTTAAAGGCCAAAAAGTTAAAGTGGCGTACATCAGGGGATTGCCGTTATATCATTACGCATCTCAAAGAGAGCCGGAACCAATCTATACAGTTAAAAATATTACCGGCGAAACAGGAATAAATTTTCTTCATAAAGAGAATCCATTTCCGGAGTTTGACCGCGAACCGCTGATGCCGCATATGGTATCTACTGAAGGCCCGGCATTGGCTGTTGCCGACATTGATCATAACGGACTCGAAGATGTTTTTATAGGGGCAGCGAAGGGGAGAAGAAGAGCACTTTTTCTTCAGCAGAAAGATGGAAAATTTACTTCGATGGAAATGCCTGCATTGCAAGCCGACAGTAATTATGAAGACGTTGATGCGCAGTGGTACGATGTAAATAACGATAACAATATTGATCTGATCATTGCAAGCGGGGGCAACGAATACTATGGAGAAGATGCACATCTTTTACCGAGAGTATATCTGAACGATGGCAAGGGAAACCTTGCGCGAAAGGAAGATGCGATAACAGGCATTTATGAAACGGCGGGCTGCGTGGCAGTGAATGACGTAAATGGCGATGGTTTCATTGATCTTTTTATCGGGGGAAGAGGTATTCCCTGGGAATTTGGAGCAAATGTGCGGTCGTATCTTCTTATAAATGATGGTACAGGAAAATTTACGGACCAAACCGATAAGTATTCCTCATCATTAAAAGATGCAGGGTTTGTGACGGGTGCTATTTGGACGGACATCAATAACGACAATAAAAAAGACCTGGTGGTTTGTTCTGAATGGGGAACCATCGATGCGTATGTAAATACCGGTGCAAAGCTTGAAAAGAAAACCATCTGCAACAGGAAGGGCTGGTGGAATTTTATTTTACCCATAGATGCAGATGGTGATGGTAAAATGGATATCGTTGCAGGCAATGTTGGATTGAACAGTCGTCTTACTGCATCTGAGAAAGAACCTGTAAGATTATATTATAATGATTTTGATGACAACGGGAAAAAAGAGCAGGTACTTACTTATTACCTCGATGGGAAGGAAATTCCATTTGCAAGCAAAGCAGAGATGGAGAGACAACTACCTGTATTAAGGAAGCGTTTTAATTATGCGAAAGATTTTGCAGCAGCCAGCCTGGAGGATATTGTTAGTTCGGATAAACTCATAGGCGCAGGTCATTTCAGTGCCGATTATTTCAGTAATTGTGTTTTATTGAATAGAGGAAACATGCAGTTTGAGTTATCTCCGCTTCCCTGGGAAGCTCAGTTGACATCCTTCCGAAACGGTATAGTGGTTAATGCGAATGATGACAGGTATCCCGACATATTGCTCGTTGGAAATTATTATGAGAACAATATTGAAATGGGAAGGTATGATGCGGATTATGGATCAGTATTGCTGAATAATGCTAAAGGCGGATTTGATTATAGATCGCTGAATGGAATAGCAATAAAGGGTCAGTCTAGGCGGGTACAGAAAATAGTGATTGGCAATAAGGAAGCTTTCGTCATTGCACGCAATAACGACAGTGCGGTAGTTATCAGTTTCGAAAAATGAGATCAGTAAACAGGGCTATACACTTTGGTGACCCATTTTGTAGTGTCTGTTTCTTTCATCCTGTCCGTTACAAGATATTCGAACGGGATAGCCATAGCCACTCTGTTAAAATCTTTGAAATACTGGTCCATCATGCGATGCGCGAATAGAATGGTGTGCGGACCCCCGGTGACCTCAGTAGTAAGGAATCGCCCTGGAACCATCCTCACAAAAAATATGGGGCCATTGTCATCAACTATTTTGTCGATGGGCAGTGCAACCATACAACTGAACAAGGTGCTGTCGATTGTAGAAATGTTTAGCATAGGCGGACCGGAAATATTTGCACTGGCGGCAGCAGTGTAAGCTCTTAATTTATCGATATAGGAATATACAAGATGATTCGACGGGAGAGTGGTGGATGTGAATCTTGTGGTCACCAGCAATGTATCTGAAGTTGAAGTTTCCTGGATGTTAATACCGTATATGTTTTCGTTGCGTTCTACAAACGTCTGAAATTTTTTAAGCGTTTCATCCATTTCATTCCTGGTAGAAACTGCCTGCAGGTATTGTGTGATTTTAGAAACCGGGTTAGAAACTTCGGGAAAAGTTGCTTTCCATGAAATTCTGACAGAATCTTTGGATAACGGGATCATCAGTATGGAAACAGGGATAGAAGTCTTTTTATTTTTAAAATCGAGTTCTATTGTGTTGACGAGTTTTTTTGATACTGAAAATGTTTGTGGCGACCATCTGTTCCAGTTATCCTGGTTGATCAGAGTACGGTATGCTCCATTGGAGCTGGTCTTGAATGAAATACTGTTTGAAACTATTATTGGGGAAGGTATCAGCAGATAAATGATGATTCCGGCAATAACAATGATGAAAAGAATTGCAATAAATATTTTTGTTTTCATGAGCAATATGCAAGAGGGGTCGAAAATAGTAAAATCTGTTAACTTGACAATTCGCAATTGCCAGGCGACTGCGGTTAACCTGGTAACCATTTTTGCCTGCTTTTTTCTCTCATGCAATACTCATAGGGATCCTGTAAATAATAATGCCCTGTTTCGCATGATGAGTTCGACCGAAACCGGTGTTACTTTTGACAATGCAGTAAAGGATACGAAGGAACTTAACATTTTTAATTTCCGGAATTTTTACAATGGCGCAGGAGTTTCTGTCGGTGACGTTAATAATGATGGCCTGCCTGATATATTTTTTACCGCCAACCAGGGGAAGAACAAATTATACATCAACAAGGGAAACTGGAAGTTTGAAGATGTTACTGACGCCGCAGGTATTGTAAGCGCCAATAAATGGTATACGGGCGTTACAATGGCTGATGTTAATGGAGATGGTTGGCTTGATATTTATGTTTGCAACAGCGGCGGGCTCATTGGCTATAACCACCCTAACGACCTTTATATCAACCAGCGCAATGGCACTTTTAAAGAAGAGGCGGCTAAATACGGCCTCAATGATATCGGGTTAACTACACATGCCGCGTTCTTCGACTATGATCATGATGGCGACCTCGATTGCTTTGTGTTGAATAACAGTCCGCGATCCATAGAAAGTTTTGGTTACAACAAAAACATCCGCAACATACGGGACAAAATAAATGGCGACAGGTTTTATAAAAATGAAGGCGGCAGGTTTACAGACGTAAGCGAGCAGGCTGGTATCTACGGTGGCGAGATTGGATTCGGATTAGGTATTACGGTTGGCGACCTGAATAATGACGGTTGGGAAGACATGTATATTTCGAATGATTTTTTTGAAAGAGATTATTTATACATCAACCAGAAAAACGGCACATTCAAAGAAGTCATCAACGAAGCGATGGGACATATCAGCCAGGGCTCGATGGGTTCCGACATAATCGATATTAACAATGACGGACTGCTCGACGTTTTCACCACTGAAATGCTTCCGGAAAATGATTACAAGCTGAAGACCACAATAAAATTTGATGATTATGATGTTCAGAATGCGCGTCTCCAGGGAGATTTTCACCATCAGTTTACATCAAATTGCCTGCAGCTGAATAATGGTGATGGCACTTTCAGTGAAATTGCGCAGCTCGCGGGCGTAGATGCAACCGGATGGAGTTGGGGGGCGCTGAGTTTTGATTTCAATAACGACGGACTAAAGGATCTTTTTGTTTGCAATGGTATCAGTAAAGATCTTACGGATCAGGATTTCCTTGAATTTTTCGGAAGTAATGAAGTACTTGACAAAGTGAAGGAAGGTGGATTTGATTTTGAAGGTATCCTCAAGAGAATGCCATCTAACAAAATTCCTAACTATGGATTTGTAAACACCGGCAAACTGCAATTCAGGAACGTTACGGATTCATTGGGACTGGGTACTCCATCATTCAGTAATGGCGCTGCATACGGCGATCTTGATAATGACGGTGATCTTGATATTGTGGTGAACAATGAAAATGCTGAGGCATTTCTTTACAGGAACCAGGCCAGCGAACAACTCAAAAATCATTTTCTTAAAATTAACCTTAAAGGAATTTCTCCGAACACTGCTGGTATCGGATCACGTGTTTCAATTTATACATCAAACGGTATGCAGGTTCTCGAGCAAATGCCCAGCCGGGGTTTTCAGAGCAGTGTAGATCTTCAACTGCATTTTGGGTTGGGAAGTGTTCAGAAAATAGATAGCCTGATCATCAGGTGGCCTGATCAGAAAGAGGAAAAATTAAAAAATATAAGCAGTGATACTGCAATAACTCTCGACCAGAAAAATGCGAAAGGGCCTGTAAAGGATACTCCTGAAAAAGAAGCTCATCCTCTATATAAAAATGTAACAGCAGAAGTTATTACAGGCAACATTGTTCATAAAGAAAATCAGTTTATTGATTTCGACGTTGAGAGGCTGATACCAAAAATGCTTTCTACTGAAGGTCCATGTATTGCAGTTGGTGATATTAACAATGACGGAACGGAGGATTTTTTTATCGGAAGCAGTGTTGGGGATACCGCAAGAATATTTATTCAGCAAAAGAATGGCCATTTCAGGGAACAGCCGCAAGCGTCTCTCGTGTCTGATAAATATTTTGAAACAACAGCCGCAGTATTTTTTGATGCGGATGGTGACAATGACGCTGATCTTATATTAGGTTCCGGAGGAAACCAGGCAAAGCCAGGATCTCCTTACTTGTATGTAAGACTTTATAAAAATGATGGAAGGGGAAATTTTTCGCGCGACACAGTTTCCCTGCCGAAAGTTTCAATCAATGCTTCCTCCTTAGCTCTTTATGATATTGACAATGATGGAAAGAAAGATCTGTTTGTAGGAGCCCGTTGTGTTCCGGGCACTTATGGAATTTTTCCTTCCAGTGCTTTGATTAAAAATCTTGGCGAAGGAAAATTTGCTGATGTAACTGCACAGCTTGCGCCCTCACTGATCAATCTCGGAATGGTAACTGATGCAAAAGTTGCAGATATTGATAAGGATGGAAGGGAAGAACTGATAATAGTAGGTGACTGGATGCCGGTGACCGTGATGAAGTTTGATGAAGGGATGCTTGAAAAGTCATTTGAAATAAAAAATTCCAGCGGGTGGTGGAATAATTTGGAGGTTGCCGATATAGATAATGATGGTGATATGGACCTGGTAGCCGGAAATACCGGATTGAATTCACGAATAACAGGCAGCGAGGAGAAACCGGCAAAATTGTATGTTGGAGACTTCGACAGGAACGGGCAAATTGAGTGCATTCCTGTTTATTTTAAAACTGATGGACAGGCATATCCATATTTTATGAAAGGTGAATTGCAGTCGCAGATCCCGGCATTGAAAAAAGACTTTTTGTATTTCGCGGATTATGCCGGTAAGCCAATCGATAAAATTTTTACTGAAGAACAGCTGAAGGGTGTTAATGTGCTTGAAGTGAAAGAAACCCGGTCGGCATTATTCAGGAATGATGGGAAGGGCAATTTTACAATTGAGGCTTTTCCGCAGATGGCGCAGCTATCATATGTTTTCGGGGCTTATGTTGGAGATCTGAATAATGATCAAAACAAAGATGTGTTCCTTGCCGGAAATTTTTACGGACTGAAACCACAGGCGGGACGATTTGATGCGAGTTACGGTGTTACTCTATTAGCTGAAAAAGGAGAACAGTTTTCCTATCTGCCCCCATCAAAGAGCGGCCTGTTTATCAATGGAGAGGTACGAGACATAAAAGCTATCAGGAAAGCTACGGGCGGTAATTACATCCTAATAGGAGTGAACAATCAGCCTCTTAAAATTTTTAGTCAAAATTTTTATTGATTTTCAATAGATTACAAAACTCCGGTAAAAAATACTTCGCAAAATTTATTCTTTTTAAGAGGCATCCCCCTACCTTTGCGCTCCATTTTAAATATTATTTCTCCCGGGTTGGCGGAGGGATATCAAAAAAAGTATAATGAGCAAATTACATTTCACTACAAAACATGCTAATGCGGCTACCGTTAAGCACAACTGGTACGTTGTGGATGGTACCAATCAAACCGTTGGACGCATGTGTGCTAAAATAGCTGCCGTTCTTAAAGGTAAGAACAAGGCCTATTACACGCCACATGTTGATTGCGGAGACTTTATTATCGTTACTAATGCGAGCAAAGTAAAATTCACAGGTAACAAGCTTGAAGAAAAAGAATACCTGACCTATTCCGGATACCCCGGGGGCCAGAAAGCTGAAACAGCCAAGAACCTCCTTACACGTCGTCCTGAAGCCGTTATTGAAAGAGCGGTAAAAGGCATGTTGCCAAAGAACAGGCTCGGACGTAAAATGTTCAAAAAGCTGTTTGTGTATGCCGATGCAGAACATCAGCACACTGCACAGAAACCACAACCTTTAACTTTCTAATCGAGTATACATGGAAAAGCAAAAAAATGCCGTAGGCCGCCGTAAGGAAGCTGTAACAAGGATCTTCCTTCAGAAAGGAAGCGGAAATATTACGGTGAACGATAAAAATTATAAGGAATATTTTTCACTGCAATACCTGCAGAATCAGGTAGAGCTTCCGCTCAAAACCATTCAATCGCTCGATAAGTTCGATGTAAAGATCAATGCAGCGGGTGGTGGTATGAAGGGCCAGGCAGAAGCTGCGAAGCTAGGTATAGCAAGGGCGCTCGTTGAGCTGAATCCTGAGTTTCGTCCAGCATTGAAAGCAGTAGGCGTTCTTAAACGTGATCCAAGATCAGTAGAGCGTAAGAAATTCGGACACAAAAAAGCACGTAAGAGCTTCCAGTTCAGCAAGCGTTAATCTCAACTATCATAAATTAATTAATAATAATGGAAAACAACACTT
>JANWID010000207.1 GCA_025450095.1 Bacteroidia bacterium | reverse complement strand
TGTAAGTCTTGAAGAATTAAAAAATTCCTGGATGGCCAAAGCAAACGCACCGGCAATTTTTATTTCAGCTGCGAAGAATGAGAATATCCGCGAACTTCGTGAAAAGCTGGTTGAAATGGTTAAGGAAAAACATTTTCTGTTATACCCTCACAACCGTTTACAATAAGCGCTCTTTAAAAAATCAATTTTTACTGCGTTATAATTTCAGAACTTCCCTTATGAAAGTTTTGGGGGAGGCTCCATCACCGCACCGCAATTTTTACACGTACGTTTTTCAACTGAAGAATAAAAACGCTCCATTGCTTTCGGCAGTTCCGTTACAATATCTTTCAGATCAAAAACATCTTCGAACAACTGGTTGTTGCAATTTTCGCAATACCATTGCAAGCGATCCTTCATGCCTTCACGTCGTTGTACTTCCATCACCAGGCCAATAGTATTTGGTCCTCTTTGCGGCGAATGCGGAGTGTTTGGTGGAAGAAGAAAAATATCACCTTCATGGATGTCGATCGTTCGTGGCTTACCATCTTCCATAACTTTCACCTGGATATCACCTTCAAGCTGATAGTAGAATTCCTCAGTTTCATTAAAATGATAATCTTTCCTGGAATTAGGTCCACCAACTACCATAACAATAAAGTCCTGGTTCGGTGTATACACCACCTGGTTGCCGACCGGAGGTTTCAGCCTATGACGGTTTTCAGCAATCCATTTTTTAAAATTAAATACCGGAGGAATAGCCATGCGATGATCTCGTGATTAAATGTTTGGAATAATATTCAATTGCTAAAATAAATAATATTCTGATAGGAATCAGAGTTTGCGATGATGTTCTTTTCCCCTAATGCACAGGTAGCGGATAACGTGCAGGTGTATATCTTTACACCATGAATATTGATTTGATCAACAAACGGGCAGTGGTTTGCGGCAGCACTCAGGGGATCGGCCTTGCAGTAGCCCGGGAACTGGCATCTTTGAATGCTTCCATAACACTGATCGCCCGAAATGAAACCTCCTTAAAAAGTGTTATTGAAACACTTCCAAAAAACGATTTTCAGCGCCACGATTATATTGTTGCAGATTTTTCAGAACCGGAAACAGTCCGTTCACAGGTGGATGCCTGGTTGCAACGTGGAAATATAGCTCACATACTGGTTAATAATACCGGGGGACCTCCGGGCGGACCAATAACTGAAGCAAAAATCTCAGATTTCACTACAACATTTACACAACACCTGATCTGTAACCAGGTGCTGGCACAGGCATTCATACCTGGAATGAAACGAGAAGGCTATGGGCGAATAATCAATATCATTTCTACGTCCGTCAAACTGCCTCTGAAAGGTCTGGGTGTGTCCAATACCATTCGTGCCGCCGTAGCTAACTGGTCCAAAACACTCGCTAATGAACTGGCACCTTTCCGGATTACCGTCAACAATGTATTGCCGGGAGCAACGCTTACACAACGTTTATCTTCGATTATTGAAGCAAAATCAAATAAGACCGGAAAACCGGCTGCTGAGCTTGAAAAAGAAATGATCGGAGAAATTCCAATGGGGCGCTTTGGTGATCCAACGGAAATCGCTGCCGCAGTAGCTTTCCTTGCTGGTCAATCGTCTTCCTACATCACAGGTATCAATATTCCTGTGGACGGAGGAAGAACAGGATGCCTGTAACCATCGCAGAAATTAATAACCGCCGGAAAATAAAAAAGCCGCTTCAAAAAGAAGCGGCCGTTTTTTTAATCAGGAACTGATTAGTGTGGAGCAGGAGTTGCACCAGCAGAATCAGGAGTTGCAACAGCTGAGGAATCAACAGTTGCAGCAACTTCAGCTGCAGGCTCAGTAGTAGCTTCAGCAGCTTCCTGTACCTGTTCTGTAGCTTCTTCTGATTTTTCTTCTGCTTTAGGTCCGCATGCTACGAAAGCAAACATTCCCAGGATCGCCATAACGGCAAATACTTTTTTCATCGTAATGATTGGTTTAATTAAATTGTGCTTGAATAAGAATTTGAAGGCGCAAAGATATAGTAATAAAATACATACTAACCAGTAAGTTAAAAAATAAATCCAGAGCCTGCTGAAGCGATGTGCCTCTTTCCGGAAAGTGGCTGGTGTTTGTTATCTTTACACCTTTAATAATCGTCCAAATATTTATATAAAAACCTAAAAATCATGGCCTTTGAACTACCCAAACTTCCCTATGCTTTTAACGCTCTGGAGCCACATATCGATGCAAAAACCATGGAAATCCATCATGGTAAGCACCACCAGGCTTATGTAACAAACATTAACAATGCCATCACCGGTACCGATGCAGAAAAGCTGTCTGTAGAAGAAATATGCAAGCAGATTTCAAAATACCCGGCACCAGTACGAAATAATGGTGGTGGGCATTACAATCATTCCCTGTTCTGGATGCTTCTTACCCCGAATGCTAAAGCAACTCCATCCGGACCTTTAGCTGACGCCATTAACGGGACCTTTGGAAATTTTGATGAATTCAAAAACAAATTTGCTGCTGCAGCAACCGGTCGATTTGGGTCGGGCTGGGCCTGGCTGATCAAAAACAGCTCCGGCAAACTCGAAATTAGCTCTACTCCCAATCAGGATAACCCATTGATGGATGTTGCTGAAGTTAAAGGCACACCCATTCTGGGCCTGGATGTTTGGGAGCATGCCTATTATCTGCATTATCAGAATCGTCGTCCCGATTATGTGACTGCATTCTGGAACGTTGTCAATTGGGACGAAGCTTCCAAACGCTTTGCAGGATAAAAAAAACCCCCGTCACCGGGGGTTTTTTAATGCACATAAATCTGTTGAAAGATATTCCCCGGTATACCGCACCAGGAGCAATAAATAGGGTTTTTTTGCATTATAATAAATCAGCCCTGCCCAATTTTCAAAAAGGTGGCTACATCCGATGCGAAGCAAACTGTCCGCTTCATGAATAATGGTAATCCTGGAAATCCGTGAGCATGATTTTGAATGGTGGCAGTAATAATTCACCAACACATCCATTAAAACGAATCCTGCTGATTGTTGCTGCGACATTCGCTTTTATAATCCTGCTCATTTGTCTGCTTTCTTTTTTATATCGGGATAAGGTTAAACAAATGGTGGTACAATCGCTCAACGATCACCTGACCGCAAAGATTGAAGTAGCAGATATTTCTTTTTCTTTTCTCAGGGCGTTTCCATATGCTTCTGTGGAATTCGTAAATATTAAAGCGGGTGAAGCCAAAGGATTCATATCTACCGGAACGGTATTGAATGCCGCACGACTTTCGTTGCAATTGAATCCCCTCAGCATCTTCAAGGATGAATACCGTCTTAAGAAAATAGTTTTGGAAAATGCTACACTCAACCTGCAGGTAGATGAAAATGGAGTCGCCAACTACAGGATCTGGAAAAGCAATGGGAATGATTCCGGCATGCAGATCGGACTGGAGCAGGTTGAATTTAAAAATGTAAATGTGCTCTATTACGATGTCGCCCGGCAACATGATATTTCCATGTTGATTGAAGAAGGCACGCTGCAGGGAAATTTTAATAACGACAATTACCACCTGGCAACAGAAGGAAATCTGAAAAATGCTTCTGTGATCATTGAGAAAGTGCGGTACCTCTCAGGCAAAGATTGCAAAGTGCAGCTTGGGCTGGATGTCGACAGGATAAAAGGAACATATACATTCAGAAATTCGTTGTTACATCTTGCCGGTTTGAAGCTTGCTGTTGATGGATCCATAACTAGCTATCCTGAATATATGGATCTCGATCTTGCTATCCGTTCTCCGGAAGCTGATCTTCCTTCACTGCTTTCATTGATTCCGGAAAAATATAACAGCGGACAGAATGAATATAATTACTCAGGGGAAATCACATTTGAAGGAAGCATTAAAGGTAAGTCAGGAGTAAAACACACTCCACTGGTAGAATTTACTTTCACCAGCAAAGATGCTTATCTCAATCCAAAAAATACTCCGTATAAACTGAAGCAGCTAAACGGAAAAGGATTTTTTACAAACCGCAAAAACAAAGCGAACCCGGTAACTTTCCTGAAACTGGAAAACATGACAGCTTCTCTCGAAGGAAAACCGGTAAAAGCAACTATTGAGATTGAAAATTTCAATCATCCGCGATTAAACGTAGATGCATCCCTTGAAGTCGATTTAAAGGCACTTAGCAAATTCTTTAAGCCCGATACCCTGGAAGATATTTCCGGTACTGCATTCGTAGATGCCGAATTCAATGGTATCGCAGACGAAAAATCGACTTACCGTTCGTCCGGAAATATCCGGTTCAGTAATGTTTCTTTCCATGTAAAAAATAACCCCGTTGCTTTTACCAGGTTTAATGGATCAATGCATTTAAGAGGCAACGATCTCCTGGTAGAGACTCTGAATGGTAATGCCGGAAGTAGTGATTTCAATCTTAAAGGGACATTCCGCAATCTGTTTGCATGGCTGTTTTCAGAAAACCAGGCATTGTGGGTCGACGCTTCACTATCATCGGGATTAATTCGCCTTGATGAGCTGCTCGAACGCGAAGGAGCTCATAACGATACAACCTACAGGCTTGTTTTTTCCGATAAGCTAAAATTGCAGCTTGAAATTGATGTAGTTGATCTTCGGTTTCGAAAATTTCAATCAACTGATATCCGGGGTAGCGTTTCCTTAGCAAATCGATTGCTCGAAACCAGGAACCTGACTTTTAAAAGTGTTGATGGCTCTGTGCAATTAGCCGGCTCTGTTGATGATCGTGATATAGATAGTCTGAAGATTAATTGTGTTGCAAATATCAATCAACTGGATATAAATAAGTTATTCTATGAAATGGGGAATTTTGGCCAGCAAGTGATTATGGATAAAAACCTCAAGGGGATAATAACTGCAACAGTTGATTTCCGGTCGAAATGGAGCAATAAGCTGGAGATAAACAGTAATTCGGTGCTGTTAAAAAGTGACATTAAAATTGAGAATGGAGAACTGATCAATTTACAATCCCTGATGGCTCTTTCGAAATACCTCAAAGCTGCGGATTTTAAAACAGTCAAATTCTCTACCTTAACAAATACGATAGAAATAAAGAACCGTGTAGTCTATGTGCCAAGTATGGAAATTCATAGCAGCGCTGCGGATATTACAGTAAACGGTAAGCACAGTTTTGACAATATGGTCGATTATAAGCTGCAGCTCTATCTTTCGCAACTAATGGGCAGGAAGATAAAACAACAACATACCGAATTCGGTACCATTGAGGATGACGGTCTTGGCCGACCTATGCTCTACCTGTCGATGAAAGGCCCCGGTGGAGACCCTAAATTTACATGGGACAGGCAGGGAGTGGAGCAGAAAATAACCCGGGAGATCCAGGCTGAATCCCAGACTTTTAAAAATATACTGAAGCAGGAATTCGGAAAGAAAAATACAGCCGCATCTACCGTGGAAAAACCCAAAAACCAGGAAGAGCTGGAAGTTGAATATGAAGAGGATAGCGAACCATAATTAATTTAGCTGTAACATTGCAGACTATTTTCAAAATTTTCGCTGGCCGGTGAACATTTATACCC
>JANWID010000206.1 GCA_025450095.1 Bacteroidia bacterium | reverse complement strand
CGGTTTCCCATATTTCGAATGGGACGTTACAAAGGCGGACTCATTCCCGAACAGAAAAACAAGCGGGTGAAACCCTTTAACCTGCTGGCATCCCGCACGGTCGGTTATAATATCGATGGAGTGGAACCGGTAGGAATTGAAGGTGCATTCGACAACCATCTCCGGGGAGTAAGTGGTATGCGGCTCATGCAACGTATATCCGGCAACGTTTGGAAACCACTGAACGACGAAAATGAAATTGAGCCGCGTGATGGAAATGATGTCATCACCACCATTGATCTGAATATACAGGACGTTGCCCAACACTCACTTGAAGAAAAATTACGTCAGCATAATGCTGATAAAGGTTGCGCCATCCTGATGGAAGTTGCAACAGGTGAAATCAGGGCAATCGCACATCTGAAACGGGGTGCCGACGGCAATTACCGGGAGGAATTCAATTTCGCTGTCGGTGAAAGTACGGAACCTGGTTCCACATTCAAGCTTGCTTCCATGATGGCATTGATCGAAGACGGATATGTAGACCTTGATGATATAGTCGATACACAAGGGGGTGCCGTTCGATATTCCAACCGTATCATGAAAGATTCTCACGATGGTGGCTATGGGAAAATTACAGCACAACATGTTTTCGAAGTAAGTTCCAATGTGGGAGTTTCGAAACTTGTTTACAAGTACTATGCGAAAAATCCCCAGTCATTTATCGACAGGATCAGAAGCTTTGGTTTGGGCAACAAACTGGGTTTGCAAATTCCCGGAGAAGGTGCACCGTTTATCAAAAACACCGATCACAAAACATGGTCGAAGGTTTCGCTGCCATGGATATCGATCGGTTACGAATGTTCCATGACCCCGTTGCAGATCCTGACTTTCTACAATGCTGTTGCTAACAATGGCCGGATGGTGAAACCACTTTTTGTGAGTGAGATACGCAACAAAGGACATCTGGTAAAACGTTATCACCCGGTTGTGATTCGCGACAGTATTGCTTCCGATGCAACACTGAACAAAGTGAAAATAATGCTGGAAGGTGTGGTGGAACAAGGAACTGCAACTACGCTGAAACATGCACAGTATAAAATTGCCGGTAAAACCGGAACCGCCCAGATTGCAAATGCTAATGAGGGTTATAAAGGAAGTAAAGTGCGTTACCAGGCTTCTTTCGTGGGATATTTCCCGGCCGACAATCCAAAATACAGTTGCATTGTTGTAGTATATGCTCCCAATGGCGGTTTATATTATGCCGCACAGGTAGCAGGTCCTATTTTCAAGGAAATTGCTGATAAAGTGTATGCCAGCAGCATTGAATTGCATAAGGAACTTCGGTTCGAGGAAAACCTTGCCGGAAATATTCCCACCGCCAAAACTGGTCAGTACCGCCCGACAGAAAAAGTGCTGGCCCTGCTGGATATTCCTGCAAGACTTCCTGAAAGCCAGGACCGTTGGATAGTTGCTAAACGCAACCCGGATAACCTGGAGTTCTCCGGTGTAAAATTCCGTCACGACCAGGTTCCTAACGTTGTGGGTATGGGACTTCGTGATGCCATTTACCTCCTGGAAAGCAAAGGTCTCCAGGTAAAAATAATAGGAAGAGGTTCGGTAATCAGGCAATCCATCAATGCAGGAAACCGGATTCAGAAAGGACAGGAAATTGTATTACAGCTGGGATGAAATCGCTTAAAGAAATATTGTATAAAGCTGGATTGCAGGAAGTGATCGGATCTACAGCTGTGGAGGTGAGTGCGATTGTGTTCAATTCCTCAGATGTTGTTCTTGGAAGACTCTTCGTAGCTGTGCGCGGAACCCGGACCGATGGACATGATTTCATAATCAAAGCAGTTGAAGCAGGCGCTGTCGCGGTGGTATGCGAGGAATTTCCAAAAACAATACGCCAGGGCGTTACCTATGTAAAAGTATCCAACAGTGCCATTGCGCTTTCCGTGATCGCTTCTAATTTTTATGATAATCCTTCACACTCGCTGAAACTGGTAGGCGTTACCGGTACCAATGGTAAAACTACTACGGTTACTTTGTTATACCACCTTTTCAGGAAACTGGGATTTCGTTGCGGTTTATTATCCACTGTTCAGAATCTTGTTAATGATGCAGTATTCGCAGCCACGCATACTACTCCGGACCCGGTTCGGCTGAATGCGCTATTGCAAAATATGGTAAATGAACAATGTGAATATTGCTTTATGGAAGTCAGCTCGCATGCAGTTGTTCAGAGCCGGATCGCTGGTCTGTCATTTGTGGGAGGTGTGTTTACGAATATAACTCACGATCATCTCGACTATCACAAAACATTCGACGAATATATCCGTGCTAAAAAAGGATTTTTCGATATGCTGGGTGAAGATGCGTTCGCCTTATACAATGCCGACGATCGCAATGGCAAGATCATGATCCAGAGTACAAGAGCAGCTAAGAAAAGCTATGGACTGAAATCGATGGCGGATTACCGTTGCAGGATCATCGAAAATTCACTCACTGGTCTCCTGCTGAATATTGACGGTAATGAAGTGTTGTGCCGGCTGATCGGAACGTTCAATGCATATAACGTTACCGGGGTGTATGCAACAGCCCTGCTGCTTGGAATGGAATCACTCGATATTCTTACCGCCATTAGCAGTCTGCCGCCAGTTGAAGGACGCTTCGAATATATTGTTTCTGGAAATCATGTTATTGGAATCGTTGACTATGCACATACGCCCGATGCGTTACAAAACGTGTTAAATACAATACGTGATATCCGCACAGGAAATGAAAAGGTAATTACGGTTGTGGGTTGTGGTGGTGATCGCGATGCGGCAAAAAGACCCATGATGGCAAGGATCGCATGCGAAATGAGTGATCGCGTTGTGTTCACGAGTGATAATCCGCGCAGTGAGGATCCTGAAAAAATTATTGATGCCATGAAAACCGGTGTTCCGGCACACCATGTAAAAAAATTGCTTTCTGTTACCGACCGGAGGGAAGCACTACGGGTTGCCTGCAGCCTGGCACAACCAGGTGATATCATCCTGGTAGCTGGCAAGGGACATGAAAAATACCAGGAGATAAAAGGGGTGAAACATCCTTTTGATGATCGCCAGGTTTTGGAAGACGCATTTAAAATAGCTGAGAGCTGATGCTGTATTATCTTTTTGAATACCTCGATAAAAATTTCGATCTGCCGGGTGCAGGGTTGTTCCGTTACCTGTCGTTCCGTGCCGCGATGGCAATTATTCTTTCGCTGTTCATTACACTGATTCTTGGTAAAAAGATTATCATGATGTTGTTGAGGCGCCAGGTTGGCGAAACAATCAGGGATCTCGGTCTCGAGGGACAATCAAAAAAACAGGGTACGCCAACTATGGGCGGACTCATTATTCTTTCGGCGATTCTCATACCCGTACTCTTATTTACCAAGCTGAATAATGTATATGTGATCATCATGATTCTTTCCACGATCTGGCTTGGTGCGATCGGTTTCCTGGATGACTACATCAAAGTTTTCAAGAAAGATAAAAAAGGTCTTGCAGGAAAGTTTAAAATAATCGGCCAGGTAGGGCTTGGAATTATTGTAGGTTCCATGTTATTCTTCAATGAAAGTGTAGTGGTTCGGGAACGCATTCCCGGAAAGCTGATCACTATGCCAAATCAAACAACCATTATTGATGAGATCCAGGCAAGTGAAAACACATTGTTTTCATCTGATGATATCAAGTCAACCACAACTACAATTCCATTTATGAAGAATAATGAATTCGATTATTCTGAACTGGTATCGTGGATGGGTCCGGGTGCGGAAAGTTTTACCTGGATCGTTTTTGTTCTGGTAGTTATCCTGATCGTCACAGCAGTTTCAAATGGCGCGAACATAACTGATGGAATCGATGGACTTGCAACAGGTACTTCTGCGATTATCGGGACCACGCTCGCAATTTTCGCATATGTATCCGGTAATATGGTTTTCGCGAATTATCTAAACATCATGTACATTCCAAATTCGGGTGAACTTATGGTTTTCATGAGTGCGTTTGTCGGAGCATGTGTGGGATTTCTTTGGTGGAACGCATACCCGGCACAGGTGTTTATGGGTGATACGGGAAGCCTGGCGTTAGGTGGTATCATCGCGGTATTCGCAATCGCCATCCGCAAAGAGTTGCTTATTCCGATCATCTGCGGAATCTTCCTTGTAGAAAATCTTTCGGTTGTAATACAGGTAAGTTATTTCCGCTACACAAAAAGAAAATACGGTGAAGGACGTCGCATTTTTAAAATGTCGCCGCTACATCATCATTATCAGAAATTAAATTATCACGAATCAAAAATTGTAACGCGCTTCTGGATTGTCGGCATTATGCTGGCGGTTCTTAGTGTGGTTACCCTTAAGTTGCGATAGGTGGGAAGCAAAGGTAAAATAGTGGTTTTGGGGGCCGGCGAGAGCGGGTATGGCGCAGCGGTGCTTGCACTGAAGCAGGGTTACCGTGTATTTGTTTCCGATGCCGGTGTTATAAAAGAATCCTTCCGTGACCAGTTGGCATTGAAAGGTATTCCTTATGAGGAAGGACAGCATACTGAAAATAAACTCCTGGATGCTGACGAAGTAATCAAGAGCCCGGGCATTCCTGAAAACGCGGAAGTCATTCAAAAAATCAAATCAAAAAATATCCCGGTAATATCAGAGATTGAATTTGCAGGCCGGTTTACCAATGCAAAAAAAATCTGCATCACCGGAACGAATGGAAAAACAACCACCACGTTGCTTACTTATCACATCCTTCAAAAAGCAGGTTTGAATGCCGGTCTGGCAGGGAATGTAGGTAAAAGCTTCGCGCTGCAGGTAGCCGAGCACGATTACGATTATTATGTTTTGGAACTAAGCAGTTTTCAACTCGATGGCATGTATGATTTCAAAGCCGATATCGCGGTGCTGCTGAACATCACTCCCGATCACCTCGACCGCTATGAATACCGACTTCAGAAATACGTGGACTCCAAATTCAGGATCACGAATAACCAGGATTCCGGCGATGCATTTATTTATTGTGCCGACGATATGTTAACCATGGAAGCACTTCCGAAGCAAAACATTCGTGCTGCCATGTATCCCTTTTCGATAACACGCGAAACAGGAATGTCGGCATTTATTAAAGAAGACCAATTACACATCACTATAAAAAACCAAGATCTACATATGTCAATATTTGAACTTGCTCTCCAGGGCAAACACAACCTCTACAACAGCATGGCCTCAGGCATTGCTGCAAGAATCATCGACATTCGCAAGGATGTGGTCAGGGAAAGCTTCTCCGACTTTAAGAACATTGAACACCGCCTGGAACATGTCATGACCGTTCACGGAATCGAGTTCATTAATGATTCCAAGGCCACCAATGTGAATTCCACATGGTATGCATTGGAATGCATGCAAAAACCCATCGTTTGGATCGTGGGAGGTGTTGACAAGGGAAACGACTACAATGCGCTTCGCGAACTTGTTAAAGCCAAAGTGAAAGCGATTGTCTGTATGGGTGTGGATAATAAAAAAATCCATGAAGCTTTCAGTGACATCATTCCGGATATCGTGGATGCACATTCTGCTTCAGAAGCAGTTAAGTCGAGCTATGAAAAAGGCCGTAAGGGAGATGTTGTGCTGCTTTCACCGGCATGTGCAAGTTTCGATCTGTTTAAGAATTATGAAGACCGTGGCTGGCAGTTTAAGAAAGCTGTAAAATCACTTTGAAAATAAATAACCGGGTATGAACATGAACTGGCTGGAAACATATTTTAAAGGCGACCGCATCATCTGGCTCACCGTGATGTTGCTATCGATATTTTCCATCCTTGCTGTTTACAGTTCAACGGGTACGCTTGCTTACAAGTATCAGTCGGGGAATACGGAATATTATCTTTTCAAACATACGTTCATTCTCTTGTTCGGCTTCCTGCTGATGTACCTCGCGCATTTGCTTAAGTACACCGCTTATGCCAGGGTCTCAAAAATTGCAATCATCATTGCATTGCCGTTGTTGTTGCTTACGCTTCTGATGGGAACAAACCTGAATGAAGCCAGCCGCTGGCTCACGCTGCCTATTGTAAATCTTTCATTCCAGACTTCCGACCTTGCCAAGCTTGCATTGATCTTATTTGTAGCAAGGGCTTTATCGCGTAAGCAGGAAAATATTAAAGATTTTAAATCAGCATTCGTACCGATAATGCTTCCGGTACTGATCACCTGCGGACTTATTCTTCCTGCCAATTTCTCAACAGCTGCCGTACTGTTTACCACCTGTGTCATCCTGATGGTAATCGGAAGAATTCCTATAAAGTACATTCTTTATTTATTGGGAATCGGAGTTGTTGCGCTTGCAATTTTCATTGGCATTGCAAAGCTGGTGAATTACGATGGCCGGATTGATACATGGCAAAAAAGAATCGAGACATTCGTGAATGACGATGGTTCCGGTAGTTACCAGACACAACAGGCCAAGATTGCAATTGCTTCCGGGCAGTTGCTTGGAAAAGGTCCTGGAAATAGTTCGCAGCGCAACTTCCTGCCACATCCTTATTCTGATTTCATCTATGCAATTATAATTGAAGAGTACGGTATTGTAGTAGGAGCAATTATTGTGTTTTTATATCTGATCCTGTTTTACCGTGCCATACGAATCGCGCAAAACTCTCCGAGAGCATTTGCAACATTTCTTGCAATTGGTTGTGCATTCAGCCTGACCTTCCAGGCAATGATCAACATGGCAGTTGCAGTGAATCTTTTTCCTGTCACAGGGCAACCACTTCCCATGTTAAGTATGGGAGGAACTTCAATTTGGTTTACCAGCATTGCAATAGGAATCATACTCAGTGTTAGTCGCGATTATGAGAAGGAAGGAGGTGTGAAACCTGTTGAAACGTGAACGAAAAATTATTATCAGTGGCGGTGGTACCGGGGGACACATCTTTCCTGCCATTGCAATTGCCAATGCATTGAAATCGATGGAACCCGAAATAGATATACTTTTTGTTGGCGCAGAAGGTAAAATGGAAATGGAAAAAGTTCCAGCAGCTGGTTACCCGATCGAAGGTTTGAATATAACCGGATTACAAAGAAGTCTGAAATTATCGAACCTGGCATTTCCGTTCCGTGTCATGTCCAGCCTCATGAAGGCTGGATCCATCATTCGTAAATTCAAACCCAGTGTGGCAGTCGGAGTAGGTGGCTATGCGAGCGGTCCCTTGCTGTACATGGCAACACGAAAGGGAATACCGGGCATCATCCAGGAGCAAAATTCCTATCCCGGAATAACCAATAAAATGCTCGCAGGAAGAGTTGAAAAAATTTGTGTTGCTTACGACAGGATGGAAAGCTTTTTTCCCGCTTCTAAATTATTACTGACCGGGAATCCGGTACGCGATGATATGGTGAACATAGCAGGAAAAAAAACCGAAGCCGCCATATTCTTCCGTCTTGATGCATCAAAGCCTGCGTTGCTGGTAGTGGGAGGCAGCCAGGGAGCACGCAGCATTAACCAGGCTGTTAAAGCCAGTCTTGCTGAAATTGTTAAATCCGGAATACAACTGGTTTGGCAATGTGGTAAGGCATTTCACGCTGAAGCCATACAGGCAACAGAGACTTATCAGAATAACGGAATACGGGTATATGATTTTATATCCCGGATGGATTTCGCTTACGCGATGAGCGATGTAATTATTTCCAGGGCTGGCGCCAGCACGGTTTCAGAATTATGTATAGTTGGAAAACCCGCTATCCTGGTGCCACTGCCAACGGCTGCGGAAGATCACCAGACGCATAACTGCGAATCACTGGTGGAGAAAGATGCCGCTATTCTTGTCAGAGATGCGGATGCAGCTACGCAATTAATTCCGGAAGCGCTACGGTTGATTAATGATGCTGACAGGAAACAGCAGCTGAGCCGAAATATTTCGCAACTGGCAATTCGTGATTCGGCAAAAATTATTGCACGGGAAGTTCTTTCATTAATAAAAAATTAAAAATATAAGAGTTGTTAACGCTTACGGATATTAAACAGGTTTACATGCTGGGCATAGGAGGAATCGGCATGAGTGCGATTGCCCGATACTTTAAAGCAGCCGGCAGGGAAGTTTGCGGTTACGACAAAACACCTACTGTATTAACTTCTGAGCTGGAACGGGAAGGTATTTCCGTTCATTATACAGATGATATTTCTTCATTACCCGATTTTCTATCAGGAACTGAAATAAACCGTGACGCGATAGTAATTTTTACTCCGGCTATTCCGAAAGATCACATGGAATACAACCATCTTTTGAAAATGGGTTACAAGTTATGGAAACGTTCCGAAGTGCTGGGCCTGATTACACGACATGCATACACGATCGCAGTCGCAGGTACTCACGGGAAAACTACCACATCAACCATGATTGCGCACATCCTGAAGTTTAATG
>JANWID010000205.1 GCA_025450095.1 Bacteroidia bacterium | reverse complement strand
TAGGGAGGGTGGGGAAACGGAGGCTGAGTCGGCATGGCCGACTCAGCCTCCTTTTCCACACCCTCCCTAGAACCTCAATGCAAACTGTCATCCCGACCGAAGGGAGGGATCCCATCATGTTAAGCAGAATACTATTTCATCGACTTCTTTTGAGAAAAGATGGACTCAATGGCAAACTTGTCACATACCTGCCCTGAGCGCCCGCCCTGAGCGTAGTCGAAGGGTAGTCGAAGGGTAGTCGAAGGGTCACTTATTTATTCCGGAGTTTCACTTTTCTTATCCACATACCTGGCAAACACCTTATGGTTTGTTACAACAAGGTAGCCAACTAAAACCTTGATTCCATGGAAAATCAACCACTGGAAGGAGGGTTTATCTCCAAATCTGCCAGACATAGCTTCTTCCTGATAAAAAACGAATAATTGCTTGCAAAAAACAGGCAATCCATCAACAACGAGCACACCTCCTAAAATGATTGATGCTATTGAAATAACAGATTCCTTGTTAATATTTATATTGATTGTTTCTTCTGGAAAACCTTTATCGAGCTTCAATTTATCTATCAACCAACCAGGATTGTAAACAAAAAGTTTAAGTATAACTAAAAATGCTAATAAGATGGCTATTCCTACAAACAATGAAATATAAGATGAATCTTCTTCTGTAAATCCTACATAAGATAAACTAGCAATTCCTTGAGGAATTACACTCACAGATTCTAAAATTAAAAATATTCCAAATATTTTGATGACAATGGTCCAAAATGTTCTTTGAGTCATAATGTGTATTTAAGATAGTTATTTTGAAAAGTTTATCACTCCACCGCTCCACTCTTCAGTTCAGTCTTGTAATTAGCATACACGTTAAAAGCCCAGAACAACTGCGTGAGAAACAATAGCACGTAGCCAATCAAGCCAACCATATCAAGGACAGAGAAATTGCGGTAGTGAAGAAGGAACAATATATTGCTGATCAAAAGCGGCACCGAAGAGATGACTCCAAGCCAGCGAAGCCATGTTTTAAATTCATCATTGCAAGCAATGAGCAGCATTGCGGGAAGGTACAGGAAATAGGAGCTGGTAATAATGAAATACGATTTCTCGTATGCCTCTTCAGTGCTAACAGTAGTCGTCTCCCAAAGAGCTGCCATCATTACTCCGGCAGAAATGGCAAGCATAGTGAATCCGGTGGCAGGCAGCTTCTTTTTTTCTTCTGCAAGCTTTATACCCATGCCCGTTGCTGCAGCAATGAGCAAAGCCAGTCCGAATTCAATAAGCATATTACTCTCCGGAGCATAGTACGGAATTTCTCCGCTATAGTCGGGAGGGTAAATAATCATGGCGAGCGAGGCGCAAACAATCTGAGCTCCAAAACCGATAACAGATGTAAGCATCATGTATTTCTTTTCCTGGGCAGCTTTCATAGTTGCAAAATACTGTGTCTGTTTCTTAAAGACAAAATTATAATGTTCACTGATTTCCACTACTTCTTACAGTGGTTGTCTCAAGCTGAATATTAATTGCTACTGCGCGCGCCAAAATGGAGTGGTTTGGAATGTCGAAAGATAAATGTTTTCTGTTAATTTACTCCTCCCTCCAAAGCTTTTTACAGGCTACTGCTCTTCGTGATTCAAAACCGTTTTCAGGCTTAGGAGGGTGATGTTGCGACCAAAACACATATATCACTCCAAAAGTCCAAGTCGATGGCTATGGGCTATTCTGCACACGATTGGTTTGGACCCTTTTTAGGCTGGCTATCAAACAAATTCTACAAGTCACTCTAACTTGGTATCAGTTGGATATCACATTATTTTCTATTTTTGAAAAAACTCAATATTTCCCTGATGAAATCCTTTTCAGGTATCATTTTCACATTGATGTTTACCGCGCTGCTGTTTTCAACGTCGGCTTTAATTGCGCAGGATACTATTCATACCATAAATAGAAAGAAAATTATTGCAAAGGTTATTCAGATAAATAACAAAGACATATCCTATAAAAAATTCAGCCATCTTGAAGGGCCCATATACAGAATTGACATACGCGACGTTGTTAAAATTGTTTTTGCAAACGGCGTAGTTGATATATTCAATCAGAAACTGAGTACTATTCCTGAGCCAGTTTATATTCCACCCCCACCTCCTAAATACGATCCCCGCGGCCAGGATTATTACCGGAATTTTGTATATCTCACAGTTACGGACCTGTTCATGGGATTGATTTCGGTGGGATACGAACGAACGGCTAAATCGGGAAAAAGCAGTATTCGAATTCCAATCTCCTTTGGGATGTCGAGCCTGGGCATAACAAAAACTGTGTATGATAATAAAAGCCCGTTAAGCCCTGTTTTCCCTTCCGGAGGATATTATTTTAAGAATAAGATATACAGCACAGGTTTTGAGTTAAACGCTTTCCCGGATGGACAGGGTACGGTCAAGTATTTCCTGGGACCTTCTGTTGAATATGGCCGGTATCATTATTACACTTACAATGGAGTGCCGGGAGAACCGGGAAATTATACTCTTAACAAAGTTACAAGCCCTATTTTCACTATTATGTTTAAGAATGGAGTTATGATTCAACCTACTAAAAAATTCAACCTGGTGGTATATTTTGGGTTAGGCACGCTCAATTTAGCAGAAAAACAATACAGCAGGAGTAGTGGCGATTATTACTACTCTAATAGTTTGCTGAAATATGCAAGTGTTGAGTTGGGAATTAATGCTGGGTACAAATTTTAAACATTTGTGGAATAATACCGAGATCTGAAAGCCATGCTCAAAAAACAATTTAAACAAAAGATAATATTGTTATTCTTGTTTGCATTGGTGTATGGAAATTTTGTTTCCTGTCGAAAGGGTTGCATTACAAAATCTTTAGGAGTATTAAACTGTAATCCGGGTTATATTTCAGTTTCAGATGCAAAGTATAATGGTGCCCAAAATCTTTATTGGAAATATGGTATGGATCAATTGGTGGTAATCAATGATATTGATACTTACAAAGAAGCATTTGCCAACCCCACCGATTCCATGCCCCTTGGGTACGTTGACTTTTCCACTTCATCGCTGGTTGGAGTTGAAATCTATATTGATGCCGGGAGCAGTTTAAGTCACCAGGGTTGTTTTTGTTATAACCCCACTTCTGAAAAATGGTTTTTTAAGATCGAATATACACTGAGCCATCAATGCAAAGGTTCAGGTATTTACTCCAGTCAGATGTTTTGCTCCATTATTTGTCCAAAGCTGCCTGCAAATGCTGTTGTAATATTTGAATCAAGGAATATTAACCCGCTCTGAGATTGCTGATTCATTCCTTCAAAATCTTACCTTTCCTAACGAGTTTGCCTTTGCATTGCACTTCGTAAAAATAAATACCCTTCGCAAGCTGTTCTGTATTTATTTTAATTGTATTTGTGAATGCTCGATTGAATATTTTCCTGGCAGTGAAGTCAAACAGGGTTACTTCTAAAATGTCGTTACTTTTTACAGCGATGTTTAGTTTATCGGAAAATGGATTTGGAAAAACACTTACTTCAGATGGATTGTTCAACTGATTAACACCTGAAGATAGGTAACAAGTCAAAGAATCAATTGACACACAAACATCATCAATATTATAGCTGCTCATAAATGAAATTGAATCATTAAGCATCAAAGTATCCGTGTTTGCATTGTCGAAGAAATTGGTGATGGTGATGTAATTATACGCTGAATCTGCAATAAACGAACCTTTTACCATAACCCAGTTTACTGAGTCGCTTAAAATTGAATCGGTATACACATGAGCAAAATTGATTGAAGTAGCGAAGTTTGCTGGTGAAAACTGATAGGTTGTCAATAATGCTCCTAGTTTATCTGTAGCAATTGAACGAGTCCCATTTGCGCCTCCAGTTAGGTTGGCATAGAAGGATACGTAATACTGTTGACCCACAACCAGAGGCTGGCTTAATGTTCCCTGCATTGCTTCTCTCACGGTTCCGAACGGGTAATAAACTAAGATGTGAGAAAATCCATTACCGCTATTTGGCATCTGGTAGCCAGCAAAGACGTATGGTGGGGTAATCAGTGGATATGATGAACACGTATTAAAATAGTCTGGCGTACTGCCTACTGAAATATCCCCGGCATTGTACCAATACGTGCAGTGAGCAATCTGAGTTACCCCAGTTGGGCATGTTGTGTATTGCTCAAAATCACCGTTCAGTACAAGGTTCTGCCCATCGCATATATTGCATAATAAGAACAAAAATAAAATGCAGTATATTTTATTCATTGCGGTTATTAAATTGGGAAGATGAAAGGTAATAATTTTCCCCATAGGTTCCTAGAAATTAGTGGCAACCAAAATACATCAAGGTATTAACCAGGGTCCAAGCCATTTCATCCAAACAATATAACCAAAAACGCCTCCGAAAAGCCCGGCAGACATAAATGACAATCGCAGTTTTTCGGGTATAAACCTAAAAATGACTACAACTAATACGATTAGCCCAATCAAGGCAGAAAAAGTCAAAATTACCCCTTCGGGGAGTTGCAATTGTCTTGCTATTTGAATTTCATCGCTGTTCGATTTGAAATTTGTGCTGGATAATTTATTCCAAGTCCAAATTGCATAATTTGCAAACTGCCTGGTCCAGAATAAAGAAAGAAAAATAATCACCCATTGAGAAATCGAGAGACTATTGGTCTGATAAAATGTTTGGCGATACAGGTAAAGTAAAACGAGTCCCAAAGTCCCTATTGAAAGTGTTTGAAGCGGGCCAGAAATCAATATCCAAAAACCGTGATTGGCTTGTGTATATTCATCAATTGCTTCAGATCTCCAACTTGTTCTTGCAAAATGCAAATTAGGATCATATCCGAGCCATTTTGCAATAAAATAATGGCCACATTCATGAGAAAGTGTACCAATTATAGTTGAACAAATAAAAGTTATGAATAACCACCAGAAAAGCTTCTTGTCAAAATGGATTGTCAATTTAGGTAAATTGCTTGAATTTGGCTGCCAATAAAATTCAACCTCCTGATGGCTATTAAGAACCGTAGTACGGGTTATACTCCCACCGTCAATCCTTCAAAACCTTTCCTTTTTTAACCACTCCGTATTTGTTTCTTATTTCGTAAAGATAAATACCCCTTGCAAAATGTTCTGTATTTATAGTGATTGATTTTAAAAATGATTGTTGGAACAGCTTTCTTGAAGAAATGTCATAAATTATAAACTCTGACGTTTCCATGCTTCCAGTTTTTATATTTAATTGACTGTTTATTGGATTTGGGTAAATTTCAAACGAATTTTCAATCAAGTTATCATTGATGCCGACAAGCACACTATCGCAGGAGGTGGTAATAAAAATACAGTCTATTCCCATTCTAATACCTGCATTTAAAGTATTCGTCCATGAACTATCATCATCCATAGGTAGAAATTTAATAGTATGTGAAATTGAAGTCGCTGTAAATGATATTGTTCTTGATTCCCAAATAAAAGAAGTGCTGTTAAATGGTGCAGGACTATACGTTGGAACCGATACAGCTGCCAAAATAGTGTCAATATAAACAGCCCATGAACCGGATACATCCAAACAATTGGCTTGCTTGACAACCGCCTGGTGAAAATTTATTGGGTATACATTCCCAGGAACAAAGCCAAATACTGTTTGCATTATTCCTTCCTGAAAAAATCCCCCGGGAAAGGGGACGGCAAACACGCCGCTTACAAAAGTACTTCCGGAGTATGGGTTTCCGATTATTCCAGTACTCGGAGTAGGTAAAGTAAAATTTGTGAGGTCTGGCGTTGCAAAAGACGAATTTGTTGCAATACAATTTGGATCTCCATAAGGGACACTTGACCATCCATTTGGCAGGTCGCCAAGACCCGTTATTATGCCAGTTAATTCTCCATTAACAAATTCTTGCGCTTTTAATGGCAGAATTGAATAAATTAAAAAAAACGTAATTATGTAATTATGTTTTTTCATGGTGTAAATAATATGAAGAACGAAGATAAGTTTAAATAAGTAAAAAAAGAAAAGACTATACCTGTGCTGATTTTTTTCTTCTCTTTATCCACTGTCATGCGCATGTGATAATTTTTACAGCGTGAGTGTTGCTAGTGCTATTTCAGGATTTCAAGTCTTCGTTTTACGATATTATTTCCAAATGTCAATACACACAAGTAAACTCCTTGGGATAAATTATTTGGCTGCCAGATGAAATGCTGATTTCCTGTGTCGAATATTTTATCAAAAACCAATTCAACTTCATTTCCATTTAAATCATAAACAGAAAGTTTTGCACGCATAGGTTTCTCGAGCGGGAACTCAAAATACGCATAGTCAGTTGCAGGGTTTGGATAGCTGTTGAGCAGATTATTGTTTTCAATTTCCACTATACCAGTTGCAGAAATATGCATCTTATAAATTTGCTGTCCAGCACTGTATCCGACTGAATCGGATAAAAACCTGAACCGGTTCAAATTATTACCCCACGTTTGCAGGGTCCAGCTTGCTCCGCCATTTTGAGTAAATTAGGTATTCGTATTTCCACCTACCCATCCGATGGTATCGTTCAGAAATCCCATTCCTTCCACATCATACCAATTGGAAGGTCCTCCTACATAAACGATATCCTGCCAGGTAATTCCGCCATCTGTAGTCTTCAAAAAAGCCTCGGTATTACACGAATTAAAACATTGTAAAGAGCAGTATCCGACATTACGCGATGGAAAATCAATTTTCCATCCCAAAGTATAATTGTGCGTAGAAGTATAAATAATGGACCAGGAATTTCCTCCATCAGTGGTGTACAGCACTCTTCCATATCCGGTATTATAGGCTGGTCCGGAGGTGCCGATCACAAACCCCGTATCTGCATCAAAGAAAAATATATCCACCAGCCCGCTAACCAATGAATCAAGGTTTACATAACTCCATGTTTGTCCGTTATTATTTGTTTTATAAAAGTGTGCAGGACCATAATACCTTCCCACCCCATAAATAGTTGAATCATTAATAACTTTCAATCCGCATATTCCTGCGCTGTCAGGTCCTGGAAAATTATCAACGCCACTCCAGGTGGTCCCTCCGTCGGTAGTTTTGTATACAATATTGGTATCGGCACCCATATTACTATGACTAATGGTTCCAACCCATCCATGCATCGTATTGGTAAAACCGACATCGCGAAAACGACATGCTGTTGAGTCTAAAACCTTAATCCATGTGTTACCCCCATCAATCGTTTTCAAAATATACCCCGGATCACCTCCAAACGGAACAGCATTGTAGTGAACAGCGAATCCTGTATCAACATTCAGAAAATAAACATCCTCAAAGCGAAAGTTTGCTGTAGGCGAATTGGTTGGTGTCCACTGATAAGTTTGAGCATTTGTAATCACTGAAATACATCCCAGAAAAAATATAAGTGCTCTTCTTTTCAAAGCGTTGAGTTTAGCTTGATAACTTTTGCGCAATTATTTGCGAACGGGTTCTGAAGAACCCACTGCAAACTAGTACTATATGTTATTTAATTGCGTTAATTATTTCGTCTATTGATTTATACACAGGTCTGCTTTTTGCGAGAATTAGGTCCCTTTCTTCATTGGCCCCAGGACTTTCTCCTAAAAGTAAAAGGGCGTCACAAGCACTAATAACAGCCAGCGAAATGTCCATTGTGCATTTAGATTTGTTCGATACGTTTGCATATTTCAATATTGGTATGGCTGCATTCATCCCGATTATTGGCACATGTCCAAGTTCAAGAAGTCTTGCTGCGGCTTTGTTCATATTGTCCAAATTTATTTGTCTTTGTCCAGCGGTGTCTGCCGAATAAGGTCCTGCTACTCCGATTATCATGTCAATGTTATTTTGTTAAGCTTCGCTAACGTTTTCAGGTTTTAAACTACAGGTTTCTTCTTCGTCTTATGAAAGATATTAAACTGAATTCCATAAGAAGGAATAATGCTTATTCCTTTTAGCAATACATCAGAGCCGCTCAACATATGGTAATTTCCATAATTCTGATAGTATGCTGCCAAAGAAAAATTAAAAAACACATATTTTTTACCAACTTTAACATTGACAAATGTTCCATACGCATCAAAACTAGCCTTTCCGGAAACGGGTAATAACAGCTCTCCCGGAACATTGTCGACAATCTGTTCTGCATAAATATTTTTCGGAGTGATTTTATATTTGATAAAACTGTGGGAATAAACTACCCCAAATGAGAAACAACCGTTGCGTTCTTCGGGTCCGAGTGATTTGCTGAAAACCAAAGGAATGGTGATGTCTTTTCTGGACATTTCCATTCCGAAAAACTCTTGAACTTTTTCGAACATGGAGAAATTAACGAAGTGGAAATTCTGCCAGGAGTACTGAGCTCCGATACTGCCGTAAAATCCGCCTTTATCTGATTCATTACAATTTTTATTGGAACCCATGAATTGATACATCGCATCAAAAGCATTGGCACCGCCTGTATTTCTGTAACCGATATCAAAACCATTGCCTATACCATATCTAAAATACGTTTCGGTGTTATAACTGATTGGATCTAAGCAATATGCCATAAAAGCTGCATTCAGATTGGCAATTTGCTGAGAATAAATAATGGTATCGTTTCCGAAAACAGGTTCTGCCAGCTCCATAGTAGTTTTTATGGATCGCTCAATGGAAGCAGATGAAATGTTCACCGTTGAATTTAAGCCGAATCTGACTTGCCCTTTGGGTAGCACCTTCCCTGATGTCAATATGGAGCGCGGAGCGCTGCAGGAACTGATGATAAAGCCTGTTAAAATAAGGAAAAAAGCAAAGAAAGTAGGTTTTAACTGCATAAAATAAAGGTACTAATTTTATTTTTTGCAAAAATGATATCATGATTAAGCGCGTTGGTGGCTTTTGAAACCGAATTAATCGTTCACCAAAAAAAATCATTAGTGGCAATCATATTGAAACATCAGTTGAGGTTTTTCATCAAATTTTAATTAATCAGCACAAACTCCTTTTACAGCAACCTGATCTCCCGCTGAAGAGACAAATCTCACAAGTACAATTCCATGAAGCAACCTTCCTTTTTCATATTCATTCAATGTAAGATGGATGTTATTCATCCCCCGGCTAATTTACCCTCGTGGAAAACTTTTATTTCGTGCCCGCTAATATCATAAACGGAAAGTTTTCCGGATATATTTTCAGGTAAGTACAATTGAACTATTGCATGGTCTTTGAATGGAACAGGATTTATCCGGATTGTGATTTTGTTTTTTGCAGATTGTAAAGTTGTAATAGCAGTAAGTGTATTTAAATCATATTTATACATAAAGCGTCCGTAAGTTGCCGCAAGCAACGTCATGGTCGGATAATGAATACGCAGAACAGTAACAGGTGCTGAAGGAAGAGAAGTCCTGAGCACTCTTTCTGTCTCTCTTTCTCGCTTTCTCTCTTTTTGTTGCATGAACCAAAAACTGATAATGACAATAATCCTGTCATTGCCAAAACGAATATTTTATTCAGGGTCATTTGGATTTAAATTCAATGGGCATGATCAACTATTAATTTCTTGCAGTAATTCTTCTCTTCATCAAATACTTTCACAAAGTAAATTCCTGCAGTGTTGTTTATTAAATGAATTTCCTTGTTCGATTCATTCTTTATTTTTTCCATCAGTACTTTTTCTCCCATCACATTTATAATTTCAATTATTCCGTTTTTGATGGCGGAAGAAAAGGTGATCGTGAAATTACCGGAAGCAGGATTGGGAGAAAGAATAAAATCATTTTCGTTTCCGGTGATTTCATTAATCCCGACTACCTCTTCAAGCCCCGCAATGAAAACATCTTGTCCTCCGACAATCGTCAGGGTGTTGGAGCCGAAAGAAACATTTCCGCTTTGAAAATAGCCGGTTATATAACTGTTTCCGCTGCCGTCAACAGCTATGTCATATGGATATTCATCATCGCCGCCAGATGCGCTTGTTGCCCAAAGCGCATTGCCGGCTGAAGAATATTTTACAACAAAAATATCTGCATCTGCGCCTGGTAAATGGGTGAGGGTAGTGGACCCGAAGACAACAGATGGGCTGGAAAAGGAGCCGGTAATATAGCTGTTCCCGTTGCCGTCAACAGCAATACCATATCCATATTCTTGAATGTATCCTCCCGTGCTAGTTGCCCATTGAACAGTACCGGCCGCATTGTATTTCACAACAAAAAGATCACCCGTGAATGAACCTGCGTTGGTTAAGGTAGAAGTGCCAAAAGCGATTGTTGCAGTAGAAAAGCTTCCTGTTACATAGCAGTTTCCACTGCCATCAAGGGTAACGTCTTTACCATCTGCTACGCCTGCATTCCTTGCCCATTGAGCGCTACCGCTTCCATTATATTTCGCAATAATAAAATCGTAGACTCCTGTTATATTCAAGGTAATGGAACCGAATGAAATGGATGTACTCCCAGATCCACCGGTAATATAACTGTTTCCGATGCCGTCAACCGCAATGCTGTTGCACATATCATCATAATTTCCGCCAGCACTTTCCGACCACTGGATAACTCCTGAACTATTGTATTTAGCGATAAAAATATCATTGGCACCAGCATTGGTCAGGGTAGTTGTACCAAAAGCAAGGGTTGAACTGGTGAAGTTGCCCGTAACATAACTGCTACCGTTTCCATCAACGGCAATTCCAGTGCCTGCATCAGCACCTGTTCCACCTGCTTTAACTGCCCAAAGAACATTTCCGGCAGCATCGTATTTCACAATAAAAATATCCATGGTTCCCGAACTAGTATTGGTAAGGGTTGTTGTGCCAAAGGTGATGGATGCGCTCATAAAAGATCCGGTTACATAGCTGTTTCCACTGCCGTCAACAGCAATACTTTCACCTACATCAGCATTGGTTCCTCCAGCACTTTTTGCCCAGACTTCATTTCCTGAAGCATCATATTTCACAACAAAAATATCAGTGTTGCCTGCGCTTGAGAGTGTATCGGTACCGAAACCTATGGATGCGCTGGAGAACCCTCCCGTTACATAACTATTCCCGTTGCTGTCCACCGCAATGCTGCTGCCAATGTCAATGCCGCCACCGCCTGCCATAGTCGCCCAAAGCCAGTTGGGGGCTTGTGCATTTGCATTTTGATACAGAAACATGCCGATAGTTATCACGATCAGCATGACAAAAGTGGTTAGTGCATACTTTTTCATTTTTTTACCGTCAGTGATTTCAGTGCTGACTCCGCACTTTTTATGGTTACTGAAGTTACCCGGTTTCCAGCCTATCCATATATTTTCTATAGTTAATTTACCTGCTTCTTTTGGGCTTTATAACTTGTGTTGGTGATATCGCTTAGCTAAGTTCTTGCAGTCAGTTTGAGGTCCCGATGCCGAAAAACACACCTGATAATGTTATGCGGCCTGGTGCACGTGCGGGTTTTAATCAAAATCACAACTGCGGAGCCGTAATTCAAATGTAGTCAAATTTGTATTGCGAAAAAAGAGATAATTACTTAGCACAAACTCCTTTTACAGCTACTTGATCTCCGGCTGCTGAAACAAACCTCACAAGTACAATTCCATTAAGCAATCTTCCTTGTTCATATTTATTCAACGTAAACCCGATGTGATTCATTCCCTGGTTAAAATTACCTTCTTGTAAAACTTTTATTTCGTGCCCGCCCATATCATATGCGGAAAGTTTTCCGGATACATTTTCAGGTAAGTACAATTGAACTACTGCATGGTCTTTGAAAGGAACTGGGTTTATCCGGATTGTAATATTGTTTTTCACAGACTGTAAAGTCGAAATAGAAGTAAGTGTATTTAAATCAAATTTATACATGGAGCGACCATAAGTTGCCGCAAGCAACGTCATAGTCGGATAATGAATGCGCAAATCAGTGACAGGTGCAGATGGAAGAGAAGTTCCGAGCACTTGCCAGGTTGTACTACCAGAATATGCATAAAAAACTCCAACATCAGTAGCAAGATACAGGGCATTGTTAACGGTATCAATCACCACGTCATTAACAGGTACATCAGGCAGATTTCCCCCGACATCAGTCCAGTTTTGTCCGCCATTATTAGTGAAGTAGATATGCGACATAGTATCATGAAATCGGTAACCGGAAAGTGCCACATAAGCGCTCAGTGGATCAAAAGGGTCAGCAGCAATATGAGTTACCCAGCGTACAGGCAGTCCGCTGCTGATATCCGACCAGCTTAATCCGTTATTTACTGTAAGCCATACATGCCCGTCATCGGTTCCAGCGTATATCACATTAGTATCTGCTGCAGAAACATCAATAGTAGTGATGGTTTCGTATATAATCGGGTAAGAACTCGCAACACCAGTATTATTCGTTAAATCCGGACTTAATACACTCCAGTTTAAACCTCGGTCGGTTGATTTATACACTTTATTCGTTCCAAGAAAAAGAGAATTTGAATTGAGTGGGTTAAATATAAAGGGAGTATTCCAGTTGAAGCGGTCGCTGAAAGAAATTCCATTGGTTCCTGTATTTAAACCACCATACTGGTTTTCTGCATAGATCTGCAAAGGGTCATTCGGATCAACTAATACAACAAAGCCATCGCCAGACCAGATATTTGTCCAATCATCAAAATTTCCGGTTGCAGTGGAAAGAACTCCATTATCCTGGGCTCCACCATAAAGCTTAAAGGGATTTTGTTCGTCCAATTCGCAGGTGTAAAATTGTGTAATGGGTAACGTCTCATCGTGTGTCCAGGTGTTTCCGCCATTGTTAGAAAGGTATAAGCCACCGTCGTTGCCAAGCAAAACAAGATTGTGATTGAGCGGATGTATATAAACTTCGTGTTGATCGGGATGCGTGGAAGAAGCAGTTGCATTCCATGTTAGCCCGCCATCAATTGACTTGTGCAGATCAAAATCGATAAAATATAAAATAGCAGGATCAACAGGATCAATTTTTATTCTTCCGAACCAATAGCTGTAAGTGGTAAACGCGGCAGAGCCAACTAGTGTCCAGGAATCACCAAAATCAGTGGTTTTATAAATGCCTTCCTGTGCCCCGAAATCATCAGTGAAAGTTGCAACAAGGATATTTGGATTTGATTGCGAAATATCAATTCCGATGCGTCCTGGAATTCCGAAAAGGGAGAGACCATTCGTTAGTTTTGTCCATGATATTCCTCCGTCGTAAGAACGGTAAATGCCTGAATCTGGTCCTCCGTAGTTCCTGCGATCAGGTCTGCGTACACGCGTCCACATGCATGCAAAAACGGTGTCGGGGTTTTGCGGATGAACAACTATATCTATTCCTCCCGTGGAATCATTAAGGAAAAGTACCTGTTGCCAGGTTGTTCCACCATCCGATGTTTTATATATCCCCCGCTGGGCAGTATTTCCAAATAAATCCCCCATTGCCGCAACATATACTATGTCTTTATTAAAAGGATTGATTGCAATTCTACCCGTGTTGCGTGTTGAATCCAATCCTGCGTAATTCCAGGTGTTTCCTGCATCATCCGATTTGTAAATACCCATTCCATCATAAGTAATGGAGCCGCCCCCAGCATTCGCTTCGCCTGTTCCGGCGTATAAAATATTAGCATCAGATGGAGCAATGGCAAGATCACCTATAGAAAGTGTAGGCTGAGAATCAAATATTGGGAGCCAGGAAACACCTCCATTAGTGGATTTAAATATTCCCCCCGATGCTGCGCAGATGTACATGATCTGCAATGAAGATGAATGCATCTCTACATCCGTAATTCTTCCACCGATATTTTCAGGTCCGGCAAATTGCCAGTTACTGGTCAGGCTCAGTGACCTTAGCCTGCCTCGCTCGCTACTTACATATTTTACAGCATCGCTATAAGCGCCATAATCCATAGTTCCATAAGGAAAAATACGTTGGTTAATGAACCAGTCGCTTATATCCTGTTTTCTTTCCGTCTCTCTTTCTCTCATTTTGTTGCATGAACCAAGCACGAATAATGAAAGCAATCCAGTAATTGCCAAAATGAAATTTTTATTCATGGTAATTTGGATTTAAGCTTTTACGTAGTCGTTTTAAAGTTGCTATTAAAGTTCCGCCGGTTGCCGCAGGATCGGCTTACAATAATTTAAAAAATAAAACAAATTAAGCCGGCCTTGTGGTTGTGCCAAAGTCATTTTAATTTCTCAAATTTCTTCATTTCATCATTCCATACCCACAATTCTGGTTCACAGTAATTGCATTCATCATAAAAGCCATTACTGTCAGGTGGATTTACAATTAATAATCGACTATCTATTTTAAATTGATAATCAATTGTCGCGGAGGGAATATCATATACCCTTCCTGTTATTAAATCAGTGATAACTCCATTTATACAACTTGTACCACAACCCCACCTTGCAAGATTGTAGTGTCCCGCAAAATTAACATTGAAATTGTCAATCGACCAATTAATAGCTGATCGATATCTATTTGCATTGATGTTACTTGAATAATTTATTACACTTGGTTTACCTGAAAATTTTCCAAGCTCGTACTTATTATATTCAATTGGGGTAGTAAATTTCAATTTCTGAATGGGTTGTGATAAAATCACACGACTGACTTTAACTGTCGTTTTGATATTGCTATTCTCTTCTCTCTTTTGAAAAGAGAAATTCAATAAAGAAATAATTATAATTAATAATTTTTTCATACATTTTTGCGCACAACGTTTTGCAGCTACAAGAAGTTGGCGATTTCGAAGCACTAAACTGTCTGCCAGCACTGAACTTGATACGAAGCACAAAGCTTCATTTAACCACTGAACCGCCAATTTCTTGTAGGTGCTGTTAGCTGCTGCATCTATTCTAGTGCTTTCAATTTCTTTTGTGTCTCCTCTACATTTGGATTTATTGCAATTGATTTTTTATATGCTGCTATTGCTTTTACTTTGTCGCCTTTTGCTGAATAACCATCACCTAAGCTATCAAATGCATTAAATGAAGTTGGATAATATTTAGTATTTAATTCAAAACACTCTATAGCTTCATCCAATTTGTTTGGTGTGTTTAAAATTTTGTAGCCCATTTCATTGATTACTTGTTCGGGTGGCAATTCTTGAAATCCATTTTTCTCCGAGCGATTTTCGTAGAACTTTACTACCAATTCAAGAGTTGTGTCAGACTTTGCTGGTTTCCAATTTTCAAAGACAAAATTTAATCCGTCCTGTGTTGCCTTTACTAATTCTGAATTGTGTGTTTCTTCGGGATAAGGAATATACTTATATCTTAATCCTGATATATTCTTTTGTTGAAGCAAAGATCCCAGTTTGCTGACACTTTTATGATATTCAGCACCTTCATTGCCATCACTGAAAAAGATTGATTTATGGCTATAGTCTTTGTTTTTAAATAGTATGTCAGAGTTTTTGAAAATGGATTCTTTGTCCCACCAAAGAGACGGACTAACTGCAATATATGAATTAAACATTTCAGGATGATTTAACAGACAGTAAGCAGACATTAAACCACCTAAAGAATGTCCGAAAAATATTTTGTTAGGCGAAGGATTGTAATTCTTCTCTACAAACGGCATTACTTCATCCTTTATAAATTTCAGGAAATTTTCGCCTACTCCTGAGTTTTTCCAAAAAATACTGTCTGTCGTACCATCCATATTCAGGAGGTTGTGGGTAGGTGTTAAATCGCGAGCTCTGTCATACTCGTAATTGCCAATGCCAACAACTATCATTGGTGGGAGCTGATTTGTTTGATAGAGAAAATCTACAATGCAAGCTACTAATGAAATGTTTTCTCCATCCATTAAATAGATAACTGGAAGCGGCTCAGAATGATTTACAGGAGTGTAAACATAAATTTTTCTGTCTTCTTTTAAGATCGTTGAATGAATTATTTTAATCTGTGCAATTGTTATTCCTGTGCTATCAATTTTTTGTGCTTGAGAGATGTGTGTGAAAAGGCAAGAAAAAAGTAGAAGGATAAAATTTGGTTTAAGAAATGTCATAATTATTATGTTTAATGTTTTCAATCCTTCTGTCTGTTACAGGTCGCTCGTAATGTTGCAGCTAACTCACTTATACACGCCACAAAACCCTACTTATCCGCTCAATAAAGTTGCATATGCGAAGTTTTATCGCGCCTTATCAAAGATAACGATTAGTCGATAATTTTCTAGAGGGACTGAGTATTTCCAATTCAATAAAATCTCCCCCACAGTTGCCACCACCTACAGGCGCCACTACCCTAGCCCCGATTGGAGTGTAGCCCTGTAGTAATTGCAGCTTTGCAGACCAATTTGATATATACATGGTGCATCGGGCTAATGGATTTGGTTAAAATAAAAGCAATAAACTGCAATACTACAGGGCGAACGGAAAGCGGGCCGGACGGAGCCAGGAGAACCAAAAGCTGCGCTCCAAAAAAATACCCACTCAGCTCTCCGTTCTGTTTCTCATTCTCGTTCTTACTTTCATCAATTCTTAGTGAGGAATGGTGAACGGAATGTTTAAACTTTCTCCCTCCGATTTTTAATATTTTCTAATTTGATGCAGAGAATGAGAATGAGTAACAGTATGGAGAGCTGAGATTTTTTTCATGCTGCTTGCATGTAAATACTGTTTCTCATTCAATCATTTAGCTTATATCAGGCAGAGAGCGAGAATGAGAAACAGTACAGAGAGCTGAGATTTTTTTTATTCTGCTCGCATGTAAATACTGTTTTTCATTCCATCATTTAGCTTGTATCAGGCAGAGAACGAGAATGAGTAACAGTACAGAGAGCTGAGATTTTTTTTATTCTGCTCGCATGTAAATACTGTTTTTCATTCATGC
>JANWID010000204.1 GCA_025450095.1 Bacteroidia bacterium | reverse complement strand
TCATTTGAGTACAAAATGGAATAGAGGCAAAACTACCGTTGATAGAAATACTATTGATGGTCCGGTATTCTTCCAGCGTTTTTCCAATGCTATAAATTTCATATAATATTCCTTCAATGGTAGCCCTGATAAAATGTTTTTTTTCATGGTTGATATTTATTCCAAAATATACTCCTCTTGCGTTGGCATTCCATATAGGGGCTCTTTCTCCCAACAAATAAGGAAGGAATAACAGGCCTTCTGAACCCACAGCCACTTTTGTCGCATCATTGATAAGGTCTTCCATGCAATTCTCTATGTCAAATGCATTTTTAAAATCACCGAAATGCCTGGCAAACCATTCAAAAATAACACCTCCATTATTGGTAGGTCCCCCGGAAACGTAATAGCCTTCTGTAAGAATATAATTGAAGAATCGTTGCTTTTCATCACGCAATACTTCTTTGCCCACCACTCTTGCTGCACCACTGTCTTCAATAGTTATAGTAGATTTTCCGTCATCCCATACACCTGCACCTAGAGTAGCCAGGCATCCATCGCTTGACCCGATGATTATTTTAGTTTCTGCAGGAAGGCCGAGAGAGTTCTGAAATGCTTTTCGAAGTCTGCCAGCCGATGAAAATACAGGAACCAGCTCGGGTAACATTTCTGCCGTTATACCTGCGTAGTTTAAAGCATCAGGCTCCCAGTTTATTGTATGAATATTTAATAAACCAGTAGCCGAAGCGAGACTATAATCGATCATATACTCACCAGTCAGTTGCTGAATAATATAGGATTTGATTGAAAGGAATCTTTCCGTTTTCCTGAATCTTTCCTTATCATGATTCTTTAGCCAGGCAATTTTGAGTAAAGGCGACATGGGATGGATGGGCGTTCCTGTTGCCGTGTAGATTGCTTTCCCGTCGGTAGAATTTTTTAATTCAAATGCCTCCTTCTTCGCCCTATTATCAGCCCAGGTGATAGCATTGCCTATTGGGACCCCGTTTTTGTCAATAGCCAATACGCTATGCATGGAAGCACTGAAACAGATACACGCAATCTCATGTTTTATTGAATGAATTTTTTCATTCAGTAAATTTTTTAATACAAACAGCATCGTAATAAACACTTGCTCAGGGTCCTGTTCGCTATAGTCCGGCTCTGTATGGAAAGTGGGATAATGCCCCTTCATAGAACCAATTACATTCCCGGCAAGATCAAATGCAAAAACCCTTACGGCATTTGTCCCTAATTCTATGGTGATGATGGATTTCATGTTGTAATAATTATAATTATTTTTTAGGTAGATTTTTATTTCTGAACTCTCGCGGCGTGTAACCGGTGAGTTTTTTAAATGTTGTAGAAAAATGCTGTGATGAATAAAAACCTGTATCAAGAGCTATAGAAGTAACATTCAGATCGGGCTGTTTTAATAATTTGATACCCTCTGAAATACGGATAGTAATCAAATAATTTAATGGGGGAAATCCGGTATAATTCTTTACTTTCTCTGTAAAGGCTGTTGTGCCAAGCCCCACCAATCCGGCCATTTCTTCAACGGTCCATTGATGGGCTAAATTCTCCCGAAGCGTTTGTTCCAGCTTACGGAAAGTTTGCGGAAAGTCACGATGCAAATTATTTTGCTGCGTTAGTTTACGGGCTATTAAAATAAATAACTCGTCAATTAATTGATTGACCCGCGTGGTATAACCTATTTGTTGGTTAAACAATTCCTGTCTCAGTTCCTGGAGTATTCTGCCTGCTTCTTTCAATTTTGAAAGCACAGGTACATTGTTCAATAGTAAAATTTTAGAGATCGCAAGGTTTTCACTTTTAGAAAAGTTACTCCATTTACCAGGTAAGCTTCTTTCTATTGGTTCCTGGCTCTCTGCCTGAATATGGATCCAACAAAGTGTACCAATATCCAGAACGCCTTTTTCTCCGCCAAACTTATGGCCAGGCAGAATCAGCACCAGATCTCCCGGGTATAAAATATAAAGTTGATGGTGAATAATCCATTCAAACTTACCTTCCATAATATAATAAATGCGTATACTATTAGTGGCCCCGGCATTGAGCGAATTAAGTTGTATTGCATTATTCTTCTTTGTAGCAAATTCAATAATGTGAGGAAACTGCTCCAATTCCTTTGAATACCCCTGTTGCAGTAAAAACTGGTTCATTCTAAAACACTATTGAATTTCTAAAATACGCTTATAAGCAGTACAACGCTTTTCCTGGAAATTAAAAATAAAATCAGTCTTCAAAAAATTATGTGTAAAATTCAACACCGTTCATTAATGGAAGTTTTTGGTTTTGAAGTTCGGGTACTTCGTTTGTTGTAAAATCCTGCCTTCAGAGCTAACCAATTGCATCATCAAAACAACCTGCTATTATGAAACAAAATTCTACTCCGGGGTATTCCCGGGTGTTGACCCGATTACTCTTCCCTTTATTTTTAATCTATTCTGCAACCAGTTTTTCCCAGACGGTAAAGGGAACCGTTTCCGACGCAAATAATCAACCTGTTGTCGGTGTAACGGTGCAAGTCAAAAATACCAGCAAGGCTACTACTACTAATAATGCCGGGCAGTTTGAAATTAATGCCTCAGGTACTGATGTATTAGTCTTTAGCTCTGTTGGTTTTATAAACGCAGCAATTGCAAGACAGGGTCCGGATAAATTAGATACGAAAGTATGGTGGGATAAATAAATTATCTTCCGCTTATAATTTTAGCAATAAGAATAGAAGTCGGCTCAATTTTAAAAATGATCACTAAAGCAACGGTTCACAAAGTATGATTTAACTCTTTGTGAACTGTAGATTTATGGGGGAAATAATATCATCCTTGAGAAAGCCTAAGTTTTTATATCGACCGATCGTAACCAGAATAACAGGCCGCAAACGATAACCTCAGTTAAATCAAATAACTTTATAAAATAGCTAAATAGCTGCAAGAATATGAAATTAAGAAGCTACGATTGGTTTGGCAAATCTGATAAAATGGGATTTGTCCACCGGTCATGGTTGCGCAACCAGGGATATCCCGATGATTATTTCAAAGGCAAACCTGTTATTGGCATTTGCAATACCTGGAGTGAGCTGACGCCGTGTAATGGACACCTTCGGGATTTTGCAGAGATCGTAAAACGCGGCGTAGTGGAAGCGGGTGGTTTCCCGTTGGAATTTCCTGTCACCTCATTGGGTGAAACGCTTATGCGGCCCACCACCATGTTGTTCAGGAACCTTGCCAGTATGGATACAGAGGAAAGTATCAGGGCCAATCCTATTGATGGCGTGGTATTACTCACCGGGTGTGATAAAACAACTCCTTCTACCTTGATGGGTGCTTGCAGTGTTGATCTGCCCACCATTGTTGTTCCCGGTGGCCCAATGCTGAATGGGCGGTTTAAAGGGGAATGTATTGGTTCGGGTTCATTCAACTGGATGGTAAAAGAAAAATTGCTGGTAGAAAACTATACTGAAGAAGATATACTGGAAGCAGAAATTGGCTCAGCCCGGAGCCAGGGGCATTGTATGACGATGGGAACTGCTTCTACCATGGCCTGTATGGTAGAAGCACTGGGACTGACATTACCAGGGGCTGCGGCCATTCCCGCCGTTGACTCCCGCAAAAAACTGATGGCGCAATTATCGGGAAGAAGGATTGTAGAAATGGTCAAAGAAGATCTCAAGCTTTCAAAAATTCTTACCCGCAAAGCTTTTGAAAATGCCATTGTGATCAATGCAGGTGTTGGCGGGTCTACAAATTTTATCATTCACCTGCTGGCTATTGCAGGGAGGATCGGTGTAGAATTGAATTTAGAGGACTTTGATAAAAATGGAAGCAATATTCCTTTGCTTGTCAACCTGAAACCTTCAGGGAAATACCTGATGGAAGATTTTTATTATGCCGGTGGCCTGCCCGTAGTGATCAAAGAATTAAAAAAATATTTACACAGGGATGCCATCACTGTCAATGGCAAATCGATTGGGGAAAACAATACAAGCCCCGTTTGTTACAACGAGGATGTGATCGCAACCGTTGGCAATCCACTGCAGGAGAATGCGGGTATTGCCGTGTTAAAAGGAAATTTATGCGTATCCGGTGCTGTGATCAAACCTTCTGCTGCAACAAAAGAGTTGATGAAACATCGTGGTCGTGCCGTAGTATTTGAAACCATGGAAGATTATCATCATCGTATCGATGATCCAGCCCTCGATATTGATGAAAACTGCGTGATTGTATTGAAAATGGTGGGGCCGGTGGGTTATCCCGGTATGCCTGAAGTAGGCAATGTTGACCTGCCTGAAAAGCTTTTAAGAAAGGGAATAAAAGATATGATACGGATTTCGGATGGAAGAATGAGTGGCACAGCAGCAGGCACCGTGATACTGCATGTTTCACCGGAATCTGCCATCGGCGGTTTACTGGCATTGGTAAAAGATGGCGACATGATCGAACTGGATGTGTCAGAAAGAAAACTCCACCTGGACATCAGTAACGAAGAATTGAAAAAACGAAAAGCAGCATGGAAACCGCCTGAGCCAATGGCTGCAAGGGGTTATGTAAAGTTGTATATTGACCATGTGCAGCAAGCGCATCTTGGGGCAGACCTGGATATTTTACAGGGTGGTTCGGGATCTGAAGTGACGAGGGATTTACATTAGAAATGTAAAATGTAAAATTTAGAATATAAAATGTAAAATGTTGGGAGTCTGAAATACGCCGATTGGGTTATCTTCATTTTACATTTTATATTCTAACTTTTACATTTTATATTTCATATAATAGCTACGATATGAAAAAATATTTCACTTGCCTCCTGATCATCCTGGTTGCCTGTAATAATAATCAGCAAAACAAAACAGAAACCAAATCAGATTACGTGAACAACATAAAAATTGGCATTGTGGAACGGCTGGATCCGGCCCTGGATGCTATCGTCGATGCTAAAGCGCAGGCTGAGATCATTTCAGAAGATTTCCAATGGAGTGAGGGCCCGGTCTGGGTAGAAAGCCATAAAATGCTTTTATTCTCCGATGTACCCCGTGATACAATATTTAAATGGACGGAAAAAAATCGTAAAGAGGTATACCTCACTCCTTCCGGTTATTCCGATACAATTAAAAGAGGAGGAGAAATGGGATCCAATGGATTGCTGCTCGACAAAGACGGTAATCTTGTCTTATGCCAGCATGGTAACAGGCAAATGGCAAGAATGGATGCACCCCTGGATAAACCTGCTCCGAGATATATACCTCTCGCAAATAGTTATAAAGGCAAAAAATTCAATAGTCCAAATGACGCCGTTTATAATAGAGACGGAGAATTATTTTTAACCGACCCCCCATAGGGCCTGGAAAAGAATATGGAAGATCCCAAGAAAGAAATTCCATACCAGGGTGTTTAC
>JANWID010000203.1 GCA_025450095.1 Bacteroidia bacterium | reverse complement strand
TGAAAATCCTTGTGTCGACGGTTCGATTCCGCCCATCACCACTAATCCAGTGATTTAACAGGAAAACCAAAGCAGCAATGTCAAAATTCAGGAACGTATTGCTTGTTGATGATAACGAAATTGACAATTTTATTAACGAGCGAATTATTACTTCCTCTTCTTTTTGCGACCACGTTACGGTAAAAAATTCCGCCGACGGAGCATTGAATTATCTCCGTGAGATATCGGGATCAGACGAAAAAATTCCGGAAATCATTTTTCTCGACCTTAACATGCCTATCAAGGATGGCTTCGGCTTCCTTGAAGATTTCGCAAAACTGGAAGATTCAGTAAAGAAGAAGTCCAGGGTGGTAGTGCTTTCGAGCTCTATCAGTCCTGATGATATCAACAAGGCGTCAACGAATCCTTACGTCTTCAAATATTTAAATAAGCCTCTAAGCGAAAAATACTTAGAGGCTATTTAATTATTTTTTGCCAGGATTTTTGGGGGAGTTTTTTTAACTTCTAACTTCCATTTCATCTGCTCTAGCTTGCCGGCTGCCGACTGGTGACTGCCGACTTGTAACAGATAACCACCAAGCGCTTACTATTCCTTAATCGGGTTGGTCATTTTACGTATCGCCACTTCATCAAGCTTCACATATTTCAGTATGGCATGAGGACCTGTGTTCACGGTCTGGAACTCATTCCACATTTCCGTGATCTTTTTAACTTTTTTCCGGTAGTCGGCGGGCTTCAACGCAGCTTTTAGCAATTTGATGAACAAACGCGTCGATTCAAATTCCACTTCATGTTCCCGGATCTGGCGCTTGAGACTGGAAAGGATCTGCAGGCACAATCCGTCTTCACCCAGGATGCAATATTGAAGAGCCTGGAAAAGCTTGCATTCGATATCGGTTGCAAGAAATGGCTTTAACGACATTTTATTCCGGAGATCATTAATAGTTCGAGCTGCACCGGTATAATCGCGGTTATAAAATTTGCATACCGCCTGGTAACGTTTATAGCTGACAAATTGGTATGCTTCAGTTGCATCGATGTCGAGATTCTGGAAAATAGCGTTGTTTGTTGATGTCAGTTTGTCGAGGTTCCCATCGGAAAGATATTTTTCAATCCGGGTTTCAAGGAACCGTACAACGTGAAACGACATGAAGTGTTTTGCGCTCAGATCTTCCATTCCGGCAAGACCTTTATCATGATAATGTTCAGCACGTACCTGGTTGCCGGTTTTCTGGTAATAGGCGAAATAAATGAAATCGGTGATGAACTTTATATTCTGGTAAAAAGTATCCAGGTGATATTTCTGGAAAATGCGATTCATTTCCTGAAGGATATTTTCTACTTCCAGTTCTTTTGATTTCAGACCTTCAGCGGCATTATCAATAATGCACAAATGATAGAGTCGTACGATATTATAGATCACAAAAAGGCGGTGTGAATCATAAAGCTCCGTAATATTCGAAATTTCACGTTGTATTCTTACAACAGCTTCATGATCGGCCTCTGAACGCGTCAGAAGATAACGACCACATTTAAGAATGAATTTATAAAACAAGCCTTCCGCTTTTGAAACGGCAAGTGAAAATGCAACATGTTTCTGATAGAGATTATCATAATAGTCATGATCATCGCTGTAAAGGTGCAGCTGTGCGAGGGTTTTGTACACCACGATCAGTTCGGCTGAAAGATCATATTCGATGAGCTGCTTTTCAAGCTCCTTCAGTGCACGGATTGAAAAATCCTTGTTCGTACCATATAAATTGGCAGGAACACGGGTTACTTCATCTATAAGTGTGCTGATAGGATTCTGAACATTCCTGGAAAGAATGGCGGCAATTTTAGAATTCAACCTTGACTTCAGTGTATAATAAGTGCTGGCGGAAACCTGCAACATTTCCATCATCTCCGAATCGGCAACATCTTTTTTCCGGGTTGTTTCAAGAACCATGTAAGGTTTATTCTTTTTCTTTCCGGAAACCTGCAGGATCAGTGCCTGGTACTCTTCTTCACTGAGTTTCTTAATTGTTTTGTTTAAAATATCCATAATGGTTCAGTTTAATTTTCAACTCAAAATACGGGGTGTCTACGGTGGTTTTCCATTAAGGTTATCGGCAGCGTTAAAAAATCCTCCAACACGTTATATATAGTATTCAAAAGAAGTCCGGAACTATGTGTTTTCAATGCCTTGAGGGAAAAATGCGGTATGGGTGTAACCCTGCTATCACGGATTGCGTTTGAGGACACAACCGGTTAAAGGACGTATGCTGTCCGGAACCGTAATTCAGAACAATTTATAACAAAACCTTACAAACGTAATGTATGGTTGCAGTCCGGTTAACGAAGGCATTCATTCATTCGTAAATTTTCAAAAACTTAATTAGGAGGATACTCAAATGACAACCCAAAAAGAATCCATGGAGCTTTACAACATGATCCGTGAAAACCGTCTGGCGATTTATTCCAAACCACGCCGGTATTTCAACAGGAATGGTGAAAACGGATCTTCATTCCGGTTTCTGTTCCTGATAGAGGTCATTGTATTTTTAATGTTCCTTACAATATCAGGAAATGTGAATGGCCAGGAAGCTAAAACAGTTCCGATGGTGCAGGCTAATGCCTTTGACCAGCCAACTAATATTTTTAATTACACTGCAATTTACAATTCCGGAAAGGTGTTCCTGAACTGGACAGCCAAGGATGAGCCGGCGGATTGTATATATATCGTGGAGCGTTCTTCCGACGGTCGCCAGTTTGAATCGGTTGGTGTGAAAGAAGGTATCGGTACAAATATCGAACTCTTCTATAGCTGGATGGACCAGGCTCCTCCTGCGGGATTTGCATACTACCGCGTAAAGAAAATTGCAAAAGACGGTACGCAGTTTTATTCTGCTACCAATACCATCCTGAACCAGGGTTCAAGCTTTAATCCGAAGGATAACTACGCACAGGGTAAGGAAACAGAGGACTGATTTAGACCGTAGCATGCAACGGTTGCGTGCATGTGAATTTTTGAAAATCTATTGAAAGGGAGCGTATGAATTTGATAAAACGGTTTTCCGTTTATCACAAAACCCTGATCTTATTGACAGGGTTTTGTGCTTTCATGATGAGAAGTCCTGAGCAGGCCCTGGCACAATTTCCATCGGCTTCGTTCACTTCCACTTCTTTTACGGGATGCGCCCCGCTTTCAGTTGACTTTATCAATTTATCTTCCCAGGCTACCAACTATCAATGGGATTTCGGAAACGGAAATAACTCCACACTCCAGGATCCGACTACAGTATACCTTACACCGGGATATTATACAGTAACACTTGTTGCCCTGGATAGTGTATCCGGAAATACCGATACGCTGGTTGCCATTAATTACATTCATGTACTGAATGACCCGGTGGCAGATTTTACTGCGCCGGTACTAACAGGGTGTTCGGGCAATAATACCATCAGCTTTGTAAACCTGTCGCTGTTCTCCAACAATTTTATCTGGGATTTCGGTGATGGAAATTTTTCGACTTCTGTAAGTCCTACACATACCTATTTAACTCCCGGCGTTTATACAGTAAGCCTGATTGCCGCCAATCCATATGGTTGCAATAATATTAAAATCAAAAGCTCTTACATCACTATTTATCCGAATCCGCCGGCAGCTTTTACGGTAAACCAGCAATCATCGTGTGATCCGGCGCAGGTGTTCGATTTCACATGTACTACACCCGGAGCGTTGGGATGGATATGGAATTTAAGTGAAGGTGTAACTTCAAATAATGAAAACCCCTCTCAAGTTTATGGTGCTCCCGGCAGTTATACCGTTACCCTGATTGTTTTTAATGGTAATGGCTGCAGTGATACGCTCGTTAATAACGCGTACATCACTATTGGTCCGAGCCTGGTACCCAGCTTTACAGTGAATAGTCAGGGAGGCTGCATTCCTTTTGACGTACAGTTCGATTGTACAGTTCCCAATGCTATGAGCTGGTTTTGGGATTTTGGTGACGGCACCACCGACACTACAGATAATCCGTTACACTCTTATACTGTATCCGGATCGTATGATATAACACTAACCGTAACTACAAGTGTAGGCTGTAACGGAACAGTTTCACTTCCCGGATATATTACTGTAGATCCATTACCCATTCCGGCGTTTGTAGTGAATACACCGGATGGTTGCGCTCCTCATACCACTACGATAACTAACAATACCGCGTATGGTGCAACTTACCTGTGGGATTTCGGGAATGGAACTACTTCCACGAATCCCAATCCAACAGCAGTGTATCCTGATTCCGGCGTATATACCATAACGTTAACCGCCACTTCACCGCACGGATGCCAGGCATCGGTTACACAAACAGATGTGGTGTATGTGGAAATCATCACAGCTATGATTGCCGCAACACCTCGTACAGGTTGTGCGCCACTCACTGTGAATTTCACCGGCTCATCAACTCCTGCCGGGGCATCCTGGAGCTGGATCTACGGCGACGGATTTACGGGAAGTGGTCAGACTCCTACACATACTTATAATGCAATCGGCAGTTATGATGTGAGCATGATAGTGACATCACCACTTGGTTGCGTTGATACCATAACCAGGAATAATTTCATCAGGGTTGTGGATGATTCCACGAATTATACGGTACCGGATACTATTATAGTATGTACTCCTCCCGGTTCGTTGAGCTGCACCGATCCCACAACCGGAAGCAATTCATGGCTCTGGAATTTTGGAGACGGAGCAACCTCCACGGTAAAAAATCCAACACACATTTACACAACTCCCGGAATCTATACCGTGACACTGAATACCGGGATGGCCGGAGGTTGTACTCAAACAATAAATCCATACGCTATTGTCAGGGTAATTCCATTTGTGACCACACCTATTCTTTCGGTGATCGCCACACCTTGTGCACCTTATACCGTTCATCTGGATAACCTGTCACCGAATATTGTATCATATCACTGGGATTTTGGTGATGGTGACACTTCAAACCTGCAAAATCCGGTTCACGTATATGCCCAACCCGGTATATATACGGTGTCATTACTGCTGACTTCTATCGAAGGCTGTCAGACTACGCAATCCACTACCATAACATTCGGTTAACTGAATGTTATTGCTGTGACTGATTCCCTGAATTGTCTTGGAGATGCGATCACATTTACTCTAAATCCACCTGGTGCTTTTGTTTCCGCGAACTGGGATTTCGGCAACGGTGCCACTTCGAATCAGCTTCAGCCGGTTTATACTTATCCGGATACCGGTGCATATATGGTATCCGTTACAGTAACAGATACAGCAGGGTGTATTTTAACATCTGTTTTCCAGAATTCCGTTTATGTTTCTGACCCGCTTGCTGATTTCACAATCAATCAGCCTGCAGCAGGATGTGTTCCATATGATGTTCAGTTTGTCAATAATTCAACGAATGCTTCAAGCTATTACTGGACATTCGGTGATGGATCCACCAGTTCTGTTGCCGATCCGTTGCATACTTATTCTTCTCCCGGAGTGTATACTGTCAAGCTGAATGCTAATCACAGGGGATGCCGGAACAGTCTGACCATAACTGACATGATTACGGTATATGAAGCCACTGCGGATTTCAGCTTTACTCCCGATTCCGGGTGCATCCCGTTAACAGCAACATTTACCGACCTGAGTCAAAACGCTATAAGCTGGTTGTGGGATTTTGGTGACGGCACTACCGATACTACGGCGAACCCGGTTCACACATATAATACCGTCCCTGGTCCCGATATTTCGCTTGTAATAACTGACAATCATGGCTGCATTGATACTGCGACAGCTCCTAACGTTGTGGGAATATATCCTGATATTACTTTATCAGCTAATTATGCTTGTTTATATGCCCCGGTTAATTTTTCAACAACATTATCTTCGACGTCTTACCTATGGGATTTCGGCGATGGCACAACCAGTACACAGCAAAATCCTGCGCATGCTTATTCTACTACAGGATCTTTTACGATTTCTCTCACCTGCGTAATGCCTTCAGGATGTTCCACAACTGCTGTGTATCCTGTGCCTGTTATTGTCGATGCTCCGGTAGCTAATTTC
>JANWID010000202.1 GCA_025450095.1 Bacteroidia bacterium | reverse complement strand
CCAAATGCAAAAGTTGCCGACTGGCCAATTATAGGTCCGAAATTATTTAATGCCTGGAAATCCCTCAATCAAAACCTGGAATCCACCATAATTCAATATAAGGATCAACTTGTTTCGATTGGCCGCACGGTAATCGCATCAATAATGAGCTTTATTTCAAACATACTCATGTTTACGGCATCCATTGTCATTGCCGGTGTCTTGCTTGCGACATCCGAACAATCAGAGAAGTCTAGCCTGCAATTGTCGACACGTCTTGCAGGAAGCATGGGAGCGGAACTGAAATCGGTGATCATTCAAACTGTGAGAAATGTAGCAAAAGGGATCATTGGGGTGGCATTTATTCAGTTTGTACTAATGGGTGGAACTTTCCTGCTTGCGGGAGTACCTCTTGCGGGGTTATGGGCGTTGCTGGTACTGATGCTGGCTCTTATCCAGCTTCCCACCATACTTGTTGCATTACCTGTTATAATTTATATTTATTCTGCAAAGGAACCCATGCCCGCTACCTTGTGGTCGGCCGTTATACTGCTTGCCGGGTTAAGCGACAATGTACTTAAACCCCTTCTCATGGGTAAAGGAGCACCCGTGCCCATGCTGGTGATTTTTCTCGGAGCAATCGGGGGTTTTATCTTTTCCGGTTTCCTTGGAATGTTCACCGGCGCCATCATACTTTCGTTGGGGTATAAGTTGGGTGGACTGTGGTTGGCTGGAAATGGAAAGTTAAATTAATCAAAAGTTGATGTGACGTTGTTAGTCTGCAGCCGGTAGTCAAAAGTAGGCAGTCAGCAGTAATTAATCTTTACTTTTGTTTTGACTGCCGAGTGCTCGACAACCCCAAAATTCAACAACTCAACAACTCAAACCCATATCATTCCGGATGAAAAGAATCATCGCAACGATCCTGCTGTTTTTTTTAATTCAGACTGCGCAGTCACAGATATTAATTTCACTTTTATTAGGTGATAAACTGAATTCCCCTAATCTGGAGTTTGGCCTTGATGGTGGTGTTAATCTTGGTACCATTCAAGGACTTGATAATGCGGAACGATTTACCGGATTTAATCTTGGATTTTATTTTGACATTAAATTTTTCAAAAATAAAAACTGGATGTTCAATACGGGTTGTATTGTAAAGTCGCCTCACGGTGCGGAAGATCTGCCGGTGTATTCACTGAATAACGGGGCACTTGATTCGGTATTTGTAGGTGGGAAAGTTGCGCGGAAATTGCGTTACTTTAATGTACCGGTAGCGATGAAATACCAGTTCAAAAATCGTATTTATGTGAAAGGTGGTTTCCTGCTTGGGTTACGTTATCGTTGTTTTGATGAATTCACGAATTCGCTTGACGAAGACGACGACCTGAAGTTTGATGTCGATATCAAGGATAAATTTCATCCGCTCGATGCAGGAGCAATTGTTGGAGTGGGATACCGTTTGATGGGTGGAAATGGAATGAACCTGACCGCACAGTATTACCAGGGATTTGTGGATATAACTATTGATGATTCTGGTTCCAATGAATATAACAACGGAATTTATTTTACCGTCGGAATACCCATTGGGAAAGGTAAGGCTCTTGCGAAAGAAGCAGAAAAATAACTGGCCGGTATTTTTTCGGTTTATAATGAAAAAAGAGGAATGAAATGATTTTTGAATAGTTACCGGTAGTACGAATAACCGGCGGGAAACTTCCTTAACTTTAAATATTACACAGGAAGTTGATAATGAAAAAGTATTATACTTAATTCATATAAATCCCTAATATTATGAAACGACTTTCCCTAATTGTCATTTTTGTAATATCGGGTTACCTTGCTTTCTGCCAGGTGCCCGATTCATCAACTGCTACAACGCCGCCACCTGCAACAGACACTATAGCCGTACCACCACCGAAACCCGAGCGATCGTTCAGTGAAAAATTCGGATTTGGATTAGGGTTCGGATTCTGGTTTAACAGCCGTACTTCCTATTTCGAAATTGCGCCTTCATTTGCATACCGTTTTCCGAAAAGACTCACTACAGGTATAGGCTACCGTTACATATATCAGCACGACAAACAACTCAACAACGATTTACATTCACACGGCCCAAACGTTTTTGCGCGCCTGGATCTGATAAAACGGGTTTATTTCTGGACGGAGTACGAATACCTCAACAACCAGTATTTTGTTGAGGTACCAGGATTTGATGAAATATCCCGCGAAACGGAAGGCACTGAATCGTGGTTCGTCGGACTGGGATTTCAGCAATCGCTTGGCAGAAACGGAAGAGGTGGCATAAGTATACAAGTGCTTTATAATATTCTATACAGCCAGGATGATCATAGTCCTTACTACAGCGAATGGATTTATCGTATAGGATATTTTTTCTGAAAGGAGGTCTGAATGAATCCCGACAACAATAGTGAAAAAAAGAAGCGTCCCTGGTACAGGAAGAAACGCTTTATAATTCCATTAATTTTTTTAGCGTTGCTGGCAGGCGGTGGATTAATACTTTATAACAATTTTAACCGGCTGTTATCGGATGCCTTATTACAGAGCTTTGATAAAACGCTGGCTTCCGATGTGTATGAACTGAAGTTTAAAAATCTTCATGTAAACATTCTTGATGGTGATATCCGCGTAAGCGATGTAGTTTTTCAACCACGTAAAGAACCACTGGTGCATTATCCATATATCAACAGTGATTTCCGCCTTACAACTCATAAACTTTTGTTAAAGAAGGTAAAGGTATTTGAACTGTTAAGAGACAAAACTCTGCACCTGCAGCGAATCGAAATCAATACTCCGGTAGTGGATATGCGATTGGACGGCGCGATCAGCGTGCTTTTTCCTTTTGAAGATTCTACAGCCGTCAGAAAAGATAATGCTGTTAAGAAACCTATTGAAGCTTTTAACCTCGAAAAGTTCGAACTCATTGACGCTTCATTTCACGTGATCAATAATTTTAAAGAACGTGAACTGAATATTGCGAAGCTTAACCTGGAACTGAATGATCTTTTTATCAGCCAGGATGTTTTCAGAGATTCATTACGATGCGGTTCGCTGGTACTGGTAATGGATTCGATATTTGGTAGTATGCAAAAATCATCATTGCGGCAGTTTACCATAGGTAATTATAGTTTTTCGCTGCAGGGTTTTGAAATGCAGAAAACCCTTGATAAACTCGACTACAATTTTGTGGATGTAGGAACCATGCTTCGTGATGTACAGGTTGATATGGCCGACAGCATTTTTCACATCGGGTTAAAAAATCTTGCAATGCTTTATCAAAAACATTCGATCACGCTGGAAGGATTTACATATGAACCAAATGTTAGCGAAGACGAATTACAAAAACGAAAACAATTCCAGAATACACAATTCTCCTGCAATGCGGCATCCATTGAATTGAATGGGGTAAATTTTGATTCGCTGATTCGCTCTCAGTCATTGATAATTGATGAGGTGGTTGTTGACAGCATTACTGCTTCCTTATTCAAGGATAAAACAAAACCGGCAGACCCGAATCGTTATCCCGGTTATCCGGGGCAAAACCTGGCAGCACTTGATTTTCCATTACAGGTAAAAAAAGTAACCGTTAAAAACGGCAACATCCTGAATCGTGAGCGGAAAACGGATGGTTCGTATGCTAAAGTTATTGTTGCAGGTTTGAATGCTTCAGTGACTAATGTCCGTTCCGGAACCACCGTTGGAAGTTTGTTGCTGCAGGGTGAAGGAATGCTTGAGAATAAAGTGAAGTTCAGGGTGGCTCTTGATTTTAGTTATAGCAAACCTCAGTTCGCATTCACCGCATCAACCGACCCATTCAGATTGGAAGGTTTGAATCGTTTGCTGGCAGAGTACACTCCTGCAAAAATCGATTCCGGTGCCGTGGATGCTTTACATTTGGAAGGGACTGCATACAGCACCAAATCGCAAGGCAGCCTGAAATTTTTGTATCATGATCTGAAAATGGATCTGAACCTGGAGGAAAAGGCGCAATGGAAAAGCGATCTCGGAGCATTTGTTGCCAATACAGCGCTCAGTTCCTCTAACCCGGTTGATAAGGGTATGCCACCGAAAATTGTAAAATTTGAAGCGGAAAGGGATATGCACAAAGGTTTCATTAACCTGGTACTTAAATCGCTGTTTGCAGGTTTGAAAGAAACCATGATTATGACCAAAGAGAACAGGCAGAATTATAAGAGTTCTGTAAAGCTATGGAAGAAAAAGAAAAAGGAAGAAAAGAAAAATGGAAGTGATCATTGATTGTTCTTGCAAAAATATTTTGTAATATCGTGTTTTGAATTATTGGAATGGATGTCATTGCACCTTATAAAGAGTGCTGGCTGTTAAAAAAAAATTAACCTGAAAACTCTCTGTGGCCCTCCGTGCCTCTGTGTCTCCGTGGTAAAATAGGCCCAACCCGGATAACCGAATTAACTTTTTTTTATTGTCGCGGAAAAATAACCACAGAGGCACGGAGTAACACAGAGGTAACCAGAAAATGTAAATTATGAATACAAACTCAATTATTGTGGAACGCACCTTTGATGTTCCGGCTTCAAAAATCTGGAAAGCAATATCCAATCGTGATGAAATGGCGAAATGGTATTTCGATCTGCAAGCCTTCCGGGCAGAACCGGGTTTTGAGTTCCAGTTTGAAGGCGGGCCTGAAGACCGCAAGTACACCCACCTGTGTAAAGTCATTGAAGTGGAAAATGAAAAACGACTGAGCTACAGCTGGCGCTACGATGGCTACGCGGGAAATTCTTTCGTTACTTTCGAACTTTATCCCGACGGTACTAAAACACGACTGAAACTAACACATTCCGGTGTCGATTCCTTCCCAAAAGATAATCCCGATTTAGCCCGTGAAAACTTCGTCCAGGGCTGGACCGAAATCATAGGAACCTCATTGCAGGAATACCTCACGAAGTAATAACCACAAATCATATCAGTAAAGTCAACCGTGTGGCTTTTTTGGAAAAAATTGTTTATCAATACTGAAATTTCTCTATTGAATCCCCCAATGAATCTACTATCGAATTTACTATTGAATCTACTACTGAATAACTACTGAATCACCCATTGACCCTCAGATATTTTTTCCAACTTCTCCGCAAAGCACTCAAAGGCGAAGACTACGATTACACTTCCGGAAGCATACGAATGGCGGTTTTCCTTCTTGCCATTCCCATGATGCTGGAGATGTGTCTTGAAAGTGTATTCGCGGTAGTGGACATTTATTTTGTAAACCGTCTCGGAAGTCACGCGGTAAGTATTGTTGGATTAACTGAAGCGGTGATCACAATTGTGTATTCTGTTGCGATGGGACTGAGTGCCGCGGCAACAGCTATGGTAGCCCGCAGGGTAGGAGAGAAAAACCCGGAAGGTGCCGCAGATGCCGCTATACAATCACTGTTGCTATCATCCCTCCTGATCCTTGTAATGAGTGCATTCGGTTATTTTTATGCGAAGGAGATTTTGCAGCTTATGGGTGCCGAGCCTGCTGCCATTGCAATGGGAATAAGTTATACGCGTATCATGCTGGGAGGTTGTGTGGTGGTAGTATTGTTGTTCCTGATCAATGGTATTTTCCGTGGTGCTGGAAATGCTTCCGTGGCTATGCGTAGTTTGTGGCTGGGAAATGGATTTAATATTATTTTATGCCCGCTGCTCATCAACGGTTACGGACCTTTTCCGGAACTCGGAATAACCGGTGCGGCAATCGCCACTGTTGGCGGCCGCGGAATGGGTGTGATGTACCAGTTGTTTAAATTATTTTTCGTGAAGAACGAAATGCTGCCGGTTCGAAGCGTGCGTTGGACGCCTCATTGGTCTGTATTGAAATCTCTTTCTGAAATTGCATCTCCCGCCACGGTGCAGTTCATTGTACAATCAGCAAGCTGGATTTTCCTTGCTGCCATCGTAGCACGTTATGGAAGCGATGCCAGCGCGGGTTACCAGACAGCGATTCGCCTGGTGATCTTTTTTATCCTTCCTGCGTGGGGAATCAGTAATGCGGCTGCTACGTTAGTCGGACAAAATCTGGGTGCCAATCAGCCCGCACGTGCGGAGGATTCTGTTATTACCATCGCGAAATACAATGCGTTGTTAATGGGTTTTGTGATGGTATTCTTCCTGTTGCTTGCCGTACCCCTGATAAATATTTTCATTCCGGCAAAAGCGATTGCACAACACGATTACGCGGTGCAGGCATTACGCATCATCAGTACCGGTTACATTTTGTATGGCATCAGCATGGTACTCATGCAGGCTTTTAACGGCGCCGGCGATACGCGCACACCCACCTGGATCAGCTTCGTTGGATTCTGGCTGTTGCAGATCCCCATGGCATGGACGATGGCCATCACACTGAACTGGGGGCCACTCGGAGTATTTATCGCAATCCCGTTAGCGGAAAGTATCATCGCGTTTATTTATATGTATTATTTCCGGAAAGGAAAATGGAAGCTGATTAAAGTATAATGCAGTGACAGATGGCGCAGATTTCCCACAAAGGCACAAGGAATAAATAGGTAACATTAACTATACGAAATTACTTTGTGTCCTTGTGGGAAAAATTTGAACCCTAACAGCTATTTCATCCAGATCGCAATTTCAGGTAATTATACCCCCGTCTAATTACCCCCACCCTTCTGTGAAAAATACTTGTTATTAACATGATATTTTTTTACACTTTTATCATGCAAACAAAATTTACCCTAAATTCTAAAAACATTCAATCATGCCGTATTATCCAAATCTTCGGGAAATTAAATCTAAAACAGAGCGAAAAAGAGTCATTGATAATATTATAGCGCTTAAAAAAAATATCAGTGAACAGGTTCCACGGAAAACATTAGAAAGAAATTTAATTGTTGGAACCTGGAATATCCGTGAATTTGGTAAGAATAATAAAGCAGTAAGGCTTTTTGAAACGCATTTTTATATTGCGGAAATAATTTCGGCGTTTGATTTAATAGCCTTGCAGGAAATCGGAGAAGATTTAACAGAATTAAACATGCTAAAATCGCTCCTGGGACCAGAATGGAATTATATCATTACGGATATAACCGAAGGCGCATCGGGAAACCAGGAAAGACTTGCTTTTCTTTTTGACACCCGTAAGGTGCAATTCCGTAATATGGCCGGTGAAATTGTATTGCCGGAAAAACCAAAATCGAAAACGCTTACCAAGCAAATTGCGAGAACTCCATTCATAGTAGCTTTCCAATCGAAGTGGTTTAAGTTTTATATAACTACCGTACATATTTACTATGGAAAGGATGGAAAGAATACTGCCGAGTATAAGAGAAGGGTTAGTGAGATAAGCAATGTTTCTGAATTTTTAAGTAAGCGGGCCAAAAAAGAAAAATCAAATCACATTATTTTAGGTGATTTTAATATAACAGGAAGAGGAATTGATGATCCGACAATGAATGCGCTTATTGAAAATGGATTCAATATTCCCGAAACAGTCCAGATGCTGGTTAACCTGACTTCAAACGATTTGCGAACCATGCCATATGATCAGATCGCTTACCTGGATCAATCCGGTTATATGGAATTTATTTCAAATGGTAATAGTGCCGGCGTCCTGGATTATTACGAAACAGTATTCAGGGAAAGCGATGAGAATATTTATAAATCGGAAATGGATAAAAGCAACTTGCGTTCATATAGGGAATGGAAAACTTACCAAATGTCGGATCACCTGCCCATGTGGGTGGAGTTTAACGTTGACTTTTCTGAAAAGTATTTAACTAAATTGAAAACATTGGAATTTGAATAGTTCACTTCAACATCGCTGAACCTGAGGATATTAAAATAGGGACATTTAAAGCACTCCCGGCACTTTTCCTGTTTGCATTGAAACCACTTTTTACTAAATTTGGCCCTAATCATATTTGATTATCAATTACTTTTAAGAATCATCCAGGGCTTACCCATTCCGGGTAAAATCAACTAATTAACGCTGCATGAATATTCTGATTACCGGGGGAGCCGGCTTTATAGGTTCTACGCTGGGAGAGTTTTTGTTGAACATAGGAGCCCGGGTAATCTGTTACGATAACTTCGATCCGTTTTATCCTGCGGAAACAAAGCGGGCCAATATTGCTTCCATGATGCTGCATAGTAATTTCAGGCTTGTGGAAGGAGATATAAATGACGCTTCACTTCTTTCCGGAATTTTCAGTTCTTCGAACATCGACCTGGTTATTCACCTCGCTGCAAAGGCAGGCGTGCGTCCTTCGATCCAGGATCCGCGTGCATACGAAAATGTAAATGTTGCTGGAACACTCAATCTCCTGGAAGTAATGAAGCAGCACAAAGTGTTTAACCTTTTGTTTGCGTCGTCATCTTCCATCTACGGCAATAATGAAAAGATCCCCTATTCAGAAACTGATAATGTGGATTTTCCGATTTCACCATATGCAGCCACTAAAAAAAGTGGTGAGCTGTTTTGTTTTAATTATCATCACCTGTATAACTTCAATATAATCAATCTTCGTTTTTTTACTGTATATGGTCCACGCCAGCGCCCCGATCTTGCCATTCATAAATTTTTTAAGGCGATATATAACGGTAAACCAATTGATGTTTATGGCGACGGCACCACCAGCAGGGATTATACTTATATTGATGATATCGTCAACGGTGTAAATGCTGCATCAGAATATTTATTGAAACACCCCGGTTGTTTTGAAATTATAAACCTGGGAAACAGCAACCCGGTTTCACTCAATCATCTTATTGAAAGTATCGAAAAAGTATCGGGCCGTAAATTTTCCATTAACCGGCTGCCCATGCAACAGGGTGATGTGAACCGCACATTCGCCGATATCGCGAAAGCGAAACAATTGCTGAATTATGAACCGGCCACGGGCCTTGAGGAAGGACTCCTGAAATTCCGTAACTGGTATGAACAGGTACATGCATAACCTGGTTTCCCGTTTACCACATCCCGGAAAATGGATTTTCTGGATCTTTGTTGCGCTTCTGTTTAAAAGCGCACTGTTTATTTACAAAGTAAACGAACCTACCAATTTCCCAAATAGCACATATACCCAAACGTTTGCCCGCGAAACAGGCGATTGCCGGTCGTATATTGACCCAATTGAAACCTATTTAAAAGATGGCCGGTATTACAGTGAGCTGACTTTTTACAGCATCGGCACCGAAGTCCAGTATGGCGATTACCGCATGCCGGGTTATGGTGCGGTGTATTATTTACTGCGACTTTTTTTAGAACAGGCTGCGGCCCTTAACGCACTGGTGATGCTGCAACTTATCCTGTCTTCGGTTTCAGTTTATGTGCTGGCACTGTTAGCGCTCCGGATTTTTAAATCAAACAGCTATTTTTATGTTACTTATTTTTTATATCTCACCAGCTCTTTTGTATCATTAAATGACCAGGTACTTGCAACGGAAAGCTTTTGCGTTGCTGCGCTTATATTTTCATTATATTTTTTGACAGACCCTTCGAAGAAAAAGACTTCATTAATTCTCTCGGGACTTTTCCTAACCTGGTGTATTTTCCTGCGACCCGTTATGGTGCCGCTGCTGATCCTCTTCATGTTATACTTACTACTGTTCGATGGATTCCGGTTAAGACTTACATCGGAAAGAGTAGTGAAAATATTAATTTTCCTCGTGCCCTTTATTTTAATTGATGGTTATTGGATTTACAGGAATTATGTTCATCATAAAGGAATTTATCCGTTAACCGTTTCACCTTATTATCATGGTGTGGAAGATTCTATCCTCGGATCGGTATTTAAATTTATGCAATCGTATGGCGGTTCCATTGTATGGTGGAAAAGCACCAATGAAATAAACTACTTCATGCCGAAAAGCGAAGTGACCGGTGTAGAATTTCCCGGTTCTATTTTTAACAACACATTCAATATGGATAGCCTGGCCCTTGTCAGGAAACTGATCGTCGAAGTAGAGCAACCGGGAATTAGTGCGGACGAATATTCTGCAAAAACAGAAAGAGTGAAAGGAATGTTGAACCGTTTTGCGGAATCGATTCGTGAAAACAATTCCTTTACATATTATATTGGTTCACGGATTAAATGCCTGAAATCATTTCTTGTTCACAGTGGTTCCAATGCATTGTTTGAAAAACCCGCTTCGCAATTATCGATACCACAAATGTTGCTGAAATTATACAGTTCAGTGTTATACTGGCTTATTTTGATTGCAGGGTTTGCCGGATGTGTGTTACTGCTCTTAAACTTCCGGGATCATCCTTCCTGGGTTTTTGTTACTCTGATTTGTCTATACCTCTCATTTGTGTTTCCTTTATTGCTGAAGCTGGATGAGGTACGGTATTTTGTGCCGGCATATGCCATGCTGGTGCTGCCAGCCTCATATATTATATTACATTTGACCCGGATTTTCCGGCGTTCCGGACCCCTGAAAAATATATGAAGATTTCGGTTATACTTCCGATTTATAATGAAGCTCAAAGCATTCCCGAATTGTTACAGGGAATCAGGGAAGCACTTGAGAAATTTCAATATGAAATAATCTCGGTTAACGACGGATCAAAAGATGATTCATTTGCAGTGCTGAAAGGTTTTGCTGAAGATGATTCGCGAATTAAAGCCATCGACCTTAAAAAAAATTATGGCCAGACAGCGGCCATCAATGCGGGAATACAGAATGCATCCGGTGATATTATTGTGCTGATGGATTCCGATCTCGAAAATTTTCCCTCCGATATCCCCATGCTGATCGATAAGCTGAATGAAGGTTATGATGTTGTGAGCGGATGGCGGAAGGCACGTTGGAAAGGTGAGTTCCTGACACGTAAGCTGCCTTCGTTGCTTGCGAATAAACTGATCAGCCGTGTTTCGGGAGTAAACCTGCACGACTACGGATGCACTCTTAAAATTTATAAGAGAGATGTTCTGTCGGAAGTCCGGTTGTACGGACAAATGCACCGTTTCATTCCGGTTTATTGTAAATGGCAGGGAGGAAAGGTTGCAGAAGTTCCGGTCCGGTATCAGCCACGCAAATACGGAAAAAGTAACTACGGTATTTCACGTACTTTCAAAGTACTGCTCGATCTTGTCCTGATTAAATTCCTCGACCGTTATATGCAACGACCGATTCACTTTTTCGGTGGGGCAGGAATCATTTCTCTGTTATTTTCGTTTCTTTCGTTTAGTATCGCTGTTTATTTTAAGCTGACAGGTCAGAAAGATTTTGTTGAAACACCATTGCCAATTCTCACCGGCATGTTCCTGATCATCGGAATACTCATGATCCTGTTGGGAGTAATTGCTGAAATACTGATGCGTACATATTATGAGTCGCAACAGAAATTTCCTTACGCTATAAAAAATAAAATAAATCTGTGAGCATGCATAACAGGCTGAACCTTGGATGTGGTGAAGATTATAAGGAAGGTCATCTGAATATCGATTTTCATGATCATTTCAAAGTGGACATGGTCCATAACCTGAACCAGGTTCCATATCCTTTTGAAGATAATACATTCGAAGAAATCAAAGCCTATCATGTACTGGAACATCTTTCGGATCCTTTCACCATCATGAAAGAATTACACCGCATCATGAAACCCGGCGCGATATTGCATGTAAAAGTGCCGCATTTCAGCAGGGGATTTACGCATGCGGAACATAAGGCAGGGTTCGATGTTACATTTCCCTACTATTTTAATCCTCACTTTACAAAGTCAGGATATTACGGAGTTAATTTTTCATTGCAGAAAGTGAAGTTGAATTACATCGCTTTTTTTCACCTGATGAAATATATGGGCATCAACGCGATCGTGATCGGAATACTTAAATTTGTCAGACTCATCGTAAACTTTTTTGCGAATTTGAGTCCTACATTATGCAGCAGGTTCTGGTGTTTCTGGGTTGGTGGATTTGAAGAAATTGAATTTGTGTTCAAAGCAGAAAAGTGAAATGGATAATGAAAAAGTAAACCCTGTCGACGATAGTAAAACCGCCGCTGCTTTTGCCTCCTCCTGGAATAATCTTCCGAAAGGTTCCGTTTATACATTCGATCAGTTTGTGGATTGGTTTGAACCCCTTACGGAAAAGGATTTTGCAAACCGTGATGTATTGGAACTGGGTTGCGGTAATGCCAGCCTGATGGTTCACGGTACACGGTGGAAGCCTTCATCCTATACCGGTGTTGACCTGGGTGATTCGGTTTTGTCGGCGCTTGAAAATATTCAGCGCACGGGATACATGAAATCCCAAATTGAACAGGAAGATCTGACGCGCTACAGGAATCAAAATAAATTCGATCTCGTTTATTCCATTGGGGTACTGCATCACCTTAAGGAACCTGAAAAAGGATTTCGTGCAGTAATTGAAAACACACGACCCGGAGGATCATTTCACTGTTGGGTATATGCTAAAGAAGGTAATGCTGTTATCCGGTACATTGTTGATCCCATCCGTAAAGTGGCTTCAAAGCTTCCATGGTGGATGACAAAGTACCTGGTTGCAACACCACTTGCATTTTTATATTTCCTGTATGCCCACACTATTGTTTTGTTGCATTTATCTTTTTTGCCGCTTTATGAATACAGCAAATGGATCTGTAAACGCGGATTTCTTTTTTTCAGGCACGTTGCATTCGATCAGTTAGTGACACCCGAAACAGTTTACATCGACAAAGGCACCATACAAAAATGGCTCGCATCGTATAATCAGATTGATCCCGCCAGCACCTACATTATTTTCAGAAACGGTAACTCCTGGAAGTTCGGGGGAAAACTACGGTGAGGTATGTGTGGTATTGCGGGATTTGTCGGTAAAGGAAGCCTGGAGCTGGGTCGTGAAATGATCCGGTGCATCCGGTATCGCGGCCCCGATTACCAGGATGTTTTTTTCGATGGGAAAGTTTGCATGGGTCATGCACGTTTGAGCATCATCGATCTTTCTCCAGGCGCCAACCAACCCATGTTCAGTGACGATAAGAAAGCTGCAATCGTTTTTAATGGCGAGATCTATAATTTCAAAGAACTTCGTGAATCACTAAGGAAGACCGGGAAATACCAGTTCCATACCGATTCCGATACCGAAGTACTTCTGTGCCTGTACCGTGAGTATGGGAAAATGATGTTGGAAATGATTCATGGCATGTTTGTTTTTGCCTTATATGATTTTGTTGCAGGGGAATTATTTCTGGCGCGTGACCGGATGGGCAAAAAGCCGCTGTATTTTTCGGAATGCCATGACGGAACATTTGTTTTTGCTTCCGAATTAGGACCGGTGATGTTGCATCCTTCAGTGAAAAAAGAAATAAATCCGGAAGCACTGAATCAATACCTAACATTTGATTATGTACTGACTCCCGCATCCATCAATCAAAATGTTTTCAAGCTGGAGCCTGCGCATTATCTCGTGTTCGGGGAAGGAAAAATTAAGGAACGAAAAGCCTATTGGAAACACGATTTTACTGTTAACACAGCAATAACATTTGAGGATGCGAAGTCACGCCTGGACGGTTTGCTGAATGATGCCACCGAATGCAGGCTGATGAGCGATGTGCCGCTAGGAGTTTTCCTGAGTGGCGGTCTCGACAGTTCTGCCATTTCTTATTACGCACAAAAAAACGCATCACAAACCATCAAATCATTTTCGATAGGGTTTGAAGATAAATCATACGATGAACAGCATTATGCGTTACAGGTTGCGAAACATCTCGGAACCGATCACGCGTTTGATGTTCTTACACCTTCAAAATCGCTGGAACTACTGGATGAAATTTTTCCACTGCTCGACGAGCCATTTGCTGACGCGTCAATAATACCAACTTATTTCCTTTCAAAGTTTACGCGATCGCAAGTAACCGTTGCGCTGGGTGGCGATGGCAGTGATGAATTGTTTGCAGGGTATCCGACTTTTATTTCAGATAAATTCAGGGGAACAGTGCAATGGATGCCTAAGGTAATGATCAAAGCGATGCTTAAAACTGCGTCACTGCTCCCGGTCAGTGATGCCAATATCAGCTTTGATTTCAAGATTAAGCAATTCCTCCGCGGGTTTCTGGGCGATAGTATCAGTACCCATCCGTTATGGCTCGGCAGTTTTCTTCCGGAAGAAAAGAAAAGACTCTTCAAACCGGGAGTCTATGATATGCTTCACGATAAAAGTGGTCTTGGTATTTTACATCAAATTCTCGATAACCCGGAACTGAAGGATGAAATTTCTAAAACGGTTTATTATTATTACCGGACTTACCTGTTAGATGATATCCTGGTAAAAGTAGATCGCGCCAGCATGCTGAATTCACTCGAAGTAAGAGCACCATTTCTCGATACGCGCGTTGTGGAATTTGCGAATGCGCTGCCTTATGAATTTAAACATAAGGGTGTGGGTGGAAAGTACATTCTCAAGAAAACGATGGAAGGGAAGCTGCCATCCAATATAATTTATCGCCCCAAAAAAGGATTTGGAATTCCGTTATCCGATTGGATCCGGACAGATCTGAAGAAAAGAATTGAAGAAGTTTTGCTGGAGGAAGATCACTATTTCAATATGGATTTTATTTCAAAAATGCTGAAGGAACACCATTCACACCAAAACAATCATCGCAAACTGATCTGGAATTTGTATGTGGTAAAAAGATACATCCGTCAACACGGCTATTAAACACTCTATTTAATTCTCTGTGTTCCTCGGTGTCTCCGTGCCTCCGTGGTAATTTAAACCCGAACAGGCTGACCGGAATTCGGTTAGATATTATTCAATAATCATTAAATGTTATTCATTTTGTCATGGAAAAATCTTAGATCTTAAATTTTGCAACTTCAATCTTCAATTAATTAATTGTTAGAAAAATGATTATTGAAAATGTAAGATGTAAAATTTAAGATTGAAGGTTTTATTTCCAGGTCGACGCAGAAAAAAAACCACGGAGGCACGGAGACACGGAGTTGCACGGAGAAATTTTGGTTAGGTCAATTTATGCAACCATTGTTACAAAGACAAGGCATTAAATGGGAATGTCTCCGTGTTATTTTATTCCGCGACGACAAAAAGTTTATTTCAAAAGGTTACCGGTAGGTATTAATGCTGATCGGATAATCATTCTTCCGGATGCTGTTAATTTCCTTATGGTAAAGCATATTCTGCACCTTTGAAACTTCCTGGAAATCTACTCTTCCTTCTACACCTTTCTCCCAGCAAAACATAAGATTTTTGTACAACTGGTTTAAAGATTTCAGGCTTTTGACCCGGTTCGTTTCAAAACTGAATGTTGAATCCATTCCGTCAATATAAAATTTATATTTTGAAAGTTTGGATTCCGGAAATGAAGCATTATGATCGACCAGCACTTCTCCGTCGTTGTCAACAACAACGTTAAAATTACCTGACAGCTTTTTTCTGCCTTCAATCAGTGCATACAGCTCCGAAAGTGTGGGGTTGTAGAACAGATTCATATGAATAGTTTTTAAAGGTTGTATATTACTAACAGGCACGTAATGCCCGGAAAGTTTTACTGCTCAATTTTCTTATTTACTTCGGTGTTCTTGATGATCTTTCCATCCATCCTCACACAATCACCATTCATCAATGGGGTTTCCTTACCTTCATCGTTCACCAGCATTGCATTCGACTTGATAACAAATCCACCATTTAATTTTATATCCTGGTAAACTTGTTTTCCTTCCGCAACAACAATCAATGCTCCGTCTTTCAGCAAAGCACAATAGCTGGTTTCATCAGGATCAGGTGGTGGCTTAACAGCATTTTTTTCCTGTCCGAATGCACTAGCACTCAGGCAAACTATCAAAAACAGGATTTGGAGGCTTTTCATAAATTTCTAATAGTCAAGGTGAGCGGAGTCGAACCTCCGGTTGAGCCTATATGTTAAAAAAATATACCAGCACGAAAGTGTTCTCTATAAAAGGCGTAAAACAACTTAAAACACAATTGATTTGGATTTGCAAACAACCCTGTTAATATCTCTCTGCTTCTCATCCTGGGAAAATTAATGCCCATTCCGGAATGGTAGTATTGTGTTGATTTTCCTCATTTTATAGTTATTTTTACTCAGGGTCTGGTTCGACTCCGCTCACCATGACCCCGACATTTTATCATAAAAAATTATCATAAGAGATCATTAAAATCATAAAAATGATACTATTATTAATTTTTTTATCATCCTTCTCATCCGCCCAAAACTGGCCGGCTTGTGATTCACTAGATATCAGCTGTTGCACCTATAATGTTTTTGGTCCGAACACTATTACCATTACGGTTACCAATAATTCATCGGTCCTTTTCGATTACCCTTCGTTTGTATTGTTCGATTCCAATATGGATACAATTGCCATTGAAACGGTAAATTATTTTGGAATCGGCAGTAGCCCGCAGCCTCATACCATGAATATTGTTGCACCATTGAATCTTCCCTTGACCGGTTTTCTGAATCTTTACTCTTTATTTTTTGATACGCTTGCCTGCAGCTTCCCGTTCACCGTACCCGATACGATAATAGGTTTGCCAGCAGCTCCGGATCATAGCGAGGGTATTTTCATATATCCCGGTACAGATGGAACAACTTTGGAAATTCACGCAGTCGGATTGAAACCAGGTCCTGTTAATTTATCAGTTTCAGATATAGCAGGACGAGTTTGCTTCGATAAATTATTACAGGCAGATGCAATGGGAAATACTTCAACGACCATCAATCTGGATAAGGGAATTTATTTAATTTCCATATACCAGAATAAAACCAGGTTAACGAAAAAAATTGTTCAGTAGTGAATTCAATTGTTGATTCAATGGTAGATTCAATTGTTGATTCAATTGTTGATTCGATGGGGTTGCGATTTGCTTTCATTATAAAATCTGCACCGATCCTGCAACGGAAACTATTTTACTCAACAACGCCCGCACTTCTTTAGTGCTGTTAACATTGAATTTTGCATGTGAAAGCTGGTTGCCGACCATCAATGTCCAGGCCTCGGGAGGAAGTGCCCGGAACAGGTCTTCGTCGGTCTGATCATTACCGATTGCCATTACAAAACGTTTATCGAAAGTAGAACTATGCATCCAGTTCATGGCGGCTACACCTTTATCAATACCTGAGTTTCGGAGCTCCAGTACTTTGCTGCCTGTAATAACCTGGAGATCCATATTTGTTGTCAGGCTCATCAGTTGGTTGAACAGTTCTTTCACACGAAGCACAGAGAATAAAGGATCCGACTTCCTGAAATGATAAGCAAGTGAATATTCTTTTTCTTCAATAAATGAACCTGGTAATTTTTCGACGAACTGGTTCAGAATCGGGTATAGTTTTCTTTTCCAGTTTTTATGAACGGGTTTGATAAGTTTCCACGCCTCATCTTTCTCTTTTACAAAAACACCATGTTCCGCTACCAGCCCGATGGGAAGATGTCCAAACCATGCATCAAGAATAGCACGGTCGCGGCCGCTTATTAACACCACGCAAAGGTTTGGAATTGCGGATAGATTTTTCAGCAGTTCCAGCAACGGATTGTCGGGGAAAGAACGCGAAGGGTGCAACTCATGCTCTACAAGGGTGCCGTCATAATCCAGGAATAGTATTCTTGATTTCGCATTGACGAAAGCCGTTACTATTTTATTTGCCGATTCATCGATCAACCGGTTTGCTTTTAGCCGCTCTTGTTTTTTCTTTACTGAATTGAGTGACGAAATAAAATCATTCGCCCACTTGAAAATATTATACACCTTTACCCGATGTTGCAGAGAGATCAGTCTGCGCTCCTGATCTTCTAAGGGCATATCCAGTGCAAGTGTAAGTGCCCGGCTTATTTCTTCTTTATTATTCGGATTGATGATAATAGCATCATCAAGCTCGTGAACCGCTCCGGCCATCTCACTCAGGATCAAAACACCTCTTTTATTGGTTCGTGCTGCGATAAATTCTTTTGCGATCAGATTCATTCCATCCCGCAAAGGAGTAATAAGCGCAACATCACAGTGATTGTATAGCGCGATCAGTTCGTGAAAGCGAAGCGACCGGTATTGGTAATGTATCGGTTGCCATTCGATGGTACCAAAAGTTCCGTTAATACGCCCTACTAATTCATCAATTTGACTTTTTATCGACTGGTAACTTTCTACGCCAATACGACTGGGAATAACCACCAGTATCATCGTTACCACCCGGATCCATTTTGGATTTTGTTGCAGGAAATATTCATAAGCCAACAAACGGTTCAGAATACCCTTGGTGTAATCCTGCCGGTCAATGGACAGGATGATCTTTTCACCTGCAATATGGGAACTGATTTTTTCAGTCTCCAGTTTAACCTGTTTTCGTTTCGCACCAGAATGGTATTTTTCAAAATCAATTCCCATCGGGAAAGCATCGACTTTCACCAGCCTGTTCCTGAAAATAACTTCACCCATGTGATCGGTCAACCCCAGGATATTGAGTGTGCTTCGCAGGAAATAAGTCCGGTAGTCGAATGTGTGAAATCCTATCAGATCGGCTCCATACAATCCTTCCAGTATTTTTTTTCGCCACTCGCTGGGCAGTAACCGGAATATCTCATAAGAGGGAAACGGTATATGAAGAAAAAAACCAATGTTCGCATCGGGAATTGCTTCACGGATCATTCCGGGCAACAGCATCAGGTGATAATCCTGGATCCAGATTATATCGCCATGCCTGTAGTAGCGAAGTATGGTTTCGCAAAACCGGTAATTAACATAAGTATAATCTTCCCAGTATTTTTTTTCATGAGTGGCAAGTGCGGGAAAATAATGAAAAAGCGGCCAGATGGTTTTGTTGCAGAAACCCTGGTAAAAATTTTCCATTACCTGCTCTTCCAGGAAAACACAATGCAGTCCGAATTTTTCGAAAATTTCATGCTCTGTTTTTTTCTCATCTTTAGCAACACCACCGGGCCAACCGATCCAGATCACCTCTGCTCCTGAATTGGCTTTACGGATATGATCTACGTATGCACCCAGGCCGGAAGCGAGTCCGCCTTCGCTTTTTTTATAGCGAACGGTTCCATTATCATTCACTATAGTTACCGGAATCCGGTTTGATACAATTACGAGTCGCATTTTAGCGGTAACTGAATTTTTCAACCAGGCGCAGGAAGACCGCGTTGGTCCATCCGAAACCTGATTGTGTCGGGTATCTTTCAGAATCCCCGATCTTACATTTAACTACATTATATTTTTCCCAAATTTTCCCGGTTTCAAGAAATATCCTGTTGATCATATCGAGGTATTTTTTAGCAATTCTTTCTGCATCATTGTAGAATCCGTAATTCACCAGGCCTTTGATGACAATGTAATGCTGCTGTGGCCAGCCATTGGGATAATCATGCTGGCGCGGTTCCTTTGCCAATCCTTTCGCCTGAGTGTTTGCAAGACCTCCGGCAAATTCAAATCGCTTCAGGTTCTCTGCAATCTTACGGGCCTGGGTATATGTTGCCATTTTTGCCCATAATGGATAAAACCCGGCAATGCTGTAAAATGCACTACGCTTTTTATGTCGGTAATCGTAATCGAAAAAAAATCCTTTTTCAAAATTCCACATCAGCTTGTTCATTGTTTTTCTTCGCTTTTCCGATTGTTTCAGATACTGATTATGTTTTCGGATGTTTCCTGTTTTCTTATAAAAGGCGGCCAGGTCGGTTTCATATTTATACAATGTACAGTTCAGATCTACCGGAAGATAATTCAGACACATATCCTTAAACCGTGAAGTCATGTCCCAGCCCGATTCATGTTCAGCTGCCAGGTGTGTGATATAATGATCACAGTATCGCGACAAACCTTCATGCACTATATGTATCTCGGTTAGCGATTTATTCATCCAGTATGAATTAAGTTCCTTTTCCGCGGCCAGCATCACATTCCGAAACCAACGGTTATCCTGTGTTACATCGTACACCTCGCGTGCCATGGATGTAAGGAATGGCACCTGTGAGCTTCCCAGGTTGTAAAAACGGTTTCTCAGGGGAATTATATTAAACCGTTTCTGCATAAATAAAATATTGTCGATGATACCGCGGGCAAGATTTACACGCCCGCACTTCACTAAACCGCAAATGATAAAATAGCTGTCCCAGTAAAACTGGTCATTATAATAGATATCATCATTTGGGGAAACAAAACGGTTAGGCAGCCCGAAATTGATGTACAAATCTTCCGGGTAATAACAGGTAATTTTCTTCCAGTATTTCTCAATATAAGAAAGACAGGCTTTGTAATCTTTCTTTTGAATCAGGGACGATTGTT
>JANWID010000201.1 GCA_025450095.1 Bacteroidia bacterium | reverse complement strand
GTAATCTGCAACGTGTTTCTTTTTTCCCAAAAAGTAATCATCACCTGTTGTACAATATCTTCGGCATCATCAGCATCATTCACGAAATTTTTTGCGTAATTGCATAACATCCCGTAATAATATCTGAACAACCGTTCAAACATCTGCTCATCGCCGGCGTTGATAGCGAGGACAACTTTGGAATCTTCCGGTAACACGTTATTTTACTAAAGTGTTAAATTAGAAAATTATACCTGTTGTCCCTTTTAGCGACGCTTGATAATAAGACCCTTGAAACGGGATGTACCCCCAGTCATTCAGAAAATATTTTGTCAAATAGCTTCGACTTCTTTGGCATATGGTTGTATTTCAATACATTAACACATTAGAACTAAAGGAATTCACAGAACTTCTCTCTTAATAAATCGCTGCATTTGGCTTATTTTTGCACCTCCAAATTTTGATTAATGCGTTTCCCGGGAATATTATTGATTGCTTTATTTGTTGTCGTTTCTTTCCCTCCTGCATGGAGCCAGGATCTTCCTTTTTCGGATCGGTTTTTCCCTGATATGGAAAATAATTTAAAGAAGGCCTTGGCTGATTTGCAGAATGGAGATGAATTTTTTTATTCCGGGAATACCAACATTTACAAGTTTGCCATTCCACATTATGAAAGCGCAGATAAATTCAACAGTTCAAACGCATCATTAAATTATCGTCTGGGTACATGTTATCTTATGGATCGCAAAACAGAGCCAGCATTAAAACATCTCAAAAAAGCGATTGAACTGAATCCTGAAGTGGAACCCGAAGCATATTATTATCTCGGACTGACTTATCAGAAAATGCTTAAATGGGGTGAAGCAATAGCTGCTTATTTCCAGTATGGTGAATTGATCCGCGGTCAGGAACCGGTGGATGATGTAAGCCGTCGAATCGAAGAATGCCGTAACGGAAAAGAACTTGTTAAGAATCCGGTGAAAGTTACCATTGAAAATCTCGGAGTAACAATTAACACCCGCGGACCTGAATATACGCCGCTCATTACAGCAGATGAATCACAATTATTTTTTACATCACGTCGTCCCGGAACTACCGGCAATGAAACTGATAATGTGGACCTGGAATATTTCGAAGACATTTATGTAAGTGAAAAAGTTAACGGTCGCTGGACACTTGCAAAAAATCTCGGTTCAAAAGTTAACACTCCCATGCACGACGCCGGAGCAGGACTTTCATCTGATGGACACATCCTGTTTGTATTTAAAGGCAGCCGTAACAATGGAGATATCCTGATGAGTTATATTGAAAAAGGAGAGTGGTCAGTGCCTGTGGATCCGGGCAAACATATCAATACACGTTTTCATGAATCATCGGCTTGTCTTTCTCCCGATGGTAATACACTTTATTTTTCCAGCGATCGTCCGGATGGTTATGGCGGGCGAGATCTCTACAAGAGTCCGTGGGATCCGTCAAAAAAAGAATGGGGCTCTTCCGTAAATCTCGGAAACACTATCAATACTCCACTTGATGAAGAAGGAGTTTTTCTTCACCCCAGTGGAAATACGCTTTACTTCGCATCCAAGGGTCATAACTGTATGGGGGGATATGATATTTTTTACAGTAACCTGCAGAACAACATCTGGCAGAAACCCATCAATATCGGGTATCCGGTTAACACTCCCGATGATGATGTGTACCTGGTTGTTTCCGCTGATGGTAAAACAGGTTATTATTCTTCTGTTACCGGTGATACATATGGTGAAACAGATATTTACAAGGTTACTTTCCTTCCGGATGCGGACAAACCTGTGTCGCGGATGATGGTATTGAAAGGAATTGTTTCGGATGCTAATACCAAAGAACCCATTGAAGCTTCCATTGAATTGATGGATCTTAACAAACAGGAACGGATCGGGACCTTTAACAGCGATAGCAAAACAGGCAAGTATTTGGTATCTCTTCCTTCCGGTAAAAAATATGGAGCATTTGTTTATGCGAAAGGTTATTTGTTTGAATCCACTTATTTTGACATTGCCGATACTTCCACTTATAGTGAAACTATTTATGATGTTGCACTAAAACCTGTGGAAGCAGGGAGCGATGTGGTGTTGAGTAATATTTTTTTCAACACAGGTTCTGCAGAAATCCGTAAAGAATCAGAACAAACTCTGAACAGTCTGGTTGAAATTTTAAAAAATTACCCCAGCTTAACTGTAGAAATTAGCGGACATACCGACAATGAAGGTGATGACACTTCCAATTTATTGCTTTCTGAAAACCGCGCTAAAAATGTGGTGAATTATTTAGTCTCAAAAGGAATTGATAAAAACCGTTTGACCTATCGCGGCTTTGGTGAATTGCGTCCGCTGGTTGAAAATACCTCAGCTGCAAATAAAATGAAGAATCGGAGAATTGAGTTTAGGATAAATTCTAAATAAGGTGATGATTGCGTTTTCAGTTGGCAGTCAGCAGTTGGCAGCTAGCAGTTGGCAGCTAGCAGTCGGTAACTAGCAATGAACTTATATTTATCATTCATCACTTATCATTTATCATTTTAGATCTTAGCCAGTTCTCCTTTCAGGTAATCAATCACCTTCACTTCCGTCGCATCGATATTCCGGATTTCGGAAAGATACCAGGAAACCCAATCGCCAAAATGAATCAGGTAAAGTGAGCGTTGCAGCTGGCTGTCGCCTTTTGAATAAACTTCAAAAAGATACGGTGTGTATTTTGAAACAATGGATTTAGTCAATTCCATTCGCGCACGTGTCCGCTCATAATCATTTTCATTTCGGAAAAAAACAACCGCGAGCTTAGCGTTTGGCTGCGTCCATCCCACCAGTTCATTGTGATTCATTTCAGGTAGTGCATGATGCCAGCATAACATTTTTGCATTTTCATTAATCTGCTGCCGAAACCTGATACAAACTGCTTCGTAATTTGCCTGGCTGTATATTACCGGAATTTTCTTGTGAAGTTTTTCTGCAAGATAATATGCTTCTGCACAAATATGTTCTTCTTCGTGATCAAGGAGGTGAATGGATGTTTCGAAATCGGATTTAAACCAGTCGCCAATTAATCCAAAACCATGCAACACATAAAACAATTGAGTGAACGAATATGCCAGGCAGGCTCGTGGTGGCATGCCTCCGGGAATGATGATATGGTCATAACCATTTGCCAAAGCAAGTTCCTTAACTTTTCCACCTGAAGTAATGCAAACGATTTTAGCACCGCGTTCTTTAGCACCATTCATAGCTGCAAGAGTTTCTTCGGTATTACCGGAATAAGAAGAAACAATAACCAGTGAATGTTCATCGACAAAAGCAGGCAGGAAATAATCCTTATTCACAACCAGGGGTACTTTAATTTCCTGGTCAGTCAGCTGGGCTATGATGCTACCCCCTATGCCCGAACCACCCAGGCCGGTAATCAATACATTCCTGATTTCTTTGGCTGGTTTGGCAAATACGGCCTGTTCGCCAATTTCGACGGCCTGCCGTAACTGGGCGGTAAATGAGGCTACTAACTCTTTCATAGTGATTATTTATTTGTACAAAAATATTAAAAACCCGTGAAAGTAAGGAGATTATGATTCATGAGGGGTCCGGGCTATAATCTGATGTGTACGGATTACGGATTACCGTCGTAGCGGAACGGATGTGTACGGATTCCGGATTCAGGTCACTGCGGAACGGATGTACGGATGGGTACGCCTACCCGACGCAGGCGGGGATTACAGATTCAGGTCGCTGCAGAACGCCTGCCTGCCGTCTGATTTCCTGAATGTTTTAGACTAAATAAAATATGCTTGTATCAAGGATAATGCATTCTTATTAGACGGCAGGCAGGGATGTACGGATTACAGATAATATATCATGAAAATCTATCTGTAATCCGTACATCCGTTCCGGGTTAGTAAAGAATCTGAAATCCGTACCCATCCGTTCCGTATAAACTAAGAATCTGTAATCTGTACCTCAGTGAGAATTGCGGACTGAAGGCGGATGGATTCATCATGGATCTGGATAAAAATATTCCGGACGAATTCCCGGTACAGTCCCATTTCATCTGCTTTCAGCATACATTGCTCAATGACTTCCTTCCATCGTTCAATCTGGAGGATGCTGACATTATTTATTTTCTTCAACTCGCCGATTTCACGGGCAAGCTCCATGCGAAGGCTGAGATTAGTAAGCAACAAACGATCAAGATCATCAATTCGTTTACGTATATCCCCAAGCCGTTGTTCGATCACTTCTTTTGAAAAATTTGGTGAACGCATTTTCAGGGAATCGATAATTTCCTTCAGTCGGTCAGGGGTCACCTGTTGTTGTGCATCGCTGAGCGCATGAACCGGATCACGATGTGTTTCGATCATCAGTCCGTCGAGCGATAAATCGACAGCCTGTTGTGCAACCATCTGAAGCAATGAAGTAGTTCCTGCAATATGGCTGATGTCACAAATGACGGGCATATCGGGGAACAGTGATTTAAGTTCATAAACCAATTCCCACCTGGGAGCATTCCGGTATTCAGAATGTTCAAACGTATAAAAACCGCGGTGGATGGCAGCCAGTTTCTTTTGCCCGGTGTTAGAAAATCGCTCTATGGCTCCGATCCAAAGTTGCAAATCGGGATGCAGCGGATTTTTAATCATTACAGGAATATCAACTCCGCGCATAGCTTCGGCAAGTTCCTGTACAAGAAAAGGATTCACTGTAGTTCGTGCGCCGATCCATAAAATGTCGACACCATACTTTAATGCTTTTTCCACGTGTGCAGGAACGGCCACTTCAGTAGTAACCCGTATACCGGTTTCAGATTTTACTTTGGCGAGCCACTTAAGCGCTTCCTCTCCCATCCCCTCAAACTGATTCGGTCGGGTACGGGGTTTCCATGCACCTGCTCTGAAAATAACTTCCGGATAATAAGCAACAATCTTCCGTGCAGTTTCCAGCATCTGATCTTCCGATTCAGCACTACAAGGACCGGCGATGAGCGTCCGGTTATTCCTGTTTTTCAACCAGGAATTATTTTCTTCGTTATCGGTTTTCATTTTCATCCCGCGACCCAGCGCTTCGATTTTTTCATGTACCTGACAAAAAGATAACCGGCAAGAAGTAACAACAGCAACATCGCGAATTTCGGCATAGCTTCGCGGACAGCGTCAACTCCTTGTTCCCGGTACAGATCTTTTACAACCAACAAAACAGCACCTGTTAACCATATGTAAGTTGTATTATATTCCTTAAGTATAACCCGCTTCCAGTTAAACTCCATCGAAGAAAGTGTCTCGCCGATTCCTGACAAACTGGGTAGCCACCTGTTCGTTTTTGAAGCATACTGATCGTAACCAGCTCCGAATTTTCCCCGCAGGAAATTTTCTTCTGCCATCACAATTGCCTGGTAAAAGAACAGGAATAATGGAATCATGAGTCCGATAAAAAACAATGAATTCGACATGATGCCGAGTCCAATGATCACCAGGATATTCCCTACATATAACGGATTCCGGCAATGTGAAAATATTCCTTCGGTAACAAGACCTTCTGCATAAATCTGACGGTTCTTACCACCCCGGATAATATAAACCAGCCCGATAGTTGCGACCCGGATCAGTTGCCCGGAAAGTGCCACCGCAAATCCAAGGATCAGC
>JANWID010000200.1 GCA_025450095.1 Bacteroidia bacterium | reverse complement strand
TCCGAAAATGTGGATTTTGTTAACAATGAAAACGATTATCTTTTAATAATCAATAAATTAACATAGCACTTTTAATTCAGTTATTTGTTAATTAAATTTGATTTGGCTTTATGATGTATGCAAACAAATGTTTATTATTGCAGCCTGAGAATACCGTTTAATTCAAAAAAACCAAACATGAAACGAAACGTATTATTTATTACTTGTTGCTTTTTGTTTTTAGGTGAATGCCTGATGGCACAGGGTTCCGGCAAGTACGGGCTTCCCAGCCGCAAAGATTATGATCGTTGGTCCATAGGATTGAATTTTGGTCAGACTTTCATTTTCGGTGATGTGCTCGATGATCCTGATAAAAACAATAATGCATTAAAGAGTTTGCCTTTTGCACCCTCTGTCGGACTTCACGTTACCAACCAACTTTCTCACTCCATTGGGTTGAGGCTGTCTGGTGCATATGGTCAATTCAAGGCAGGACCAAACAAAGAACGCGTGAACAGCGATATTGCAATGTTTGATGCGGAATATGAAAGCCCCATGATTGAAACAGCCCTGGAAGGTGTCTATACTTTTGGAAACATTTCTCACCTGAAACGAAATAAAAGATTTCACTTCTTTGTTGCGGTAGGTGTCGGAGCTTTCAATTTCGACGGCGAGCTGACAGGAAAAAATATTCTTGATTCCTCAGAAGTAGTTTTAAAAACCGGTAATGTTTGGGAAGTAATGCTGCCAGCCAGCCTGGGATTCAAATACCAGTTTGGCAAATTCGATGTGGCACTTAGCTACGATTACCGTGTAACTTTTACCGACAAAGTAGATGTAGTTTCAAACCCCGTTTCTGAGTACGACAATTTTGGTTTTCTTCGCCTGGGTGTGAATTATACATTCGGTAAGAAAAACAAACCCATGGAATGGATTAATCCCATGGAAGTTGTTTACAACGATATCGCAGACCTGAAAGATAAAGTTGATATTCTTTCTGGTGATAAGGATAAAGACGGAGTTTCTGATATGTTCGATAAGGACAATTCTACAGCTGAAGGTATGAAAGTGTATGGTGACGGAACTTCAATTGACACCGATGCTGATGGAATCCCCGATAACAAAGACGGAGACCCATACAGTTTGCGTAATGCGAAAGTGGATGCCAACGGAGTTGAAATTGATACCGACAGTGATGGTGTTGCCGACAGCCGCGACCTGGAACCCAATACAGAAAAAGGTAAGCTTGTCAACTTCCAGGGTATCACTATTGACACTGGTGATAACATGAGCTCCGTTGTTTCATTCCTGCCTTCTATATTCTTTGATATAAATTCTGCAGAGCTCAAACAGGTATACAAAGATCGTATCCTGATTGTTGCCCGTGCAATGAAGCTGAATCCGGAACTTAAAATCATGGTTTCTGGTAATACAGACCTTACTGCTGGTGATGATTACAACCAAAAGCTGGGTCAAAAACGTGCCGACGCTGTGAAGAATCACCTGGTGAAAGTGTATAACATTGAAGAAGCTCGTATCAGCACCGAATCCAAAGGTGAAAAAGAACCGCTTGCAAATACTTCTCACAAAACAATGAACCGCAGGGTTGACTTCTCAGTCATAAAATAAACCGGTTAAATACACAATAGAGGCTGTCATTTTATGGCAGCCTTTTTTTATGCCCTTTTAAGAATCAGCGATTCATAAAACTTCCAAAGCACAATCCCGGCACATACTGCGATATTGAGTGAATGCTTAATTCCGGATTGAGGAATTTCAATGCAACCGTCCAACAGAGGAATTAATTCCGGATCTACCCCTTTGACTTCGTTTCCAAAAACCAAGGCATAATGAGTATCTGAATCCGGTGTTAATGATTCCAGTGAAACTGCTCCATCACTTTGCTCAATAGCATATATGCGGTAATTGGCGGCTTTTAATTCCTGTAGTACAGCCCTGGTAGTTTCGGAATAAGACCATACAACAGATTCTGTTGCCCCCAATGCAGTCTTTAACACTTCCCGGTCGGGAGGACGAGCAGTGATTCCGCAACAAATAATCTGTTCAACCTTGAAACTATCGGATGTCCGGAACACCGAACCGGTATTAAGACCGCTTCGGATGTTGTCCAGTACTACTGTGACAAACATCTTTTTTTCCCTTCGGTAAGCATCCAGGTCTGGTCGTCCCAGTTGCTTGTTTTTTAAAAATTCTATGCTCATGTAACCGTTGCTATGACTGGGATCCGGTTCAAAAAATAAACGTTTAAGTGTGCAAAGGTAATCGTTCGGAATCCAAAAAATGGAAGTACTTTAGCACTTTGAAGGCGGTGAATTTTCAATGAAAGAATTAAAAGTAAAACTGAATACGGAAGGTATTGCTGAAACACCTCTGATGAAGCAGTATAATGCGATCAAGGCAAAATATCCCGATGCAATGTTGTTGTTCCGGGTTGGTGATTTTTATGAGACCTTTCACCAGGATGCTGTAAAAGCATCACGTATACTCGGAATTGTGCTGACGAAACGGGCGAATGGCGCCGCTTCCGAAATGGAACTTGCAGGTTTTCCATATCACGCACTCGATACATATTTACCAAAGCTGGTGCGGGCCGGACAGCGCGTTGCCATCTGCGATCAGCTGGAAGATCCCAAAACCACCAAGACTATTGTGAAACGTGGCGTTACGGAGCTGGTAACTCCGGGTGTGGCGATGAACGATAAGATCCTGGATCACCGGTCGAACAACTTTCTTGCGGTGATACACGATAATGGTAACCAGAAAGGCCTGGCATTATTGGATATTTCAACGGGTGAGTTTTTATGCGCCCAGGGAAACGATGATTACATCGACAAACTATTGATGAGCTTCAGCCCGAGTGAAGTGGTGTTGTGCCGTTCAAAGCTGAAAGAATTTACAAAAAAATACAGCGATCGTTTTTATTCATATCATCTCGACGACTGGGTCTTCACCCGCGAGTTTGGTGAAGAAACGCTGTTGAAGCACTTCAATACAACATCCCTTAAAGGCTTTGGAATTCACGAACTGGAATTGGCTGTAGTCGCAGCTGGTGCGGCCTTGTATTACCTGGGACAAAATCACCAGGACAGGATATCCCATATATCTTCCCTTTCGCGTATAGACGAGGAACGTTATGTCTGGCTCGATAAGTTCACCATCCGCAACCTGGAGCTGGTGAGCTCTCCGCACGAGCAGGCACGCACACTTGTGCAGGTGTTGGATAAAACAATTTCTCCAATGGGAGCCCGGTTGCTTCGTCGCTGGATCCTGATGCCGCTTAAAGATAAGGAACCACTTCAGGAGCGCCTCGATGTGGTGGATCATTTCACAGGCGATCGTGATGCTGCTGCGAAACTTGCAAAACTGATCCAGTCCATTGGTGACCTGGAGCGCCTTATTTCGAAAGCAGCAGTAAGGAGAATAAATCCACGAGAGCTCGTACAGCTGAAAAAAGCTATGCTTGCTATTACTCCCGTGATAGAACTGTGCAGGAATTCGGGTAATGAAAACCTGAGGATCATCTGCGATCAGATGAACCCCTGCCCTGCTCTTACGGAACTTCTGGAGAAAACCATTCAACCCGATCCTCCTGCATTACTATCGAAAGGTGGAATTATCTGCGACGGTGTTTCGCAGGAGCTCGATGAGTTGAGAAGAATTGCTTATTCCGGAAAAGATTACCTGGTAAGTATTCAGCAACGTGAAATTGAGCGGACCGGTATATCATCTCTCAAGATTTCATTCAACAATGTTTTCGGGTATTACATCGAAGTTACCAATGCGCACAAAAGCAAGGTGCCTTCTGACTGGACCCGCAAGCAGACCCTGGTAAATGCCGAACGTTATATTACAGAAGAACTGAAAGTTTACGAGGAAAAAATACTCGGTGCAGAAGAAAAAATACTGGCTACTGAAGAGCAGCTTTTCAATGACCTGGTGCTGAAGATCACTGATTACATTACACCGGTACAGGTGAATTCAAACTGCGTGGCACGTCTCGACTGCCTGTTATCGTTTGCAAACATTGCGCTGGAAAATAATTATACCCGGCCACAGTTGGATGATTCGCTGATTCTGGATATTAAAGAAGGTCGTCACCCTGTTCTGGAAAAACAATTACCACCCGGTGAAAGCTATATTACCAATGATGTTTATCTCAACCCGGAAAACCAACAGTTGCTGATCATCACCGGTCCGAATATGTCGGGGAAATCGGCCTTATTGCGACAAACGGCCCTCATTGTACTCATGGCACAGATCGGCAGCTTTGTGCCCGCCAAAACAGCTGTAATAGGGCTGGTGGATAAAATTTTCACACGAGTAGGAGCTTCAGATAATATCAGCTCGGGTGAATCCACTTTTATGGTGGAGATGAATGAAACGGCAAGCATCCTGAACAACCTTTCACCCAGGAGCCTGGTGATACTGGATGAGATCGGTCGTGGTACTTCAACGTATGACGGGATTTCTATTGCGTGGGCAATTGCTGAATTTATACACGAGCATCCGACGGCGCGGGCCAAAACACTTTTCGCAACTCATTACCACGAGTTGAATGAAATTGCTGGTAGTCTGTCACGGATCCGCAATTTCCATGTGTCGGTAAAAGAAACTGGTCAGAAAATATTATTTCTGCGAAAGCTGGTTCCCGGTGGCAGCGAACACAGTTTTGGTATTCATGTAGCGAAAATGGCAGGTATGCCAGCACGAATCATTCATAAGTCGAACCAGATGCTGGAACTCCTGGAAAAGGCTCATAGTAATGCAGGTCTTGTAAAAACCGCCGCCCGGAGTGCAGAAAAGGAAGCGCTGCAGCTCAGCTTTTTCAAGCTTGATGATCCCCTGTTGGAACAGATCCGCGAAGACATTCTTAAAATAGATGTGAACACTCTGACCCCGGTCGAGGCGCTGATGAAGCTGAATGAGATTATAAAGCTGATTGGGAATAACAAATAAAAATGCTGCAGTAATAGCATCAGAAAATTTACATGTACCCGGGACGGGGGTCGAACCCGTACGGCCTTTTAGGGCCACAGGATTTTAAGTCCTGCGTGTCTACCAATTCCACCACCCAGGCAGGTAAAGAAATTAAAATTCCAAATTTAAATTAAAAAGCCCTTTCACGATTTGACAGGGCCCATGAGCGAAAGTCGGGGTTCGAACCCGCGACCTCGACCTTGGCAAGGTCGCGCTCTACCAACTGAGCTACTTTCGCAATTTTATATTTCAATTATTTCGCGGTGCCTGCGACATCGATCCATCCCGTTGGAGGATACTTTAACACTTGAATAACTGGTTGTATTAGAAACCGGTATACGATTTATACTACTTACCAGGGTAATATTCCCTCCTTAAAGCGCCGCAAATTTAAAGATTAATGAGAGAATTTCAAAATGTTATTCAACTTTAATGAATCATCACTACAATTATTAAGGTATTGGAAAACAACTATATATTGTTGTCCGGGTCGTGATTCTTAATTGTAGAAAACTCACTTAAAAATGGTGAACTATTCACTTTTAAGTTCTTTCCATAAGTATTTTTAGATTGCTATCAGTACGACTCCCCGGTATTGGACAAAAATTCTTTTAACAGAATTGGAGCTTTTACTTGCATTTTCGCTAATTCCGTATGCAAATTTCATTGTGCTAATATCATCAACATACTATTCAGGATTAATTTAGCTTTTAAAATTGTACGTGCTTTTTATTTCAGCTTATTATTTTTTCTGAAATTATCCAATTGCAGAAAAATTCATGAACAGGATTAGTGCAAACTTAGATTATAAATAAAAATAAATTAATTTTTTTTTGATAAAATACTTCTTCGCTATTCAACAGTTTCGAACTTAACATTTAAAAGTTATGACTCTTTAAAAATTTTTAAAAGCGGTAATGCTTTTTGATGAATGGAAAAAACCAAAATGCCTTTTTGGAATTTTAGATTTTGCAAATCAGTGTAATTTATCTAAACTAAAACTTTCAATAAATAAAACTCAAAAGTTCCGAATAGCTTATATCTTATATACTATTGGGTACCCTGGCTCCCCTCCCCTACGGAAAAAATACGAAAAAAAAATTAGAATATCACCTGGTTTTACACTTAAACGTTTATAAACGATTATAAGCGTTTATAAACGTTTAATAGTTGTTAATGTAAATTTTTTTTCTGAAATTCCGCTGGGGCGGGAAACGAAGTTTCCCCGTTGCTGATGTTATCCGGTAATTATTAAAATTAGACTATCTGGTAAATTTCAATTATCTTAGAAGAGATAATTGCCTCCTAAAAACAACCAAACCATGAAAGCAAACTTTTTACATCTGACTTATCTGATAGTGTTTTCGTTTTTCATCAATGTCGTATCTATAGCCCAACCCTGCATTCCTTACCCTGGTTACACTACCTGGATGGGTTATACCAATGCATGGGATGATTCAACAAACTGGTGTCCTGCAATAGCACCTGTAATTGCAAACCCGGCTATGAACGTGCGTATTCCCGGAGGACCTTCCGGACCCTACACTTATTTCCGACCGGTTATCGGGTCCGGAGTGTATGCCCTGACTCAAAATTTGCGTGTTGAATCAAGTGATACCATTTTTATAAATGCCACTACCCAGAGTTCGCTGGTTGTTTATGATTCTTTAATAATCCAGGATGCAGCTTCGGCTATTGTTTGTAATAGTATTTCAAAGTACCCGATTTTTGTCCGCGGACACTGGGAAAATAATGGAACTTTTGAACCAGGCAATAGTGTCGTGACATTCGATGGCTCCATCAATGATCAGCAAATTGGAGGCCTTGCTGGAACAACTTTCTATGATCTCGAAATTTCCAATACAAATCATGTAATCCG